>CAZWCU010000081.1:0-16530 GCA_964632715.1 uncultured Bifidobacterium sp. | reverse complement strand
AGGGCAAGCAGGCGCTGCTGGCGGCGATGCTCACCGCGGTGAGCGAGCAGCTGCTCGCCGGCGGCAGGGCGGCCGTGGCAGCCGCACCCGACGACGCCGCCGCACTCGACGCGCTGGTGCGCATGCAGGTGACGTTCGCGCTCGACCACCCCGACTTGATCGTGGTGCACGCACGCGAGCTGCACCACCTCGACGCCGAGCAGGCGCACCAGGTGCGCGCGCTGCAACGGCAGTACGTGGACGAGTGGGTGAGCGTGATGCAGCGCCGCCATCGACGCGTGGGGCGCCCGCGACTGGTGGCCGCGGTGCAGGCCGCCATCGGGCTGGTCAACTCCACTCCCTACGTGGGTGGCACCAGCCGTCGCACGCTCGCGCCGCTGCTGCACGACATGGCGCTCGCGGCGCTGGGCGCGGTGAGCGCGAGCGGTTCGTAGCGCTACTGCAGGCCGTGGCAGGCGCCGCCGTCGACGGGGATGGCCGTGCCGGTGAGGAAGCGTGCCGAGTCGCTGCACAGGAACGCGGCGATGCGCCCGAAGTCGTCGGGGTCGCCGAGCGTGCCGGTGGGGACACCGGCCGCCACCGTGGCGGGGTCGGCGTAGAGCGCGGCCAGACGGTCGGTGAGGTGCAGGCCCGGCTGGATGCTGTTGACGGTGACACCCTTCGACGCCACCTCACCGGCCAGCGTCTTGAGGAAGCCGGTGAGCCCGGCGCGCGCGGTGTTGCTGAGGATCAGGTGCGGGATGGGCTCGCGCACCGACATGGATGTGATGGCCACCACGCGACCCCAGCCGCGCTCGCACATCGCCGGCACCGCAGCGGTGCACATGGCCACGGTGGACAGCAGGTTGAGGTGCAGAGCCGGCAAGTAGGCGTCGAGCGCGGTGCTGGCGAAGTTGCCGGCGGGTGGACCACCGGCGTTGGCGACGAGGATGTCGATGCCACCCGTCAACTCCTGCGCACGAGCGACCAGCGACTGCGCCTGTTCCATGTCGGCCACGTCGGCGACCAGCGTGTGAACGTCGCCGGGAATGCTGGCCGCGGCAGCGTCGAGGCGTTCCTGCGAGCGCGCGGCCAGCACCACCGTGGCACCTTCGGCGGCCAGGGCGCGTGCGCAACCGAGACCCAATCCGCTCGACGCTCCGGTGACCAACGCTCGACGACCCTGCAGACCGAGTTCCATGCGCGTCACGCTAGTGGGCGTAGTTTGGCGGCCATGAGCGCACTGCCCACAGGCATCTCGATTCGTGAGGTGGGTGCCCGCGACGGCTTGCAGGCCGAGGCACCGCTCACCGTCGAGCAGCGGGTCGACCTCATCGACGCCCTGCTCACGGCGGGCGTCACGCACCTGGAGGTGGCGGCGTTCGTCAGTCCCACCGCGGTGCCGGCCATGGCGGGTGCGGCCGACGTGGTCGCTGCCGTCGGCGCGCCCGAGGGTGTGGTGCGCGCGGCGTTGGTGCCGAACGTGCGCGGCGCCGAACTGGCGCTGGCGGCCGGTGTCGACGAGCTCACCGTCACGGTGTCGGCGTCGCCCACCTACAACCAGCGCAACGTGCGGATGAGCATCGACGAGTCGGTCGAGGCGATCGCCGACATCTGCCGTCTGGCGTCGATCGCAGGCGTGCCGGTCGACGCCGTCATCTCCTGTTCGTTCGGCTCTCCCTACGAGGGCGACCTGGCACCCGCGCTGCTCGCGATGATCGCCGAACGGCTCCGTGCGCACGGCGCCACCGCCATCACGCTCGCCGACACCACCGGCATGGCAACCCCCCGCCGCATCCACGAGGCTCTCGCGGCCACCGGCACCGACGTCGGGCTGCACCTCCACGAGACGCGCGGCACCGGTTTGCTGAACGCATACGCGGGCATGCAGGCGGGCGTGGTGCGCTTCGACACCTCGATCGGTGGGCTCGGCGGTTCGCCGTTCGCGGCCGGCGCCGCGGGCAACGTGGCCACCGAGGAGCTGGTGGCGCTGTGCGACGACCTGGGCATCGCCACCGGCCTCGGCATCGATGCCCTCATCGAGGCCGCGCTGCTCGTCGAGTCGTTCGTCGGCCATCCCGTTCCCAGCCGAGTCGCACACGCCGGCCCGCGTTCGCGCCGAGCGCCCACCGGCGGCTGAGGGTCGAACATGGAGGAGTCAGCAGTGCACCCGTTGTGGACCCCGTCGCCCGAACGCGTGGCCGCGAGCCGCATGGAGGAGTTCCGTCGCGAGGTCGCGGCGCGGCACCCGGAGGTGGTCGACTCGGTGGCGCTGCACAACTGGTCCGTGCGCAACCTCGGCGAGTTCTGGCAGCGCGTGTGGGACTTCGCCGACCTGGTCGGTGAGCCGGGCGACCTGGCGTTCGACCCCGGTGACGGCTCCGTGCGGGGTGCTCGCTTCTTCCCCGACTCGTCGGTGTCGTACGCGGAGAACGCGCTCGCCGAACGCGCCGGCGCCGGTGAGGAAGCGCTCGTCGCCATCACCGAAGCGGGTGACCGGCGCGCATACACCTGGGACGAACTGAGGGCCGAGGTCGCCGCGCTCGCCGCCGCGTTCATGGCCGACGGCGTGCAACCCGGCGACCGGGTGGCCGCGTACATGCCGCACGTCGCCGAGACCATCATCGCGTTCCTGGCCGCGAACGCGATCGGCGCCACCTTCACCTCCACGTCGAGCGACTTCGGCGTGGCCGGTGTGGTCGACCGCTTCGGGCAGACGCGCCCGACGGTGCTCGTCGCCGCCGACGGCTACCGCTACGGCGGCAAGGAGTTCAGCTGTCTCGGTCGCATCGCCGAGGTCGCAGAGCAGCTGCCCTCGCTGCGACGGGTGGTGGTGGTCGGCGTGCTCGGTCACTCACCGGTGGTCAGCGGCATCGCCAACGGCGTGCGCTGGGCCGACTACACCGGCCCGCACATCGGCGCGCCGCTACAGTGCCTGCGCTTGCCCGGCGATCACCCGGTGTACATCCTCTACTCCAGCGGCACGACGGGGAAGCCGAAGTGCATCACGCACCGAGCGCTGGGGGTGCTGCTCATGCACGTGAAGGAGCACCAGCTGCACTGCGACATCCGTGCCGGCGATCGAGTGCTCTACTTCACGACCTGCGGCTGGATGATGTGGAACTGGTTGGTCAGCGTGCTGGCCTCGGGTGCGACGGCGGTGCTGTTCGACGGCAACCCGTTCCACCCGTCGCCGTCGGTGCTGTTCGACATTGCGCGCGACGAACACCTCACGCTGCTGGGTGTGAGTGCCAAGTACGTCGACTCGGTGAACAAGGCGGGGCTGCGGCCGGCGCGCACGCACGACCTCAGCGCGCTGCGCACGGTGTGCAGCACGGGCTCGCCACTGAGCGATGACGGCTTCCGCTGGGTGTACGAGTCGCTGAAGCCCGATCTGCACCTCGCCAGCATCAGCGGAGGCACCGACCTGTGCGGCTGCTTCGTCGGTGGCGACCCCACGCGACCCGTGTACGCCGGCGAGATCCAGGGGCCTGCGCTCGGCATGGCGGTGTCGGTGTTCGACGCCGACGGCGAGCCGGTGGGCGAGCCCGACGTGAAGGGCGAACTGGTGTGCACGCTGCCGTTCCCCAGCGTGCCCGTCGGCTTCTGGGGCGATGACGAGGCCGGCAGCAAGTTCCAGTCCGCGTACTTCGATCGCTTCCAGGGCGTGTGGGCGCACGGCGACTTCGCCTCGTGGACGTCGCACGACGGCATGGTCATCCACGGCCGCAGCGACGCCACGTTGAACGCGGGTGGGGTGCGCATCGGCACCGCCGAGATCTATGCGCAGGTCGAGCAGCTGCCAGGGGTGGTCGAGTCGGTGGCGGTCGGTCAGGAGTGGGATGGCGACACGCGCATCGTGCTGTTCGTGAAGCTCGACCAAGGCCTGCTGCTCACCGAGTCGCTCGAACGCGACATCCGCGCCAGGCTGCGTGCGAACGCGTCGCCGCGACACGTTCCGGCACGCATCGCCCAGGTGAGCGACGTGCCCCGCACGCGCAGCAACAAGATCAGCGAGCTGGCGGTCGCCGACGTGGTGAACGGCCGCGAGGTGCGCAACACCGAGGCGCTCGCCAACCCGGAGTGCCTGGCCCAGTACCGGGATCGGCCAGAACTGGCGGTCTGAACCGGCGCCGGCCGAGTCGGTCCGCGGCGGTTCGGGCGCCGCACCGGGGAGCGCGCACCTACGTCTCTCGGCCCGGCGACAACTTTGGTGGTTCTCCTCACGTTTGTGTGGGTGACCGGGCGGGCGGCGTCGGGCGTGGGCCCCGGAGAGGGACAGTCCTTCTGCTCAGCGACAACTTCTGCTGCGCTTGGTGCAGCACAACCTGTCGCTGACCGAAACGAAACGCCACGACTCGGCGCCCGAGCCGCATCCCCGACGCAACCCTCGGCAGTGCCCGGCGCAGCTTCGGGCGCGGCACCGACGGTGCACCCACCTCCTTCTCTGTGAGCGTCGACAACTTCTTTGGCGCGCCGGCGCAACCAAAGTTGTCGCTCCTCCAGCGCATGTGGGTGGCAACGAACGTCCGTCCTGTCACAGCACCAACGACCACGCACGTCATCCGAGTGCCAGCCGACCATCCGAGTGCCAGCCGACCATCCGAGTGGCTGATGCACCCCCGACGGGACGCTCCCACTCGGATGGACCGAGGCGCGCCGTCCGAGTGCCGCCACGACGGTCCCGACCACCCACACAAACCCGAGGAGAACCACTTTGGTTGCGTGCCGGCGCAACCAAAGTTGTCGCTGAGCCGAGAGCAGCATGCAGCTCCTCGGGGGCGCCGCACGGAAAGAAGGACTCCAGTGCAACGTCAGGCGAACCACGGCCATTGTCGGCAATCCGACAGCGAGTGGTGCCAGACGAGCGCACAGTGCACGCATGATGACTCGAGCAACGTCGTGACCGTCGTCGACCCGGCCGTGACCCGGCTGCGGCGGGTGGCGCCCTTCCGAGCGTGCACCGACTTCGAGCTGCAGTTCATCGTCCGTCGCAGCAGCGAGCACCGGGCGGCGCCGGGTGCGCTGCTGGCCCGCAAGGGGGCGACCGGTCGAGAGGCCGGCGTGATCGTCGAGGGTTCGGCGATGGTGCTGCAGGACGGCCGCGCCGTGGCGCGACTGGGCCCCGGTGACTTCTTCGGCGAGATCGCGGTGCTCGACCACGGCACTCGCATCGCCGATGTGCAGGCCGAGACCGACGTGGTGGCAGTGGTGTGCACCGATCAGGAGTTCCGCCAGATCATCGACGAGTGCCCCACGGTTGCTCGTGAGTTGATGGTCGGGCTCGCTCGGCGAATGCGTTCGACCGCGTGAGTCGAGATCAACCACTTGGCCGATGTTCTCGTCGGCGTGCGGGAGAATGATGCATCCGATGGATCTGCTCGCCCCTCCCGGGCGGTGGTTGCACGACGGGAGAGCACGAGCGATGAGCTCCCGACATGCGCCGCCGGCCCCGCTCACGCCGCTGATCGGCCGCGGCCCGGAACTGTCCGAGCTGGTGGACCTGGTGGCCGTCGAGCGCGTGCTCACGCTCACCGGTGCCGGCGGGTGCGGCAAGACCCGGCTCGCGTACGAGCTGGCGGCGCGGTCGATCGACGCGTTCGCCGGCGGGGTTGCATGGGTGGAGCTGGCTGCCTGCTCCGATCGCGACGACGTGGTCGCCGCGCTGGTCGACGCACTCGAGATGATGGAAGCCGCAGGTGAGGCCGGTCTCGAAGGAGCGCTGCGCACACTCGCGTCGCGACCCGCCTGCATCGTCGTGCTCGACAACGCGGAGCACGTGGTGACGGCGACGGCCGAGGTTGCGTCGGCCATCGCGCAGCGAGCGCCGCACGCCCGAGTCGTCACCACCAGCCGCGAACCCATCGGCGTGGCGGGCGAGATCGTGTGGCGCGTGCCGTCGCTGAGCACGCCACTCGTCGACCACGCCCGCGACCTCGCAGCCATCGACGTCGCCGCGTTCGATGCGGTGCAGCTCTTCCTCGATCGTGCCCGCCGCGTGCGTCGCGGTTTCCGTCTCACGGATGCGAACGCCGCCGACATCGCGCAGATCTGCGTGCGCCTGGACGGGCTGCCGCTGGCCATCGAGCTGGCGGCCGCACGTGTGCGCACGATGCCGCCGGAACGCATTGCCGCGCAGCTCGACGATCGCTTCCGGCTCCTCGCCGGCAGGCCGCGCACGTTGATGGCGAGGCAGCAGACGCTGCAGGCCTCCGTGGCGTGGAGTGAGGAACTGCTCGACGACACGGAGCGCGTCGTGTTCCGCCGGTTGGGCGTGTTCGCCGCCGGCTTCACGGCCGACGCCGCGGAGGAGGTGGTCGGCACCTTCGGCGACATCGACCCCTACGACGTGGCCGAGGCGGTGCGAGCACTCGTCGACAAGAGCCTCGTCCAGTTCGACGACGAACGGGACCGCTACTCGTTGCTCGACACCATCCGCTCGTACGCACTGCAGCGGCTGCAGGAGACCGGCGAGACCGCGCGCGCCCGCGACGCCCATGCCGAGTGGTGCGCGCGCTGGCTGGATCGCGCGGCCGGCGACGACCACGTCGACGACGTGAACAGCTGGTGGGAGTCGCGGCTGGAGGTCATCGGCCGCGTCGACCCCGAGTGGCCGAACTGTGCCGCGGCCCTCGACTGGGCACGGGTGGGCAGCGCGTTGTCGCTGCGGCTGGTCGCCGGACTCGGCGACTACTGGGCCTTGCGTCAGCGCGCCACCGACTCGGGTCGCTACGGCATGCCGCCGCTGGTGGCCGGCGACCGGGCCACACCCGAGTGGATGCACGCCGTGCTGCGCATGCAGTCGGTGCGCACCAACGCCGGCGACCCGGTGTTCGCGGGGTTACGCGGTGAAGCCAGCGCCCTCGCCCTCGAGCGTGATGATCGTCGGTCGTTCGTGCGGCTCGAAGTCGCTCGCCACATCGCGATGATCATGCTGCTCGGCCCGCGCCGCGAGCTGGTCGACGCGCTCGTGGAGGTGCGAGCCGAAGCGGTGGCCCTGCACGAGTGGTACACGGTGTGGAACGCCACGCAGAGCACCGGCCTGATGCTGGTCGCCGCCGGCCGGGTCGACGAAGGAGAAGCGCTGGTCGCCGAGCTCACCAGCGCTCGTGCGCAACTCATCCGCTCGGTCGCCACGCAGTTGCGCGGCCGCCTCGAACCGTCGCTGGCGATGGCCTCCGACGCGCACGGCATGGCCGACGCCCGCCTCGGCGCGGCGCTCGACCGCGTGATCTACACCTTCGCCGCGGCCGGTGGGGCGCTCGCTCTCGCCGATCCGGCGGTGCTGCACGCACTGCAACTCGCCGAGGTCAACCTGGAGTCGCTGCCGCCCGCGTTCGGTTCGGCCTATGCGCTGGCGAATGGAGTCGCGCTGCTGCTCGACGGGCAGATCGCCGCGGCGCGCGACGTGTTCGCGGAACGCCCGCCCGACATCTTCACGTCGTGGCGGCTGGTGTGCCTGCTCGCCGAGACCGAGATCGCGCTGGGCGATCCCGAGGCCGCACGCGAAGTCGCGACGCGACTCGTCGAGATGGCTGCCGACGTGCCGGCGCCCCTCTATGAGGCGATCGGCTCGGTGGTGCTCGCCGAGTGCGACCGCTCCACCGACGTGAGCGCCGCGCTCGATCATGCCCACCGGGCGCTGTCGGTGGCGGCGGAGGCCGGGCTCTGGCCGGTGGTGGTCGACGCGCTGGAAGCCCTCGGCGCGCTGCTCGCCGACGTCGGTCGCACGCGCGACTCGGCGCGCGTGCTGGCCGCGTGTGAAGCCGCGCGAACGGCGATGTCGTACCGGTTCCTGTTCCCACGCCGTGCCGCCACGGTCGCCGCGGCGCGGTCGCTGGTGCGTGCCGACGACGGCTGGGACGACGGCGCCGCGATGTCGCTCCCGGAGGCGGTCGAGGTGGTGCAGCGCATGCGCGGCGAGCGGCTGCGTCCCACGGTCGGTTGGGACAGCCTGACCCCCACCGAACTGCTGGTGGTCGAGCAGGTGGCCGCGGGACTCACCAACCCGCAGATCGCGGAGCGGCTGTTCATGTCGCGGGCCACGGTCAAGACGCACCTGGTGCACGTGTACTTGAAGCTGAGCATCAGCAACCGGGCGGAACTGGCGGCACACGCCATTCGGCGGACGAGCCCCTCCGGCCCGAACGACACGAACGGAACCGCATGAACCGCAGAGCAGTGAACACCACGATGACGTTCCTCCTCACCGACATCGAGGGCTCCACCCGCCAGTGGGAGGAGTCGCCCGGCATGAGCCGCCTCGTCGAGCGGCACTTCGCCGTGCTGCGCAGCGCTGTGGAGGAGATGGGCGGCGACGTGTTCGCCACCATGGGCGACGGCATCGCCGCCGCGTTCACCTCGGCCGAGTCGGCGGTGCACGCCGCCATTGCGGCGCAACTGCAGATGCGCGGCATCGGACTCGACGTGCGGATGGGCATCCACACCGGCGAGGCCAGCCGCATCGACGACGACTACCGCGGCCGACCGGTGAACCGCACGGCGCGCATCATGGCTGCCGGTCACGGCGGGCAGATCCTGATGTCGGACGTGACGGCGACGCTCGTGCGGCACGCCACCCGCCCCGTGCCGCTGGTCGACCTCGGGTCGCACCGCCTGCGCGATCTCATCGAGCCCGAACGCGTGTGGCAGGTGGTGCACCCCGAACTGCCCAGCGTGTTCGCGCCGGTGCGGGGCCTCGACACGTACTCCAACAACCTCCCGCTCCAGCGATCGTCGCTCATCGGCCGCGAGCACGACGTGGAACGCGTCATCTCGCTCGTCCGCCGGCACCGCATCGTCACGCTCACCGGTGTGGGCGGCGTCGGCAAGACGCGCCTCGCCGTGCAGTGCGCCGCCGACCTGCTGTCGAACTTCTCGCAGGTCTGGTTCGTCGAGCTGGCCAACGTTGCCGATCCCGACGACGTGGTCGATGCGCTCGCGCTCGCACTCGGTGTCAGCGCCGTCACCGATCCACTCGCCGCGACGTGCGCGATCCTCGCCGGTGAGACGACGTTGCTGGTGGTCGACAACTGCGAGCACGTGGTCGACTCCGCGGCCTCGATGATCGACTCGCTGACCGCTGCCTGCCCGCGACTCTCGGTCATCGCGACCAGCCGGGAAGCGCTCGACATCGGTGGCGAGCACGTGGTCGCGGTGCGGTCGCTCGACACCGCCACCACTGCGGTGGAACTGTTCTGCCAGCGCGCGGAGGCTGCCGGGTGCGAGCCGGCCGTCCTCGACCATGCGCTCGTGGAGGTGATCTGCCGCCGGCTCGACGGGATCCCCCTTGCCATCGAGCTGGCGGCAGCACGCGCCGCCACGTTGGGTGTCTCCGCCATCGTCGATGCGCTCGACGATCGCTTCCACGTGCTCAGCGGCGGTCGCCGCCGCGCGCTCGACCGGCACAGCACCATGCGTGCCACCATCGACTGGTCGTACCGGCTGCTGACGCACGACGAACAGCGGCTGTTCCAGTGGCTGGCCGTGTACTCGAACGGCTTCGAGTTCGACGCGGTGCAGTTCAGCGCGGCCGCGCTCGGGCTCGACGACGCTGCGGCCACGGAGACGCTGGCATCGCTCGTGCACCGCAGCATGGTGTCGTCCGAGCAGCTGCCCACCGGTGTGCGCTACCGCATCCTGGAGACGATGCGAGCGTTCGCGTTGGAGCGGGTGGAGGAGGCCGGCGATCGCCTCGCGGCGGCCACCGCGCATGCGGAGTGGGTGGCCACGCTCACCGACCTGCCCGTCAAGCTGCCGTGCAGCGCCGAGGTCGAGCGTCACTCGATCCGCCTCGAACGCGAGGCCGACAACTGGCGCGACGCGGTGATGCTGGCCGCCGGCCTGCGGTCCGAGTCGCTGGCGGGCCGGCTCACCGGACCACCGGTGTCGTACTTCCTGCTCGGCCGTCACGACCTTGCCGACTTCGTGCGGCCGCTGCTCGAGTTCACCGAGGAGCTGCGCGCGCGCCGCTCGGTGCTCGCCGCCGTCATCGTCTCCGCGGCCGGGGCCACCACGCACGAACAGACACAGGCGTGGGCGGAGGAGGTGCAAGCGCTCGACGACCTCGAACCGACGGGCATCGGCGCGCTGATGCGGTGGATGGCGCTGGCGTGGTGCGGCGACTTCGTGCGCTCGGTGCAGGTGTGCGTCGAGGCGTCGCTCGACCCGCGGCTGGCACAGAGCTCACGAGACATGCTGCTCGGCATCGCGGCCATCGACCACTTCAGCCTCACCGACGCCGTCGACGATCCGCACGGCCTGCTCGAGCGCTCGCTGGAGGTGGCCGATCGGTCGGAGGTCGCGATCCAACGGGTCATCTGCCGCCTGGGTGCTGCGTGGGGACTGGCTGCCACGCACCCGGATCGTTCGCTGGAGCTGGTGCGGCGTGCGTCCGCCGACATCAGTCATGTGCCGGCGCTGACTCGACTCACGTTGCCCGGCAGCGCATCGCGCCTGCTCACCCGGCTCGATCCGGTGGTCGCCGCGGAAGGTCTGCTCGAGCAGATCGACGCCAAGCCCAGCCGACGGTCGTTCGTCGACCTGATCCCGCTGTTCTACGCGGCAGCGCTGCTCGACCGCGTCGACCACCCGTCGGCCGGGTCGGCGTTCGCCACGTTGGCCGTGTCGCCGGTGGCGCCGTACCTGTCGATGATGGACTGCGTCGACCTCGCTCGCCGCGCCGCCGCCTCCAGCAACTCGGTGTCGTTGAGCGAGCTGGAGGTGATGGTGCGGGCCGGCCTGCGCGACATCATCGACCGTGCCACAGCCGGTACCGCCGAGTGCGACACGGCGCCACTCGACGCGGATCGCACGGAACAAGAGCCGGAGGCGTTGGCCGTTGGCCGCTGGTGAGTTCTCGACGTTCGCCGCGCGCAGCCCGTACTTCCACTCGGTCGCTGCGTCGTCGCGCGCGCGTCTTGCCGCTGGCGCGACCGAGGTGTCGTTCCGTCGCGGTCGCGTGCTGTTCCTGGAGGGCGAGGACCCCGGGGGTGTGTACCTCGTGCGCACCGGACTGGTGCGGCTGTTCGTGACCGAGCTCGACGGCAGCGAGACGACCGTGCGCATCGCCGGCGCCGGCGAGCTGGTCGGCGAGCTCGCGGTGCTCGACGGCGGCACGCGATCGGCCAGCGCGATCGCGCTGCGCGCCGTCACCGCGTTCCGCATCCCTGTCGACCTGTTCGCCGCAGAGTTGCCCGACGACGGCACGGTCGCGCGCGGCGTGTTGCGCGGGCTGGTCGCGTTGGTGCGCGACAACACGCGGCGGCTGGTCATCGAACGATCGCACCGATTGGAGAGCATCGTCGCCCGGCTGCTGCTCGACGATCCGGCACTGCTGCGCCGCGTCACGCAGGGAGAGCTGGCCGGCCTGCTCGGCGCCAGCCGTCAGTCGCTGAACCAGATCCTGCGGGCATGGGAGCGTGAAGGCATCATCGGTCGCCGCGATGGTCGCATGCACCTCTCCGAACCGTCGACGCTCGAGTGCCGCTACCTGCACGCGTGAGCGATCGGTCCTGGGCGAGAACGATCAGGTGAGCTCGAAGCCTTCGTAACCGCCCGCCGCGACCGCCTCGCACTGTTCGGCGTACGGCGGGAAGCCGGGCAGCGGCATGAACACTCGCGTCTTGCCGGGCACGTTGGCGCCGAGGTACCACGAGTTGCAGCTCGGGAACAGGGTCATGCCCGCGACCGAATTGACGTAGTCGACCCATGCGTCCTGCGCGAGCTCGGTGGCCTCGATGCGGCGCAGCCCGTGCGCCCGCAGCGTGATCAGGCAGTCGCGGATCCACTCCACGTGCTGCTCGATGGAGGTGATCATGTTGGTGAGCACCGACGGGCTGCCCGGGCCGCTGATGGTGAACATGTTGGGCAGGCCGTGCACGGCGAGGCCGAGGAACGTGCGCGGACCAGCGGCCCATGCCTCCTGCAACGACATGTGCGGGCCGCGGGCGTTGATCTTCAGCAGGCTGCCGGTCATCGCGTCGAACCCGGTGGCGAACACGATGGCGTCGACCGCGTGGTCGACACCGCCGACGCGCACGCCCTCGGGGGTGATCTCTTCGATCGGCTCCTGGCTCACGTCGACCAGCGTGACGTTGGGCCGGTTGAACGTCTCGTAGTACCCGGTGTCGACGCAGAGGCGCTTGCAGCCGATGACGTGCGTGGGCGTGAGCAGCGCGGCGGTAGCCGGGTCGTGCACCGCCTCGGCGATCTTGCGGCGCACGAACCACGCGGCCGACGCGTTGCTCTCCTCGTCGAGCAGCAGGTCGTTGAAGCCACCGAGGAACGGCAGGCCTCCGGCCTCCCATCGGCGCTGGTACACGGCCTCGCGTTCCTCGTCCGCCACTTCCAGCGCGCCGACCTCGCCGCGCGGCAACCGTGCGCCGAAGCCGCCGCTCATCTGCCGGTTGGCCTCGCGCAGGCCGCGGTAGTCGGCCTTCACCTCCGCGACCTCCTCCTCGGTGAGCGGCCGGTTGTGCGCGGGCACGGTGTAGGCGGGCGTGCGTTGGAAGACGGTGAGGTGCTCGGCCTGCTGGGCGATGAGCGGGATCGATTGCACGGCCGACGAGCCGGTGCCGATGACCGCGACTCGCTTGCCGGTGAAGTCGACACCTTCGTGCGGCCAGGTACCGGTGTGGTAGCTCTCGCCGGCGAACGTGTCGAGCCCGGGGAAGTCGGGGATGTTGGTGCTGCTCAGGCAACCGACTGCCATGATGAGGAACTGCGCGCGAGTCGTGCTGGTGGTGCCGTCGAGGGTGCGGGTGACGACGGTCCAGGTGGTGGTGTCGTCGTCGAAGTCGGCCGACTGCACTCTGGTCTCGAACCGGATGTCGCGGCGCAGGTCGAAGCGGTCGGCCACGTGTTGTGCGTAGCGCAGGATCTCGGGCTGGGCGGCGTAGCGCTCGGTCCACTGCCACTCCTGTTCGAGCTCGGGGCTGAACGAGTAGCTGTACTCCAGGCTCTCCACGTCACATCGTGCGCCCGGATAGCGGTTCCAGTACCACGTGCCACCGACGTCGTCGGCCACCTCGAACACCGTCGCGGTGAAGCCCTGCTCGCGCAGCGCATGCAGCATGTACATGCCCGCGAAGCCGGCTCCCACGATCACCGCGTCGACGATGCTCTCGTCGACGGTCCCGCCATCCGCATGCTGATCACTCACGAGCAACACCCCCGCGGCCGAGCATAGAAGCCCCGACGGTGTCGACAGCGGTTCGGGCGTCGCCGATCAGGGTCGGGCGGCAGCCGACTCGGCGATCGCGGCCATCCCGTCGAACACGTCGACGAAGCGAGTGGTGAGCGGCGAGCAGCCGGCGCGGATGATGTTCGGCTCGCGGAAGTCGAAGATCACGTTGCGCGCCGTCAGCTCCTTCACCAACGCCTTCGCGTCGGGATGCTGCACCGCCACATGGTTCCCGCGTCGGGCCGGGTCGCGCGGTGTGGGCGTGGCCAAGCCCTGCTGATCGCACAGGTCGATGGCCAGCGCCGTGAGTGCAGTGCCCTTCGCGTGGATGGCGGCCATGCCGGCCTCCGCGGAGAGCGCGATGCCCACCTCCGCGGCGGCCAACGCGAGGATGCTCGGCGTGCCGAGCAGCATGCGCGCGATGTCGGCGCGCGGCTGGAACGTCGGCCCCATCGCGAACTGGTCCTCGGTGGCGAACCACCCCCAGATCGGTTGCCGAACCGTGCTCTGCAGCTCCTTCGCCACGAAGGTCCACGCCGGCGCGCCGGGCCCGCCGTTGAGGAACTTGTACGAGCAGCCGATGGCCAGCTGTGCGCCGCACGCGCGCAGGTCGATGTCGATGGCGCCCGCCGCGTGCGACAGGTCCCACACCACCATCGCGCCGGCCGCGTGCGCACGTGCGGTCTCGGCGGCCACATCGACCAGCTCCGCCGTGCGGTAGTCGATGACCGAGCGCACCACCACGGCCACGTCGTCGAGCTGCTCGAAGCCGTGGCGCACGGTGTGGCCGGTGGCCGCGGCGATGCCGTCGACCACGTAGCGATCGGTGGGGAAGTCGTCGGCGCTGATGGCGATGACCCGGCGGTCGGGTCGTAGGCCGATGGCTGCATGCACGGCTTGGTACACGTTGAGCGTGGTGTTGTCGTGCAGCACCACTTCGCCCGGCCCAGCACCGATGAGGGGCGCGAGCACGTCGCCCACCCGCTGCGGCATGTCGACCCAGTGCTCCCAGCTGCGGATGAGACCCGTCGCCCAGTCGTCGCGGTACACCTCGGTGAGCCGCTCGAGCGTGCGCTTCGGTGGCATCCCGAGCGAGTTGCCGTCGAGGTAGATCACCGACGGGTCGGGAATGTGGAACCGCTCGCGGAACGGCGCCAACGGGTCGGCGGCGTCGAGGGCCAGAGCATCGTCACGGGAGATCATCGAGCGCCAGCTTGCCAGACCCGCCCCACACTCCCCATCCGAGGCTTTCCTCCAACTGCGACCCTTCCGAGGCTCACGTCCAGGAGACCAACGCGGAAAGCCTCGGAAGCGGCTCGCGTGGAGGGAAGCCTCGGTTCGGCTGGGTCAGGGGAGGAGGTCGATGAAGCTGGCGTGGCGCACGTGACCGTCGTTGGTGAGCTCGGCGATCTCCACCACCGCGGTCAGCTCCGGTCGTACCCAGGTGGCGTTGCGCACCTCCGCGCGTGGCGGGTACGGGTCGAACGGGCAGGTGGTGGTCGTGCGTGCGCGCAGCGCCGCGTGCAACGACTCCAGCCGCGCCTGCGTGAAACCGGTGCCCACGCCGCCGGCGAACTTCAGCCGGCCGTCGGGCTGCGGCAACCCCACCAGCAGCGCGCCGAACGTGTTGGCCCGCGTGCCGGTGCCCGGATTGAAGCCTCCCACCACCACCTCCACCCGCAGCCGGTTCTTCACCTTGCGCCAGTTGGGTGTGCGCTTGCCGGGCTGGTACGGCGAGCCGAGGCGCTTGGCCATCACACCCTCCAGCCCCTGCGCGGCCGTGGCGTCGAGCAGCTCCTGGCCGTCGCCGACGCGGTACGCGGGCACCAACCAGTTGGCACCGGGTTCGATCAATTGCTCGAGCAGTGCACGCCGCTGCTCGTACGGCAGCGACACCGTGTCGGTGCCGGCGACCTGCAGCACGTCGAACGCGTAGAACGCGGCCTGCGTGGTGTGCCGTTGCAGCGCCTCGAAGCTCGGCCGGCCCTGCGGATCGAGCACCACCAGTTCACCGTCGATGATGGCCGACGGTGCGTTCACTGCGCCGGCCAAGCCGGCCATCTCGGGATACTTCGCGGTGACGTCGATGCCGGTGCTGCTCTGCAACCGCAGCGCGCCGTCGTCGACGAACGCCAATGTGCGGTAGCCGTCCCACTTGATCTCGTACGCCCACTCGTGGTCGTGCGACGACGGCGGCAGCGAGCCCAACGATGCCTTCATCGGCTCGACGGGGAAGCGCAGCGCCATCGTGCCTCAGCGCTTGGGCAGGCGACTGGTGAGCACACCCGACGCTTCGAGCGCGTCGAGCTCGGGCTCGGCGAGGCCGAGCACCTCGCTCAGCACCAACCGGTTGTCCTCGCCGCGGTAGCGCGGCTCGCCGCTGACGCGCACGTCGCTGCCTTCGAAGCGCCACGGCGCGTTCGGCACGCGCATCGTGCCCTCGCCGCGGTCGGGGAGGTTCACCACGACCTCGCGCTCGCGAGCCCAGTCGGTGTCGCACACGTCGTGCACCGAACGCAGCCGCCCGACGGCGAGCTTGTTGCGCGCGGCCGCCTCCTCGATGGCATCGGCGCTCGGCATCGTGGCCGCCCACTCGTGCAGGATCTGGTGGATGTCGTCGATGTGCGCCAGCCGCGTGCCGGTGGTGGCGAACCGTGGGTCGTCGCACAGCTCCGGGCGGCCGATGGACTCCATGTAGAAGTCGAAGGTCTTGTTCTCCGCCGGGTGCCCGCTGATGACCACCGACTCGCCGTTGGCCGCGGTGAGCACCGGGTAGTCCATCGGGCGGAAGCTGCGGATGACGCCGTCGGGCACGGGGTCGTCCCACAGGCCGTCGTGCGCGTGCTCGTTGACGTAGAGCATCGTCTGCGCCATCGACACGTCGATGCGGTCGCCGCGGCCGGTGCGCTCGCGCTGGAAGAGTGCGGCGAGGATGGCGGCGGCCAGTTCGAGCGCGGTGTACACGTCGGCGTGGCTGTGCGGGTCGTTCGCGTACTGCTCGCCGCGAGCGTCGCCCTGGCTCTTGGTGAAGCCCGACTCGGCGCCGACCACCGGCGCGTACGCACGGCGGTGCACCCACGGCCCGGTCTGGCCGTAGCCGCTGGCGCTGGCGACGACGAGGCGCGGGTTGCGTGCGCGCAGCACGTCGGCTCCGAGACCGAGGCGATCCATCACGCCGGGGCGGAAGTTCTCGACGACGACGTCGCACTGGACGGCGAGGCGCATCAGCAGGTCGCGGCCCGCGGCCTGGCCGAGGTCGATCCTGACGCAGCGGTTGCCTGCGTTCTGCGGGGCCACGTAGCTGGAGATGCTGTTCCCGCCCCGCCCGGTGGGACCTCGCTCATCATCATGTTGAAGAGCGGCACGGC
>CAZWCU010000080.1:0-16609 GCA_964632715.1 uncultured Bifidobacterium sp. | reverse complement strand
CCGTACCGAACAGATCGAGGTGCTCGTCGCAACTGAGCCGCTCGTACAGCACTGGAACCTGGGGGCAATACCCGAAGCTCTCGGTTCGCTCGATCGTTCCAGCGTCGGCGGCCAGGTCGCCGACCAGCACCTTCATCAACGTGGACTTTCCGGATCCGTTCTCGCCGACGAGTCCCACCACCTCACCGGGCCCGATCGCAAGGCTCGCGCCCTTCAAGACCGGCACGGTCCGCCGGCGCGGCCACCAACCCCGGTGATAGGCCTTCCACACGTCTGTAGCCGACAGCAGAGCCGTAGCCGCTGACGCGACCGCATCGGGCTGCGTTCTCATCTCGACCGTTCGATCTTCGACACCCACAGGCTCGTCGCTCATGTGCAGTCCTCCTTCACGTCGGATGGCACATGGTCAGTGTCGCTCGGATATACCCCCTAGGGGTAGGGACCTACGACCCTAGGAACCCACGGATGTGGGGCGTACGTTCGAAGCAGAGCCGAGGCGTTGTTCGAGATCGGATGGAGGAACATCATGAGTGCCGACGTGATCGTGATTGCAGCAGGCGTGGCGTTGACCGGGTTCTTGTGGTGGTTCTTCTTCGGCCCGAAGCGCGCCGGCAGCGCGAGCGTTGTCGGTGGCATTCAGGAGGTGACGATCACCGTGAAGGGCGGCTACTCGCCCAGTGTGATCCGCGTGCAGCAGGGTGTCCCGCTGCTGCTGACGTTCGATCGACAGGAGTCCGGTGACTGCACGTCGCGGGTCGTCTTTGCCGACTTCGGCGCTTCGAAGAGCATCCCGGCGTTCGGAACCGCGACGCTTGAGTTCACACCCGACAAGGTCGGCGAGTTCGGCTTCGCGTGTGGCATGAACATGATCCATGGGACGCTGGTCGTGGAGCCAGCGGGTGGCGACGCGATTCCCGGCGTTGATCGAGCGGACGTGAGCTTCGGGACCGAGCGTGTCACCGTCGAGTACGACCCCACCCGGGTCACCCCAGAGGTGTTGCAGGTGGCCGTCGCCGACTCCGGGTATCGGATGGTCCCTCGCGCCGCGCCTGGTTCGGCATCGACCGAGGACCAGGAGGCGGCGGAACGTCGAGCGGAGATCGCCGACCTGTCGAGGCGGGTGCTGATCGGTGCCGTGCTGGCGGCACCGGTCGTGTTCGCAGTGATGGCCGCCGACATCTTCGGCGCGACCTGGGTGCCCGAGTTCCTGCTGAACCGATGGTTGCAGTTCGCCTTGATCTCACCGGTGATGTTCTACACCGGATGGCCGATCCACCGCACCGGCTGGCTGACGATGAAACACCGCAGCGCAGACATGAACAGCCTGATCACGATTGGAACCATCGCCGCGTACGGCTACAGCGTGCTCGTCACCGTCGCCCCGTCGCTGGTGCCCGCCGATGTGCGCGAGGTGTACTTCGAAGCGGTCGGCGTCATCATCACCTTGATCCTGCTCGGTCGTCTGCTCGAGGTCCGCGCCAAGGCCGGCACCGGCGAAGCGATTCGCAAGCTGATCGGCCTCCAAGCCCGCACCGCCACCGTCATTCGAGACGGCGTCGAGGTCGAGATCCCCGTCGAAGACGTCACCCCCGGTGACGTGGTGCTCGTTCGCCCCGGCGAGAAGGTGCCCGTCGACGGGATCATCGTCGAGGGCCGCTCCACCCTCGACGAGTCGATGGTCACCGGTGAATCGATCCCGGTCACCAAGTCAACCGGCGACATCGTCATCGGCGCAACCATCAACCAGACCGGCGCGTTCCGATTCGAGGCGACCAACGTTGGTGCCGACACGATGCTCGCCCAGATCATCCGACTCGTCGAGCAAGCCCAAGGCTCCAAAGCCCCCATCCAGCGCCTCGCCGACCTCGTCTCCTCGTACTTCGTCCCGGCGGTGATGTTCATCGCGATCGCCACGTTCGTCACCTGGTTCGTCGTCGGACCCGAACCCGCGTTCACCCTCGCTCTCGTCGCCGCGGTCGCGGTGTTGATCATCGCCTGCCCGTGTGCGCTCGGGTTGGCGACACCGTTGTCGATCATGGTCTCCACCGGCAAGGGTGCAGAACACGGCATCCTCATCCGCTCCGCCGAATCGCTCGAAACCGCCCACAAGATCGACACCATCGTGTTGGACAAGACCGGCACCATCACCCGCGGCGAACCGGCGCTCACCGACGTCATCGTCGCCGATGGTATCGACGCCGACGCGATGCTGCGTCTCGTCGCCTCGGCCGAACAATCCTCCGAGCATCCGCTCGCGCAGGCGATCGTCACCGGCGCCCGCGACCGCAAGCTCGAAATGTCGGCGACGACCGACTTCGAGTCGATCACTGGCAAAGGCATCCGTGCGCTCGTCGACGGCCACGAGATCCTCATCGGCAACCGGCGACTCCTCGACGACGCCTCGATCGACACGACCAACCTGAACGCCGAGGTCGACCGACTCGCCGAAGCAGGCCGCACACCGATGCTCGTCGCGATCGACGGGCAGCCCGGCGGGGTGATCGCCGTTGCCGACACCGTCAAAGAGGACTCCGCTGCCGCCATCGCCGCGCTCCGTCGACTCGGGATCCATGTCGCGATGATCACCGGCGACAACGCCCGCACCGCCACCGCCATCGCTCGCCAAGTCGGCATCGAACGCGTGCTCGCCGAAGTGCTCCCCGAACACAAAGCCCTCGAGGTCCGACGCCTCCAAGACGAAGGCCGCATCGTCGCCATGGTCGGCGATGGCATCAACGACGCGCCGGCCCTCGCCCAGGCCGACGTCGGCTTCGCCATCGGGACCGGCACCGACGTGGCCATCGAGTCCTCCGACATCACGCTCATCTCCGGCGCCCTCAACGGCGTGGTCACCGCCATCACCCTGAGCCGGTCCACCATGCGCAACATCCGCCAGAACCTGTTCCTCGCGTTCGTGTACAACGGCCTCGGCATCCCCATCGCCGTCGGCGTGCTCTACCCCTTCACCGGAACCCAACTGAGCCCGATGTTCGCCGCCGCAGCCATGGCACTATCGAGTCTCTCGGTCGTCACCAACGCCAGCCGGCTCCGCCGCTGGCACCCACGGCCCATCGAAGCCGCCCGGGTGCCGTCGGCCACCGAACCCGTTGTGGAGACCGGCGCGCACGAGCACAGCCTCTCCACCGCGAAGTCGGCCACCGATCCGGTGTGCGGAATGGATGTCGACATCGCAAGCGCCCCAATGCACGCGGTGCACAGCGACACTGTCCACTTCTTTTGCTCCACCCGTTGTCACGACACTTTCATCGCAAACCCTGATCTGTTCGTCCCAACGGGCTCCAGCCCCATGAACTAGCACGATTGTTCACCGCTCTTTGCCCATGCCGGTCGGTATTTCCTACACGTTGTAGTAGTAGCATCCTTTCGGTGGAAACCACCGAGGATCTCGCGCCAGGCAGCCGTCGACGTACCAAAGTCTTTGCTCTGGTGGCGATAGTGGTCGTCGCCGGGTACGCCGTGACACGTCCGTCGGGCGACAGTTCGTTCTGGGCGACCGGTGCGCCAGTCACGGTGCCGGAGGCCGGCAGACTGACGGAGTTGTCGGCCGACGAGTTCGAGGGTGTGTTGGTCGGGCTCCGCGGCACCCCGGTCATCGTCAACATCTGGGCGTCTTGGTGCGCACCATGCCGGACCGAGACGCCGCTGCTCGAGCGAACCTGGCTGGCACACAACAGCGAAGTCGTCATTCTCGGCGTGGCCTCCAAGGATGTCGCCGAGAACTCGCTGTCGTTCATGGACGAGTTCGATGTCAGTTATCCCAACGTGTTCGACAGCTCCGGTGAAATCCGTGCTCGGCTCGGATTGCGCGGCTTCCCAACCACCTATGTCTTCGGTGCGGATGGCACGCTCCGCACCACCATTGTCGGAGGTCTCACCGAGCAGCGTCTGGCCGCCGTTCTCGAAGATCTCCGAGCGTGATCGACGTCGGCCTGCTGGCGACGATCGTGATCGTGCTGATCGTCCCATCGGTGTTCGTGCGTCCTTGGCCTTCGTCGGCCGCAGCGTCGGGAGTCATCGACGTCTCCATCGGAGCGCTGTTCTTCGGGCTCGCTGTCGGGCGGCTCACAGCTGTCGCGCTCGACGACCCTGGTTCACTCACCAGCCTCAGTGACCTGATGATCATCCGCAGCGGTGTCGAATTCTGGCCCGGCGTCGCCGCTGGCCTCGCGTGGCTCGCCTTCGGCGCACGCCGCGACGGGATTGCCCCACTGCGCCGCGTCGCCGCGATCACTGCGCCGGCGCTGGTCGCGTGGGCCTGCTACGAAGCCACCTGCGTGCTCCGCGACGGCTGTCCCGGTCCATTGTCCACCGTCGGACTGCGGCCCGACGGCCTGGTCGAGCGGATGTTCCCGATCGGTCTCGTGGTCGCCGCATCTGCGGGCGCAGCAGCGATGGTCGGACGTCGGTGGCATCGACGCGGCATGCCCGACATAGAGGTCATCGTGACAGCCCTGTTCAGCATCGCCGTTGTTCGCTCGGTCGCCTCAATCTGGCTTCCCCATATCGGCAACGGATTGACCCGGCAGCACAGGACTTCGATTGCTGTTGGCATCATCGCAGTGATCGCACTCGTCGCCATCCGGTCACGAAGACTGCGGCCCGTGTTCTCGGGTGATGCGTGAACGGTGTAGTGCTCCCATTCGCCGCGATCGCCGCTGGTGTCGTCTCGGCGAGCAGCCCATGCGTCCTGCCGGTGTTACCCGGCTACATTGCCGCGGTCTCTGCCACCGGCGGCGACGCTGGACTCCGACCGCGAGCGAGAATCCTCGGAGCGTTCGGTTTCGTCGCCGGGTTCACGATCGTGTTCACCATCTTGGGGGCGACCGCATCGGCGCTCGGGGGGCTGCTGTACGACCAACTCGACACAGCTTTGCGAGTTGCCGGTGTGGTCTTGATCGTCTTCGGGTTGCACAGCCTCGGCGTACTCCAATCGTCAGCACTGGCGAGCGAACGTCGACCGGTTGCGCTGCACAGCGTCGGGCGGGGTCCACGCCGAGCCGCGGCTCTCGGCGCAGTGTTTGCTCTCGGCTGGACGCCATGCATCGGACCGATCCTGGCAACGATCCTCACCAAAGCGGCAGCCGACGCATCGTTGACTGAAGGCATGCTCCTCCTTCTTCTCTACTCGATCGGGCTCGGCGTGCCATTCATCGCTCTCGCCGTCTGGTTCGACAAGTCGGAACGCCCGCGAAAGTGGATGATGCGCCGGTCCCGACTGCTGCAACGCATCGGCGGCCTCACCATGGTGATCGTTGGCATCGGTTACGTCTCCGGAGTGTGGGCAACGTTGTTCACCGGACTCCAAGGATGGCTGGCCCGTACCGGTTGGCCGCCGATCTGACGTGGACCGTCCAACAATTACGACATAATGTAGTAGTAGCACGAAGGCAATTCGATCGCCGGCCAGTCCCATCGCTTCCGCCATCCCCGCACAGAGCGCAACTCACCGAGGAGACCAACACATGTCACCACTCACACGTCGAAGCAACGCCGGTGGCGTCAACCAACCGATGGGGCCAGGCCCTCGATCGGACAAGGTGATCATGGTCGGGTTCATCACGCTCGGGGTGAGCGTGGTGCTCTACTTCGCGCTCGGGATGCCCGGCATGGACCACAGTAGCTCCACCTCGACGATGGACGGCATGGACATGTCGTCCGGTAGCGCTCCACACCGACTGGTCGACCCGGTCACATTCGAAGCAGCGCTCGCCGACCCCGACGCAGTCGTGATCAACGTTCACGTGCCGTACGAGGGTGAGATCGAAGGCACAGACCTGTTCTTACAGTACGACAAGATCGATCCTGCATCGCTTCCCTCCGACCCAGCCACCCCACTTGTGGTGTACTGCAGGTCGGGCTCGATGTCCGCCGAGGCCGTGGTTACTCTCGCTGGACTCGGTTACACGAACATCCTCGAACTCGACGGTGGCATGAACGCGTGGCGCGCGAGCGGCCGAGAGGTCACATCGAGGGTGACCGAAGGGTGACCGTTCAGCATCCGCAGTCGGCTTCCCACATGGTCGGATGGGGTCGGAGGTTGTCGGGATCGCCACGATGTGTCATTCGTCGGCCTGGTTCGCAATGCATTCGTAACATTGCTAGCCTGTCGCTCGTCATGTCATTCCGCCCATCGATTCGTACAGTGCTCGCTGCGTCCACGCTGGTGGTCAGCTTCCTCGCCGCACCGCTCACGGTGCAGGCCGGCGGAGTCGACGAGGCGGAGCGCAAGGTCGAGCAGGTGCTCGAAGACCTCGACAACCTTCACAGTCAGCTCGAGGACCTTCACGAGGCCTTCGGCGCTGCCGTGACTCGCCAGGAGGAACTCGCCGTCGAGATCCAGGCGTCGCAAGCCCGCGTCGACGAGCTGTCGCTCGAACTGGGTGGCGTCGAGTCCGCGCTCCAGCAGATCGCGGTCGACCGGTTCACCTCTGGCGACACGCTCAGCCTCAGCCCCATCTTCTCCGACGCCGACACCTACAGCCAGGCCGAACAGCGCGCGGCGCTGGGCCTGGTGGCCATCGACACCGGCGAAGGCGACATCGACCGGCTGCAATACCTGGTCGACGAGCTCGCCGACGAGCGAGCCTCCCTCGACCAGAAGCAACAGGAAGCAACCGACCTCGTTTCGTCACTCGAGCAGCAGCGCATCGAGTTCGAGTCACTCGAAGCGGCGTACGTGGTCAAAGAAGCCGAGGCGCGCGCTGAGCTCGGCGACGCTCGGTTGCAAGCCGAGGAAGAGGCACGCGCTGCGGCGGCAGCTGCAGCCGCGGAAGCTGCTGCGGCAGAGGCCGCTTCCGCACCTTCGAGTAATCCGGCTGGCAACGGCACCGTTGGCGGCGGCACGGTTACCACACCGCGAGGCGGCGGCGGCAACACGGGGGGCGGTTCCGCTCCACCGACTCCCGCGCCAAGCCCCGCGCCCGCGCCAAGCCCCGCGCCCGCGCCAAGCCCGGCGCCCGCCGCGCCGCCTGTCTCCGGCAAAGCCGGCACCGCCGTGGCGGCCGCCTACAGTCAGCTCGGTGTGCCCTACAAATTCGCCACCTCGTCGCCCGGCGTCAACTTCGACTGTTCCGGCCTCACCAAGTACGCATGGGGGCGGGCGGGCGTGTCGCTGCCGCACCAGAGCCGTGCACAGTTCGCCGGCGTGCCGCACGTCTCCAAGGCAGAGGTGCAGCCGGGCGACCTCATCTTCTACTACTCGCCCATCGGGCATGTCGGCATCTACATCGGCAACGGACAGCTCATCCACGCGCCACAGACCGGCGACGTCGTCAAGATCTCCAACGTCAACTGGGGCAAGGTGGTCGGCATCGGCCGACCCGGCTGACCCCCGACTACCCACGCCCAGCACGACGAACGACCGACGGCTTGTCGGTTGCTGACTACACCGTGTAGAAGTCGACGTGTCGAGAGACGTTATACTCACGGCCGGAGGTACGAGATGAAGAAGCGGCCCGATGGCGCACTGGAACACGACATCATGACCGTGCTGTGGTCGGCCGATAAGCCGCTCCAACCAGGCGAGATCAAGGATCAGCTCCACACAGCACTCGCGTATACGAGTGTTGCCACGGTGCTCGGCAGACTGCAGGCAAAGGGCCTTGTGACCCGATCAGGGTCGGGACGCGGCTACGCATACTCCGCGTCCATTGACGAGTCACAGTTGGCGGTGCGCCGGATCGGTGAGGTGCTCTCGTCGGCCTCTGACAAAGGCCAGGTGCTCGCAGGGTTCATCGGGAGTCTTTCGAAGAAGGACATGACTGCGCTCCGCGCGATGCTCGGCGACGACGATCTCTGATGTCCGCCTCGTTGTTGTCACCACTGGCCGTCGCGACGACGCTTGCCATATTCGTGTCGGCGATGCATCGCCGGCTGCCGCCCGCCGTGGCCGCCCGAGCGATGACCGTCGCCCTGGCGGTCGTGGCCGCCGCTGCGGCGCCGACATTGTGGATACTGTCCATCGGCTTCGTTGCCCACCTCCCCCTGCTCGGGGGCAGTTTGGACTGGTGCGCCGACGCCTTTGGCGTTCATGACTCGATTCCGCTCTGGATGGGAACCCCGGCACTCCTGCTTTCCGTTGCGGGCTTCGTGAGAGTCCGGACAGTGCTTCGTTCGTTCCGCAGACTCCGACACGACGACCCCGGCCGCGTCGAGATCGCCGATCACGCACAACCGTTTGCGTTCACACTGCCCGGCCGAGGAGGGCAAGTGATCGTGTCCAGTGCTCTGGTCGACATGTTGGATGACGCTGAGCAGGCAGTAGTGCTCGCACATGAGCGGGCACACGCCGACCACCGTCATGACCGTTACCTGCTCACGGCGCAGCTGGCGGTAGCAGTTCTGCCACCCCTACGTGCTCTGTCGAGCAGGTTGAAGTTCTCACTCGAGCGGTGGGCTGACGAGTCAGCTGTCGCGCAGTGCGGTGATCGTCGACTCGTTGCACGTACCCTCGGCAAGGTCGCGTTGCGCAGTCTCAGCCCCGCAGGGGCCTTGAGCTTCGCGGGGCTCGGCGTACCTGCCCGGGTGGCCGCACTTCTTGCGCCACCGCCCACATCCCCGCGTTCCGGCGTTCAGGGTGCGCTTTGGGGAGCGATCGCGCTGACAGGGGCCATGGCGGCATTTCAGATACACCACCTGTCGCGCCTCATCACCGCGCTCTGCCCCACCTGACGTTCTCGGCATTCGACAACTGCCGAAATCGCGACTCGCGTGACCCGGGGCGTCCGTTACGGACAGGCCACCCGGACGACGCAGCCAGCGCGACTGAAGGGACGCTCTGATCGCTTGGGGACCACACGCCCCCAGAGCAAGCAGACTCGTCCTTGACCCGACGCATGCCAGGGGCGGCCACCAGGCCACGACGATCCCCGATGTGACGACACTGACTTGTGTTGCCGGGCGGCTATCTACGACATAATGTAGTAGTTGATTGCTCACGCAACCCGAGGAGCCAATAGTGCCACCGAACAAGAGGCGCACGAGCGCCAGGGATGTCGAACATCACGGTCGGGTCACGCTGCACCGCGACGGCATCCCGACCGCCAGCTCATTCGAGCCGACGCCATCTGCGATGAAGCGGCGGACGACCCCGCGCGACACACCAGCACCGTCGAGCCGATACACGCCCCCGATCAAGTCGTTCCGATTCCGTCCCGGTTGGCACAAGGCCGTCGGTACTGCCCTTCTCCTGCTCGGGATCTCTGTTGCCGTTCTCAACGACATCGTGTTGCTCGGCGGTCCCAGGACACTCCTGCCAGGTGGACACAACGAGCTGTATCTTCTGCTCGGCATTGTCGTCGGCGGCTTTGGCACTTGGTGGTTCGGCTGGTTCGATGATGAGAAGTAGGCGCTCGTCACTCCCAGCCGACCCGACCAGCAGGCGAGTTGGCGAACGGGGGCTCTGGCCGACGACGAAGGACGTGAGGAAGCGACGGTTCCGGACTCAAACGGTCCGGCGGCAGATCCGAACGGCTCGGGAAGTTGCGAGACCTCGGTTACGGCGACAACCACGTTCCGAGCCCAACCGCCTCAGACGGGCTCAGGCCGAACATGTCCCGAAATGTTCTCGCGAAGTGCGGTCCGTCCGCGAAGCCAGCAGCATGGGCCGCCTCCGTGATGGTGCGGCCACGGGCGAGATGCTCGATCGCATTGACGAGCCTCATCCACCGCACGTATGACCGCAGAGCCACGCCGATCTCTGCGCTGAACACGTGCGTCAATCGACTCACGGATAGCCCGACCTCCTCGGCGAGTAGGGCGACATCGACGGCGCCGTCCTCGATCAGCGCGGGCAGGCGAAGCAGCGCTGCGTCCACCGAAGGGTGTCGCCACCACGACATCGGGCGAGGGATGTCGGAGTCGCAGACGGTTGCCAACAACCGGCGCACCGCCTCCTCTGCTCTCGACCAGTTCGCAGGTCGTAGCGCGCCGATGATGCTCGAGACGGGATGAATGTCGTCCTGGCGACTACGGACCACTCGGTTGGTTCTGAGCTGTTGGCCAGCGGTGCTCTCAGGGTCGACGAACGCGATGAGCACATGGTCCCTCCGATCCGTGAAGGCATGCGGCTGATCAGGGTCGATGACCACGATCGGACCGGGCATCGAGCGACGGCTGCCATCAACCACGCACGGGAGTCCCCCATGCACGACGATCTGCGAAGCGTGGTGAGAGTGCGGATCGGTTGGCCCAATCGGACCGCTGTACAACAGCCACCACGGGCCGAACGCAAGAAATCCAGACCAGGCTGGAGCGCTCGAGCTCATCCTCCCACCGTGCTGGCGACCGTTGTCGACGACCGCACCACGTCGAGAGAAGTGGTAGGTCCATGAGCATGAGTCGTGACCGGCGCGGTCGACGCCGTGGTTGCTGGTGTCGGCGCGGAGGTGGTGGTCGTCGTTGTGGTCGTTGTGTAGTCCGGGTCGGGATAGTCGAACACAGGCACTTGAGCGCCGTACGTCTCAGGCTGTTCGCGACCATCGAAGACGTACACGAGATCGCCGTCCTTCACCAGCGACGGGAAGTACTCGGCGATGTGCATCGGTATCCGAACACAACCCTTGGACGCAGGAAAGGCGGGCACGTTCGTGGCACCGTGCACAGCGATGCCGTAGTTGAAGTAGACCGGGTTGTACAGACGTCCGAGCTTGGAGTTCCTCCAGCCGACGACTCGCCGTTCGAAGTGAAACACGCCGCCGGGGGTCACGGCAACGCCACAGATACCTTCCTCGTGTTGTGTACCGTCCTCGTCGTCGACCACGACGACGTCGCACCACTCGTCTCCCGAGCCGGTGGAGATGTGCGTGATCAGTCGCACCACACTGTCGATGTAGAGCACCGCAACCTGCTGAGGGAGCAGCACCTCGAGATGAGTGCCGACATTCTCGCGCCGCGGTCGCACCTCGATCTCCCGGTTCATTTCTAACCACATCCCGGGCGTGACCACACCTGTCACCTCCCCGCGTTCCACACCGAGAATGAACTTTTCGTACGCCCACACAGCTCGTTCCGTCGCTGGGCCGAACTGGGCATCACTCGGCCCCGGATCGAATGCGAGTTGACGAAGTCGATCCTGGAGCGCCACGACTTTGGAGCCGGCAGACCCACGGCCGAGGGCGTGGTCGAACGTGATTGGCGACGGCTCCAACGTCGATGCGGCTCCTACCTCCGCAGGAGCCCCAGCAGCGTCGATTCGCCCTGTGTCCGCCGACGACTGAGGCGTATCGAGCGACGCGTCCGAGCGTGCAGACCCCTTCCGCAACAGCACATAGGGCACGACACCCACGGCCGCCGCCGACGCCGCTACCACGAATCGGCGTCGACTGTACACCGCTCGATCCGCCGGGCCGTTGCCCCCTGTGCGAGTCATGGCATCAACTTCTCCAACTCCAGGGAGGCGGCTGCGGGCTCGGCACTGGGTCGCTGACGGCCTCGAGCGCCGTCGAACACAAGGTAGGCGACGGCGGACGTCACCACGGCGAGGGCAACCCACTGGTTCAGTCGGAAGGGGCCGAGTACGTGCGCTGGGTCGATCCTGAGCGCCTCGATCCAGAAGCGCCCTGCGAAGTAGCCGCCGAGATAGTACGCAAACAATCGGCCCGGTCTCACTGGCCAGCGCCGCTCGATCTGCAGCAACACGACGCAGAGCGCGAGGCTCCAAATCGATTCGTAGAGGAAGGTCGGATGGAACGTGGTGCCAGCGGGGTACCGAGCCGGGAGGTTGTCGGCGGAGATCTCCAATGCCCACGGCAGGTCGGTGGCACGGCCGAAGAGTTCCTGATTCCACCAATTGCCCCACCGGCCGATCGCCTGCGCGAGCGGAATAGCTGGCGCGACAGCGGTGAGCAGTTCAGGAACCGGAACTCCGCGGCGCCTGGCCACAACTGCTCCGACCACCACTCCGGCTAGAAGCCCACCGGGGATCCCCAGGCCGCCCTTCCAGATCAAGGGAACTCGGCCGAGGTCATTGCTGAACCGACTCCAGTCAGTGGCGACGTGATAGAGCCGAGCCCCCACGACTCCTGCGACCACTGCCCAGAGCGCTATCGAGGCCATGTCGTCGCGCGTGCCAGCGCGACTGCTCTCCAGCCGCCTCCCAGCCAACGCGACTGCTGCGACGATTCCCAAAGCGATCATGACTCCGTACGCTGTCAATCGCAAAGGTCCGATCACGAGAACACCGCTCGCCGGACTGGGGATGCTTGAAAGAAGCGGGAACATGACCCCATCCTACTACGACATATTGTAGTAGCCAGTCGCAGGTTGCCGATGTCAACAGAACTGTCGGACCGTCGGGAATGGGTTCACGGCCGCTCCTCCGCCGGGATGAATTTCGAAGTGAAGATGATTCGCGCTGGTGTTGCCGGTAGCACCCACGTATCCGACCACCTCACCTGCGGCGACACTTCGCGAACCCCCCTCCCACGATGACAGGTGCGCGTAGTAGTACTTGTTGCCATCCACCCCGGTCAACCACACGACGTTGCCTCCGAGGTTGTTCGTCTTCATCGCCACGCTGCCTGCTACAACGGCGACAAGGGGCGTACCGAATGGACTCATCATGTCGACGCCCTGATGCGTGCGCCCACCGGACCGTGGCGCCCCCCACGTATCGCCGAAGGCATTTGGGCCGGCGACCGGACACAACCACGGACCGCTCGCGACCGCCGGCACAACTGGAGCAGGAGCTACCGGAGCCGGCGCCGAGGGAGGGGTCGGGGGTGGTGTCGGAGCCGACGACCCTGGGCTCCCGGAAACCGGGCGTGGCGAACTGCCGCTACCCCTTGCCGGCGGCGCAGTCGTAGCGGCTGCCTGCTCCGCGGCGGCCAGCGCGGCGCGCTCCGCTTCCTCCCGAGCCGCTTCCCGCTGCTCTGCAAGCTGCGCCTCGTAATCACGCCTGACTTCCTCGTCTTCGAGGTGTGTCCGAAGCTCGGTGAGCTCGGCGAGCCGAGCATCGATCTCGGTCTGGGTCGATGCCAAGTCCTTGAGGACTTGGGTGTTCTCTGTGGTGAGCGCGTCGAGGTGCGCTCGTTCGTTCTCAAGATCGCGTCGAACTGCGTCAACAGTGTCGAGGTCTGCAGCGCTGGACTCCATCGCGAAGCCGCGTAGAGCGTCCCTTTGCATCGCTTCCACCGCGTTGCCGCCGAGCACCAGAATTGTCTCCCCTGACCGCCCAGTGAATCGATCAACAGCGATCTGGGCCATGCCGGCCTGCAGGCGATCGAACCGTGCCGACGCTTCGCCGACTCTGCTCTCGGCAGCACGGATCTCCGTCACGAGCTCGTCGGAGCGTTGGTGGGCAAGCGCCCACTCTCGGGCGACATCGTCGGCACTCGCCTCGACGCGAAGGATTTCTGCAGCGACCTGTTCGGATGTGCGGTTGGAGTCACCCGCAACTGCCACACGTGCTGGAAGCAACCCAGCAACGACGACCAGGACCAGGGCTACGCCCACGAGGCTCCCGCGACTCGGGTTCACCGGATGCAAATGTTTCAATCTCATGACGAACCAAGACTAACCACTACAGACTGTCGTAGCAAACCTCGTACGCCTGGCGCCCGCCAGCCATCGGAACGTTGTCCGAGTAGAGCTCGGGGTCGCGTCGAGGAGCCACTGGACAACCTCGAGCGGTCTTGCGGTTGCCTGCGCCGCGAAGTGTCGGCGCGGCTGGGGACGCCTCAGGCATCCCCGCCGTAGCGCAGGACTGTCGCCATGCCGGCCTCAAGATGGTACGCGTTGTGGCAGTGGAGCATCCACTGCCCGGGATTGTCGGCTCGGAACACGAGTTCCGTCGTCACGCCCGGGAGGATGTTGACCGTGTCCTTGCGTACACCACCAGCTGCTCGCCCGAGCTGCGCCGTGTGGCCGTGAAGATGGATCGGGTGCCACATGCTGGTGTCGTTCGCGATGTTGAGCGAGTACCACCGCCCCGCTTCGAGCTCGATCGGGAGGTGTTCGCCGTAGCTGCGCCCGTCGATGCCCCAGTCGGTCCTCATCATTCCACCGGTCAGGGCGACATCGATCGAGATCGGATCCACAGGCGGCTCGAGGCGAACTCGCTCGTGTGCGATGAGGTCGGCGTAACGCAGCCACACGCCGTCGAGTTCGGTCGCCTCGAACAGGACGTTGCGACCAGGCTTCGTGTCCGAGGTGCGCAGGATCGCGCCGGCGCGTTGGTCCTTACCTTCGGCGAGCGCAACGATCGGCCAGGCCCCGGACTCGACGACGAGGGTGACGTCGTAGCGCTCCCCCATTCCGATGAGGAAGGCATCCACGTCGATCGGCTCCACGGGGAATCCATCAGTGTGAGTGACGGTGAGACGATGTCCGCCGACAGCGACCCGATAGGCGGTATCGGCAGAGGCGTTGATGAATCGAAGCCGAACTCGATCGCCTGCCCTCGGTAGCGGATCCAGTGTCGCGGGGTCGTCGAGGGGTCGACCGTTGATGAGGTGGAACGGGTGGCGTGCATCGCCTGAGTCGCCTCCGAGCAACGGCGACGAAGCCATCTCCATCGAGTTGTGATCCATGTCGGACATGTCACCCATCTCCATGCCAGCCGTACGGATCCGCGCATACTCCTCCTCCGGTGTGGTGCCGGTGCCGTCCAGCCAATCGTCGAGCACGAGCACGTAGTCGACCTCAGCGACGACGTGCTCGTCCGGATCATCGATGATGAGCGGCGCGTAGAGCCCGCGTTCGAGCTGGAGCCCATGGTGGGGATGGAACCAGTAGGTACCTGGATCAGGCACGACGAACCGGTACGTGAACTGTGCACCGGGCTCGATGTCCGCCTGCGTGACACCTGGAACACCGTCCATCGCATTCGCGATAGCAAGGCCGTGCCAGTGGATCGATGTCGCCTCGGGCAGCTGGTTGTCGATCGTCACCTCGACGAGATCACCTGCGGTCGCACGCAAGAGCCGGCCTGGGAGCTGTGCGTCGTACCCCCAGGTCATCAACTCGTCGCCGGCGACCGACCACGTCATCGGCGCCGCGGTGTAGCGCTCCGTCACGTCGGCAGGGCGGGAGTCAAGGACAGATGCAGGCGGCAGCACCGTCGAGCCGGACCGCTTCCCACCTGAGCATGCAGTCACGGCACCCAGGCCAGCGACTGCGGTAATGGTGACGAACTGTCGACGTGTCCACATGAGTACTACACTACGTAGTATTGACGGGAGGCGGACAACCGGAGCGTGAACCAAACCTGCCAGCGTCGTGCCACCGGCGGGACATACACACGTTTGTCAGCATCACCGGCACACGGCTTCCCGTGAGCTATCACCTCTTTCGAGGGGTGCCGCACATTTGCGGACCTTGACGAATACACTCCTACATCGTGTAGGTGCTCTGCCGTTGGGGCGCTGCCGAACCCGCCCGACCGCATGCTTCGATCAACTCCCCGCCGCCTCGCATTGCTCGTTGTCACCGCCTGCGCGGTCATCGCCAGCATCGTCACCATTCCATCTGGCACGGCTTGGGCCCACAACACCCTGCTGTCCAGCGACCCAGCTGATGGCGCCGTACTTGCCGCTGCCCCCACGCAGATCACATGGGTGTTCGACAATGCAGTACCGCTGGAGACGATGACGATCACGCTGATCGAGCCCACCGGAACTCGAAGTGAGCTGAGCGGGTCGGACCATGGAAGTGCCGGCGACGCGGTGGTCGTCACACCACTGCCCCCTCTGCAGCCCGGGCCCGTCTCCCTCCGATGGCGTCTGGTTGGGCCCGACGGTCACCCCATCACCGGGCGCGTCGACTTCACGATCACAGCTTCGACCACCACCATGAGCGACCCGTCGGCGACGACCGTCCCCGGCGTCACAGCAACCACTTTGCCACCAGCGATTGCTCCGCCGGCCGACCAGTCCTCGCTGGATCTGGGCGATGGCGCGTACTCCACTCCCACGCTCGCGCGCTGGATCCTCCGGTACGCCTCGTACCTGGCGATCATGGCAATTGTGGGGATTCTCCTCACCAGCGCGTACGTGTGGTCGGGCGCCGGTGAGCACCTGAGGCTGCGCCGCGTTCTGAGTCAGTCACTCTTCTCCACCGCCGCGCTCGGGTTCCTGCAACTCCTCGTCGTCGCATCCGACGTGAGCGGCAAGGCCCCCTGGTCATCACTGGGGTCGATCGACGCCGCCACTGCCACCCACGCCGGCATGGCGTTCGCAATTCGGATCGTCCTCGCACTCACGATGTGGTTGATACTGTTCCACGGCAACGTCGTACATCGCGACGTGTACTGGACGGCAGTCTCGCTGCCAGGTTTGGGGCTGCTGGCCACATGGGCCTTCGCCGGCCACTCACGATCGATGCGCTGGCCAGCGCTCGGAGTGATCACCGACGTCGCCCATCACGCCGCCGCCGCCGCCTGGATCGCGGGTCTTGCGATCGTCGGCTGGATCGTCATTCCAAGAACAACCATCGACGTACTCACGCCGGCTGTCCGCCGATTCTCACGGGTGGCAGCAATCAGCGTCGCCGTGCTCGTCGTCACCGGCCTCGTCCAGAGTGTGCGTCTTGTCGGCAGCCCTTTGGATCTACTCGACGCCAACCACGGTCGCTATCTGTTTGCGAAGATCGT
>CAZWCU010000079.1:0-16634 GCA_964632715.1 uncultured Bifidobacterium sp. | reverse complement strand
GCCTACCCCGAGCGGGGCGGCGTGCTGGCCGAGACCGCGATGGTGACGCGCCCGTGGCGCGACATCCAGGTGACGCTGGTCAGCGCCAACGATGCACAGTTCGCGCGGCTGGTGGTGCGCCAGCGGCCGCTGATGTGGGCGGTGTGGGTGGGCGCGGTGCTCACCACCGTGGGCGCGCTCAGCCCGGATTGGCGTCGTCGCCGGTCGAGCCGGGCTGCTGACGAGCTCGCTTCCGAGCCAGCAACTCGTTGACCGCCGCGGTCTGCTTGCCCTGTGCGGGTTTCGTCGCTGACACGGCGTCGGGCGCGTCGCCGGTGGGCGGCCGCGTCGAGGTGGGAGTGGACGGTGGCGTGCCCGCGCGCCGCTCGACCGGTGCATGGTGCGGGTCGAGTGAACCCAGCCGCGGGAGCGAGGTGCGGACACGGCGACCGGCGGTGGCCAGGCCGCTGCGGGCACCGGCGACGGTGGCGCCGCGCAGCGACAGTCGCGACAGTGCGACGGCCAGCGGCCACAGCAGGGCGGCGAGCAGCAGGAACGGGCCCGCGAGGGCGAGGCGGCGGAACCCGGAGGTGAGGCCCTCGGTGTCCCACGCTTGGGTGGGCTGGATCTCACCGCGCCCGCCGCTCTCGGTGGAGAGCCGCGCCATCAGTTCGTTGTCGGACTGCCCCGGCGAGTACTCCGCCGGGTAGCTCTCGCTGGCCAGCGTGCTGCTCGCGAGCACCGTGCGGCCGTCCTTGGTGACGTTGACGCCGACCGCGTAGGTGCCGGTGCGGGTGGCGGGCATCTCGGCTTCGAACTGGTCGCTGCCCACTCGGTCGAGCGGCACTTCGAAGCGCTGCCCGTCGGGGCCGGCGACGGTGGCGGTGGCCACTGCGCCGTCGGGGAAGTTGCTGCTGCCTTCCACCGTGATGCGCAGGCGACCGTCGACCACCTGTGCCTGCGCGGCGCCCGCCGAGTCGCCCTGCTGGAACGTGCTCTTCACCACTCGGCTCCAGAAGTCGACGTAGCCGTCCCAGTTCGCCCACTGCTGCGACCACGAGTCGCTGGCGTCGCTGGTCCAGCTGGCCACCCTGCCGAGCCCGGCCTGCCAGCCGGCCAGCAGCGGGTCGCGGTCCGGGCCGATGCGCAGGTGGGTGGTGGCGCCGGGCTTGGCGGTGGTGGCCACGTAGCCGAGCAGATCGGGCGAGGCGGTGAGTGCGGCGACCACCGGATCGTTGGAGGTGATCTCCGGCAGGAACTCACCTTCGTTGATGAAGTCGCGGCTGGCGATGACTGCTTCCTCGGCCATGATCTGTGGCACGTCGGCGAGGTTCGTGCCGGGGTAGTAGCGGCCGTTGCCGGCGACGGCGATGTGCTCGAGTGACGGAGCCGCGCCCTCGCCAGTGGCCAGCACCGACACGGTGATGCCGTGGTCGGCGTAGAGCTCGCCGGCGCGCTCGGCGAGCTGATCGATGAGCTTCACGTCGGTGAACCCGTCGGAGAACAGGATGATGTGCTTGATCTCGGCGTTGCTCTCCAGCAGTCGTTCCGCCGGCTCGTCGAGCGCGATCGCGATGTTGGTGTTGCCGTCGGGGCGCAGGCGACTGAGACCTTCGTCGATCACGTCCTGCGACGGCAGTGTCTGCAGGTCGATCACCCAATCGGTGCCGGCGGTCCACGCCATCACGCCGATCTGGTCGTTCTGGGTGAGCGCTTCGATGGTGCGCTCGGCAGCAGCGCGCGAGATGTCGGTCTTGTTGACGCCACCTTCCTCGACGCCCGGGTTCATCACGCCGTCGTCGCAGTGACAGGCGGCCATCGAGCCCGACGTATCGATGGACAGCACCTCGGCCACGGTCTTGCGCCGCTTGGGGTCGAGGATCTCACTGTCCACCGGCAGCAGATCGCTGAGCGGCGACTCGCGGTAGCCGCCGACGCCGTAGCTGCGCGTGCCACCGATGGTGACCAGGCCGCGTCCGAGATCGCGGACGGCGACGGTGAGTGCTTCGATCTGTTCGCCGGTGAGCGACGACGCGGGCACGTTGACGAGCACGATGCCGGCGTAGCTGGCCAGCTGTTGCACGTCGGGCAGCTCGGCCGGGCCGACCACCTTGGTGGCCACGCCACCCGCCTGCAGCGCGGCCACGAGCACGTCGGCTTCACCGCCGGTGCCTTCGACCACCAGCACGCGGGCGGGCCCGTCGACGGGCACGGCAGCGAAGGCGGCGTCGTTGCGCGGCTGCGCGTCGCCGGCGGACGACACGACTGCCTGGTAGCGCAGCACCGCGGCGGGGGTGTCGCCGGCGTTGTCGGTGAACGACACCACGTTCGTACCGGCAACCAGGTCGACCACCTTGGTGCCGATGTCGTCGCCGTCGCGACGCAGCACCACGGTGGCGCGCCCGGCCTGCGTGGCCACGACGTTGACATCGACGGCGATGGCGTCACCGACGCGAGCCAACCGCGGCACGTCGATGCTGAGCACGGCGGCATCGGAACCGATCGAGCTGTCGATCGTGTGCACCTCCACCTGCACGTCGTCGTCGGTGAGCTGCTGCACCTCGGCGAGTGCGTCGCCGCTGGTGACGCGACCGTCGCTGATGATGACCACTCGCCGCTTCGCGTCGGAGGGCAGCACTGCGCCACCCAGCCGCAGCGCGGTGGCGATGTCGGTACCGCTCTCGTCGATCACCACGGCAGGGCCGTCGAAGCTCGACGACTGCTCGAGCACTCGGTCGAGACGCGCGTCGCGGCCGAACACGACGACGGCGCTGAGCGCGCTGTCGGGCCGTTCGTCGAGCGCCTGGTCGATCCACAGCAGCGCCGCGGCCTCGCCGGCGGGGCCGAGCGACGCGGAGCCGTCGAGCAGGAAGATGGTGGCGACGCGATCACTGCTGCGGCGAATGGTGGGCGCGACGAGCGCGCCGATGAGCAGCGCGGCCACCGCGAGCCGGGCGACGACCGCGAAGCGCCACTGGCGCCGTCCGACACCCAGCCGGCGCCACGCCAACCAGCTCTCGAGCGCGAGCAGGAGCAGCAGCGGCACGATCACCCACGGCAGCAACGAGGTCTCGGAGCGGGCGGGGGTGACCAGCCGTGCAGCATCGTCGACCGGCGGCACGAGGGTGTCGCGCGGCGCGATGTCGCTCTCGTCGGCCGCTGGGTTCACGGCGACCAGCCGGTCCTGTTCGCCGGCCACCTGGATGATCCAGAAGCCGGGGATGCCGGCCGTGATGCCCGGGTCGCCGACCACGAACGAACGCGTCTGCCCGTCGGGACCCACCGCACCGCCCGCAGTGGACGGGTCGATCGGCAGCGCCGAACCGACCTCGATCGACGCGGTGGCCAGCGCAGTGCCGCTGAGCTCGGTGAGCAGGCGATCGCCGAGGATCGGGAACGCGACCTGCAGGGGCAGGTTCGAGTCGGCCAGCGCGAAGGTGAGGAACGCGAACCGGCGCCCGCCGGTCTCGCCGCGCAGCAGCAACGGCGCGTTCTCGCCGGCGACCAGCACGTCGACCGTCGAATCCGGCTCCACTCGGAGTGCCTGACTGATGGCCACCTGCGTGAGGTCGACATCGGCGAGCAGCGGATCGTCGGTGCGCACCAGCACCACCGACGGCGTCTCGGCCACTCCCGATGCGGGGGCGCCCGGCACCCCGCCCGGTGACGCCACCGCGAGGAACGAGGCCTTCGGTTCCGCAGGCACACGCACGCCGGAGTAGACGACGACGTCGTACCCGTCGCCGTCGGGGCCGGCAGCACCTGCGGCCACCTCCGCCACGCTCACCTCGACGCCGGGCATCGAGGTGAACAGCTCCTGCCAGAAGCGCGCGTCGCCGGCGATCAGCACCTTCAGGTCGGGGCGGCTGGCACCGACCGCGACACCCACGTCGTCGGCCGGCAGCAGGTCGGTGTTCGCGGCGCCGGCGTCGAGGTAGGCCTCCACTCGGTCGCCCGGCGGCAGGTCGGCCTCGACCACCGTGGTGCTCCTCGGACCGATCTTCACCGCCTGATCGCTCACCGTGACACCGTCGACGTCGATGCGGATGTCCTGGGTCACCGCCGTGTCGCCGAAGTTGCGCACGCTGACGCGAGCATGCAGCCCACTGCCACGGGCCTCCACGTCGATGCGAGTGATGGCGCGGTTGACGTTCTGGCTGCCGACCTTCTCGTAGCGAGTGCCCGGTGGCATCAGCTGCTCTTCGTCGTCGGTGAGCCCGCCGTCGCTGAGGAGCACGAAGCCGATGTCGGCGCTGCTGGTGTCGAGGCTCTCGGCCAGGCTGAACGCTCCGGCGAAGTCGGCGTGACCGCTGGTGGTCTCGACGGTGCGCAACGCCGAACTGAACGCGCTCTCGTCGTCGCTGGCGGTGAGCACCACACGCGGTCGTTCGCTGGCGATGACGATGGACGCGATGCCACCGCTGGGCAGCTCGTCGCGCAGCTCGATCGCGCGGTCGACGGCCTGCTGCAACCGGTCCGGGTTGCCGTCGAGCGCAGCCATCGAGCCCGACGCATCGACGACGAACACCGTGTGCTCGCTGAGCGCTGCGGCCTCCAACTGCACCGGCCGCGCCACCGCCAGGGCGAGCAGCGCGACGGCCAGCAACTGCGCGACGAGCAACAGGCTCCAGCGCAGCTTCTGCCACGGCGACGCACTGCTGACCGGTCGCTCGATGGAGCGCCACAGGAACGTGGAGCTGACGGTGACCGACTGCCGGCGTGGCCGCAGGATGTGCAGCAGGATCACCGGGATCGCGAGCCCGAGCAGCGCGAGACCCGCCGGGTTGGCGAGCGACAGCGAGAGCGAGATCATCGTGCCGCGCTCATCTCACGACGCCGTGTTCGCGCCAGCCCTTGAGCACGACGTCGTCGATCAACTCGTCGGCCATCACCTGCTGATACGCAGCACCTCGACTGCGGCAGCGCGCCGCCGCTTCGAGCAGCCAGCGGTCGACCACTTCACGGTACGACTTGACGCTGTCGTGGCTGAGGCTCACCGGCACGTGTTCGCCCGACTCCGCGTCGACCACGTCGAGGTCGCCGATGATGGTGGGCGAGATCTCCTCGGTGGCCAGCACGTGCAGCACGGTGACGTCGCCACCGCGCGCGGGCAGGCGGTCGACGGCCGGCTCCCACGACGGCGTGAGCAGGTCGCTGATCACCACGGTGGCGCCTGCCGGACCGGGGCGGGCGAGCACGTCGGCGGCCGCCGAGCGCAGATCGGTGTTGCCGGTGGGTTCCAGCGCCTCCAGCGTGCGGAACAACGCGGTGATCGCGTGGCGCCCACTGAACCGTTGCGGCGGCCGCAGCGCCGGTTCGAGGTGGAGCGTCACCGTGTCGCGGCGAGTGAGGGCGAGGAAGCCGATGGCCGCGGCCAGTCGCTTCGCCTGCAGCAGCTTGTCGTGGTGGCCCATCGAGGCCGACACGTCGAGCAGGATGCGCAGGTGCAGATCGTCCTCGGCCTCGAACAGCCGGATGAACAGCTGGCCGGTGCGCGCGTAGACCGCGTAGTCGATGCGGCGATAGTCGTCGCCGGGGTGGTACTCGCGCTGGTCGGCGAAGTCGAGCGAGTTGCCGAAGCGAGTGCTGCGGTGCTCGCCGGCGAAGCGCCCCGCCAGACGGTGGCGCGTGCGGAGCTGCAGTCGTTCCAGCTGCGTCAGCAGGCGTGGTTCGAGCAGGTCGGTCACGGTGCGCCGCGCATCCCCGCTGCCGGCTCGCCCACCCCGTCGAGCAGTGCTGCCACGAGCTGCGCGGCGTCGACGCCGTCGGCGGTGGCTTCGTATCCGACGACCAGTCGGTGGCGGAGAGCGCCGATCGCCACCGAACGGATGTCGGCGATCGACACGTTGGGTCGGCCGTCGAGCAGCGCGGTCACCTTGCCGGCCAGCACCATCGCCTGCGCGGCGCGGGGCGAGGCACCGAAGCGCACGTAGCGGCGCACCAGTTCAGGCGCGGTGGCGGAGTCGGGGTGCGTGGCGACCACGAGATCGACCGCGTGGCGCAGCACGTGACTGGCGATGGGCACGCGGCGGGTGAGCTCGATCATCGCCATCAGCGTCCGCGCGTCGGCCACGGAGTGCAGCTGCACGCTGTGGGTGCCGGTGGTGCGTTCGAGCACGGTGACGAGATCTTCCGCGCTGGGGAACGGCACGTGCGCCTTGAGCAGGAAGCGGTCGAGCTGTGCTTCCGGCAGCGGGTAGGTGCCTTCCATCTCCAGTGGGTTCTGCGTGGCCATCACCAGGAACGGGCGGGGGAGTGCACGGGTGGCGCCACCGGCGGTGACGGCGCGCTCCTGCATCGCCTCCAGCAGCGCCGACTGCGTCTTCGGCGTGGCGCGGTTCACCTCGTCGGCGAGCACGAAGCTGGCGAACACCGGCCCGGGGCGGAACTGGAACGTCTTGTGACCGCGGTCGTCCTCCTCCAGCACCTGCGTGCCGACGATGTCAGCGGGCATCAGGTCCGGGGTGAACTGCACGCGACTGAACGGCAGGTCGACGGCCTCCGACAGCGCCTTGAGCAACATCGTCTTGCCCAGGCCGGGAACACCCTCGAGCAGCGCATGTCCTTCGGCGAGCAGGCAGGTGACGACCGTGCGCACCAGCTGGTCCTGCCCGACGATGACCTTGCCGACCTCCCCTTCGATCTCCGCCGCGATCTCGGCGTAGCGCTCGGGCGAGATGGTGGGCCCCGCGGTGTCGTGTTGCGACATCAGTTCTCCCCTTGCAGTTGGTTGAAGTAGGCGAGCACGAGCGCTCGCACCGACGGTGGCACCGACGGGTTGTCCATCGCGTCGGTGGCCTCACGCGCGTAGTCGTCGAGCACGTCGGAGACGGCCACGTTCGACGAGCCGCTGTTGGTCTGCCCGTCGGTGGTGCCGATGGTGCCGCCCTGCCCGTTGCCGCTGCCGCCGCCGACGGTGCCGGTCTCGCCGCCCGTGCCGTGCGCCGGGTCGTAGATGGTGTCGGTGTCGGGGTCGCCGCTGCCGTCGGTGTGCCCGGTGCCGGTGCCCTGACCACCCTGGCCGCCGGTACCGGAGGTGCCGCCGCCACCGTTGACGTTGCCCGACGGGTTGCCGCCCGAGCCCTGGCCCTGGCCCTGGCCTTGGCCTTGGCCGGAACCCTGCCCCGAGCCCTGACCGGAACCCTGCCCCGAGCCCTGACCCTGACCTTGACCCTGACCCTGACCTTGGCCCTGGCCCTGTCCGGCGGAGGGGTCGCCCTCGCGTGCCTCGGCCAAGCGGTCGGCGGCGTCGCTGGCTGCCTGTGCCGCCTCGCCCGCAGCAGTCTGTTCGGCGGCCTCCGCCGACGACTGTGCGTTGGCCTGCCCGGCCTCGCCGAGACGAGCACGAGCCGTCGACACGTCGCCCTCGCGGATGGCCTGCGCGGCCTCGCGCAGCAGTTGTGCGGTGCCGGGGTCGCCGGCTTCCTGAGTGGCCGCGAGGTCGTCGAGTCGTTCGGCGGCCTCGGCCCGTTCCTCGTCGGTCATGTCGGGCAGCTCCTCACCCAGCGCGTCGAGCTGCTCCTGCACGCTCTCCTCGCCGGTGGAACCGGGCAGCGGTGCGGACTCCAAGCTGCGCTGCAGCCCTTCGGTGGCCGCCTTCCTCGCCAGGAGGTCTGGGCTCACCTGCTCGCGCAGCTCGGCGGCAGCTTCGTCGAGCAGCTCGTCGGCCTCGTCGAGCGACGAGGTCTTCTCCAGCTCCTCGGCCAGCTGCTCCAGACGCTCGGCCGCCTCCTCGCCGCCGGGCTGCTCAGCGATGAGCTCGGCCTCGGCGCGCAGCACATCGGCGGTGGCTTCGATGGCGGCCTCGTCGTCGGCGCGCTGCTCGCGCAGCGCGTCCTGCGGGTTGGCGATCAGCGCCAGCGCGAGCGCAGCAGGCGCGATGACCGCCGCGATGCCGGTCGGCTTGCGCAACAGCCGGTAGCGCACGGCCTCCTTCGGTGCCGACACCGAGGCGATCTCGTCGGCGCGTGCACGAACTCGCTCGGGGAAGTCGCCGTCGTGGTCGGACAGCTCCAGCGACGTGGCGAACGCGTCGCGAGTGTGCAGCCCGCGGTCGGCGGCGCGGGCCACCAGCATGTCGGGCACCTTGCACACGATCGCGTAGCCGACGACACCGACGGCGATGGCCGCGCTCAGCCACAGCGCCGCGGGCTCTGCCCACGGGAGGTCGAAGTAGCGGGCCGCGACCACCAGCGCGAGCGCGGCGACGGCCACGAGTGGCGCCAGCAGCTGCAGGGTGGCGAGTGCCCATGCGACGCGCAAGCGGCGGCGGACGGCTCGGAACAGGGGAGTGAGTGATCGGTTCATCGTTCGGTCTCCGCAGGTGTGCGCAGTCGCCGGATGGCGAACAGCGAGAGGGTGCCGGCCACGGCCGACAGGATGGCAGTGCCGAGGATCCAGGCAGGGAAGCCGTCGTCGTTGCCGTTGAGGATGCGGAACCTGGCGCCGAAGTCGTCGTCGGGGAACCAGGCGAACCACGAGTCGTTGTTGTACGACTTCGCGTTCACCAGTTCGCCCCGCGACCAGCGCAGCGGGTTACCGCTCTCGTTGGAGTTCTCGCCGGCAGTGGCGTCGGCCACGATCGCGATCGGGTTGAAGGTGAGCAGCACGGCGGGTGGGTTCTCGAGGTCGGCGCCCTTGCTGCCGTCGGCGACGCGCATCGTGAAGTACAGCAGCGGGCCGAGCAGGATGATGAGCGCGGTGAACCCGTACGCCACCAGCGTCGCGGTCTGCACCCGCCGGGCGAGCGAGCTGAGCGCGGCCACCATGATGGTGAGCAGCACGGCCACCACGAAGATGATGCCGATTCCCTTCACCCCGTCGAGCACGCGAATGCCGCCGAGCAGGTAGGCCACCATCATCACCGGGATGGCAGCCACCAACAGCAGCACCAGGAAGCTCATCGCCGCCAGCACCTTGCCGATGAAGATGCTGCGCGGGCGCAGCAGCGTCACCTGCAGCGGCAGCAGCGTCTGGCGCTCGCGTTCGCCGGCGATGGCACCCGCGGTGAGGCCGGGCACGAAGAACAGCACGAGCGCGAGCATCACGAACAGCACCCACTCGTAGAGGTCGCGGCCGAGGCGGGTCTGGCGAGCGAGGTCGGTGGTGATCTCGCCCGTGCTTTTGGTGCCCTGGTACACCAGGTACACGGTGAGGATCAGCAGCGAGAGGAACACGCCGATCACCACGAACGCGCGACCGGTGCGCATGCGTTCGCGCAGCTCGCGCCCGAGGACCGGGTTCATCATCACTGGACGACACCCTTCACTGAACGGCACATCATCGAACGGCACATCACTGGACGACACCTTCCGTGATGGACATGAACAGCTGCTCGAGCCCGCCCGACTCCTCGACGAACTCCACCACGTCGCGTTGCTCGTCGACGAGCAGTCGACGCAGCAGCGCCGCCTGCTCGGCGTCGTCGGTGACGGTGAACGCCTCGGTGGCACCGGTGGCGAAGCGCACCCGCACGGTGCGGGCGCCGCCCAGCCTGGAGAGGATCTCGCGAGGGGGTCCGGCGGCCAGCAGCTTGCCGGCCTCCATGATGGCGATGTCGGTGCACATCTCCTCCAACTCGGCGAGGATGTGCGAGGAGATCACGATGGTCTTGCCCATCGTGTTCAGCGTCTTCAACAGCTCGCGCAGCTCCACGCGGGCTCGCGGGTCGAGCCCGCTGGCAGGCTCGTCGAGGATCAGCAGCTCCGGGTCGTGCACCAGGGCGCGGGCGAGGCTGAGCCGCTGCTTCATGCCGCGCGAGAGCGAGTTCACCATCGAACTGCGCTTCACCGACAGGTCGACCAGTTCGAGTAGGCCGTCGATCAGTGCGGGCCACTCGGCGCGGCTGATGCCGTACGACGCCGCGAAGAACTCGATGTACTCGTCGACGCGCAGGTTGTCGTACACACCGAGGTTGTCGGGCATGTAGCCCATCCGCCGGCGCACCGTGCGCGGCTTCTGGCTGGGGTCGGCTCCCATCACCGTGATGCGACCCGACGTCGGCCTGAGCAGCGTGGCCATCATCGCGAACGTGGTGCTCTTGCCGGCGCCGTTGGGCCCGATGAGGCCGAAGATGGAGCCGCGCGGCACCACCAGGTCCAGCTGGTTCACCGCCAGCAGCGAGCCGTATCGCTTGGTGAGTTGCTGGGCGCGTACGGCCACTGCAGCGGCCGGCTGTTCCTCGACGACCATGCCATCGCCGTCGACAGGATCGCCGTCGACAGGGCTGCCGTCGATCGGCTCGCCGTCGCTGGTCTCGATCTCGATGATGTCGCTCACGGGACCACCTCGCCCGGTGCCACTCCGCGCAGCGTGGGTGCCAGCTCGCTGGGGAAGAACTCGCCGTCGTTCACGATGCGTGCCATGACGACGCCTTGCACGATGCTCGTGGTGGGGACGATGACGACACCCTTGTTCGCCTTCGTGTCGATCCATCCGCTGCCGTTCCACAGCTCGATGTCGTTCAGGCCGGCAGGCAGCTTCAGCATCATCCGCTGTCCGAGGTTGGTGTCGGGCGGCACGACGTAGCGGTACACCGTGTCGGCGGTGCCGTTGCCGAATTGCGAGAACGGCGTGCGCACCATCGACGACCGCACCGACGCCGCGGGCAACGCGGGGCCCGAGGGCTGAATGGGCGCGAGCGAGGTGAGCACCGCGGTGGTGGTGTGGCCGCCGGCGATGTCGATGCCGAGCGGCAGTTCGGTGGTCCAGCCGGCGGCGCGAACCATGCCGCTCGGGTACATCACGCGGCCGGCGGTGGCGTTGCTCCAGATGCCGAGCTCGGCGATCTCGTCGGGTGCGGCACGCGGGTCGGAGGTGCCGTCCCACACACGGTCGGCCAACGAGAACCCGATCGGCAGCGGCTGTGCGGCGATGGAGAACTCGCCGCGCTCACCGGGAGCCAGCGTGCCGACGAGATGCGCGCCGCCGGGGCCGAACACCGCCACCTGGTGCAGCGTGACCGGGCTGTTGTTGGTGACTGTGCCGATGACCTTGTCGCCCTGCACGCCGGCTTCGGCCACCAGCCCGGTGTCGGCGGTGGGGCCGAGCACGTTGGCGGTGGTGACCTGCCCGGGCTCCAGGCGAACCTGCAGCGTGGTGGTGTCGGCTCCGGGTCGCACGGTGGGCGCGATGCCGCCGTTGAAGCCACCGTCGAAGAAGAAGGTGAGCTCACTGTCGCTCTGCCAGCCTGCGGGCAGCGACACCTTCACGGTGCCTCCGTCGCGGCTGAAGGTGAGCACGCTGGTGGTGGCCGACCCTCCGCCGGGGTGACCGTCGACGAACGCAGTGGCGGCCGGCTTGCCGACCGAGCGCCACTGCTGGCCGTACCACACCACGCCGCCGGCGGTGAGTGCCGCCAGCAACGGGATGGCCACCCACGCGAGCGTGAGCCGGCGCATCGCCTTCAGCACGAAGTACAGCACGATCGACACCACGGCCCAGTAGATGACCAGCGGCACCAGCAGCGGCAGCATCGAGGGCAGCGTGACGCCGGCCCGTGCGGCCAGGTCCTGTTGCACGCTGCCCAGTTGCTCGCCGAAGCCGAAGAAGCCGCCGCCTTCGCTGGTGCTGAGGCCGCTCGGCTCGATGATGGCGGACCACTGGCCGCTGGAGGCGCGGCCGTCGACCACGCGCACCTCGCCCTGACCGGCGAGCGACCAGCCGTCGGTGGCGGGTCGCCACTGGGCCGGGAGCGCGGAGAGATCGCCGTTGTCGTCGAGGAGCAAGCGCCCGCCGCGGTTCAGCCAACCGAGGAGCGCGTCGAGCTGTCCGGGCTGCAGCGACCGGATGTCGGCGCTGGTGGCAGCGATGCTGTCGAAGATGTCGAGGGCAGACGCGCCCAGCGCGAGCTGGTCGAGCGACAGCTCGGTGAGCTGTGCCTTGCCGGCTTCCGTCGCGAGGTTCACCTGTTCGGGCAGTTCGCCCACTCGTGTGACGAGTGCGGGCAGCACACCGACGAGCTCCATCGCCTCCGCGATCTTCAACGCGACCGACCGCTTCGAGACCAGGTCGTCGCCGCCGTAGAGGCGCACGTCGATCGACGAGCCACCCAACGACGTGGGCACCACGATGAGGAAGGTCTTGGTGGTGCCGCCGGCCACCTGTACGTCGCGAGACACCGTCGCCTGCGAATCGGCGACCACGTCGATGCGACCGTCGAACAGCTCGTCGGAGGTGACGGTGGCTTCCACGACCACGTGGTCGCCGGGGTCGTACCACCCGTCGAGGCCGGCGGCCACCTCGATGGTGGTGGGATCCGACGGGGGAGCCGAGGCCAGTGTGGGAGCGACCGGTGCGATCGCAGTGGCCATCGCGAACGCAGCCGCGCCGATGAGTGCGGAGCGCACGCGACGGGCAGTGGTGATCGTTGACAGCATGGAGCTCCGGACAGTCAGCCGCACAGGTACCCACTCTGACGCACTCGACCCCCTCCAGGTTCCCGGCAGTTTCGCAGAGCGGGGCGCTCCCCGCCGCTCAGTTCACGCGGCGAACAGGTCGAACAGCTCGCGGATGGCCTTCGCCTGCCCGCCGGTGGTCGACGACATCACTGCGATCGGCAGCACGCCGGCGTCTGCCCACGCCGCGAATCCGTCGCGCACTTCGCCCGCCGACCCGCTGAGCGTGCAGTCGTCGAGCCATGCGTCGGTCATCAGATCGGGCAGGCGCGCGTGGTCGCCGGCGTCCAGCGCAGCCTCGATGGCGACCATCTCGTCCTCGTACCCGGCCTGCTTCCAGTAGTTGCGGTAGTTGGGCAGCGACACGTAGCCGGTGAGGGTGCGCCGGTGGATGGCGCGGGCGGCCGCCTTGTCGGCGTCGATCACGGTGGGCAGCATGTTCGCCAGGAGGAACTCGCCGCGTCGCTCGGCCGGTACCCGTGCCAGTTGGGTAGGCATGTGGCGCAGCGATGCATTGGCCCAGATGGCGCCGTCGGCCTCGGCGAGCGCGAGGTCGAGCATCTTGTTGCGCAGCGTCGCGAGGTACACCGGCGGCAGTTCGCCGGCTGCCCGCTGTGCGGCGCGCAGCCCTTCCACGTAGGCGCGCATGTCGGCGAGCGGCTTGCCCGTGTCGAGGCCGAGCCGGCTCATCGCCGGCGCGTGGCTGACGCCGAGGCCGAGGCGGAAGCGGCCGCCGCTCACCTCGGCGACGTGGCCGGCGGTGACCGCCACCTCGGCGGGGTGGCTGTGGTAGATCGGCTGGATGCTGGTCCAGAACGGGATGGTCGACGTCACGTGCGCCAGTGACCCGCAGAGCGCCAGGTTGCCGTGGATGCCCGGACTGGCCAGACCGGCGAACCCGCGCTGCTCGGCCTCGACCGCCAGCTCGAGGATCGCGTGCCGCTTGGTGGCCACGCCGATCACGCTGAGCGCGGGCATCGAGTTGTTCACAGCAGCTGAGTCCATGCGCCGACGCTAGCCACGCCCCCGTGCGTCCTGCCGACTTGGGGGTGTTCGAGCACAAGTTGGCGCGGCGACACGGCATACCGGTGTCCACGCGCCAACTTGTTCGGTGACATGCTGTGTCGGTGCCTCCTGGATCGCGAGCGACACGGGCTGCAGGGACGATCGTGGCGGTGTGGGTCTCCGTTGTTGGCTGCTCGACGTCCGGAAGTTCCGATACGGACCTGCCGAGTTGTGGCGAGATCGACCAGTGCGAGTCGTTCGTGTCGACGTTCATCACCGACGACGGCCGGGTGGAGGCGCTGGTTGCCGATCGACTTGCGCCGCTCAAGCCTTGGTTCGAACCGCCGGACGGATCTCGACTGACCATCACACCGTCGGGCGACGACTCGTGCGACGGAATGGCAGTTGTGCTGGTCCAGTGGGCCGACGACACGGAGGTCGAGCGAGTCGCCGGAGGAATACGGTCCGCGTCCGAGGCTCTGCTCGCTGTCGTCGCCCTGCCCGGTGTGGCCGAGATTGCATCGCAGGATGTCGTCGTGGGTAGGTGGGAGTTCGTCCACACGAACGAGATGTATGCCGACGACCTCACGGATGCGAAGCGCAACGACGCCATCGACATGGGTTGGCCGGCGCTCGGCACTGCGTTCCTCCTGGACGCCGACTGTCTGTGGGACACTGCTGCTGCGGCCTGAGCGCAGCGGCGGTGGGGTCGGGTAGCGTGCCGAGCATGACCAGGCCGGAACGTGTGCTCCGTGTGGGCATGGTCAGTCCGTACAGCCTGTCGGTGCCCGGGGGAGTGCAGGCGCAGGCGATGGGACTCGCTCGCGAGTTGCGCAAGATGGGCATCGAAGTGCGCGTGCTCGGGCCGTGCGACGGGCCGCCGCCGGCCACGTTCGTCACTCCGCTCGGCAACAGCCTGCCGCTCTCGACCAACGGCTCGATCGCACCGCTCGCCCCAGACCCCGCATGTGTGCTGCGCACGATGCGCGTGCTGTTCGAGGAGCAGTTCGACGTGCTGCACCTGCACGAGCCGTTCGCTCCCGGCCCGCCGATGACCTCGATGCTGATGCACCCGGCGCCGGTGGTGGCCACCTTCCACGCGGCCGGCGACAGCCCCAGCTACAAGTACGGCAACGCACCGATGAAGGCCGCGGCGAAGAACATCGCACGCCGCATCGCCGTCTCCAAGGACGCACTGGCGCTGGTGCAGGCGGCCGTGCCGGGGGAGTACGAGGTGCTCTACAACGGCGTCGAACTGCACGACTACCGCAGCGCGTCGCCGTGGCCCACCGAAGGGCCCACCATCTTCTTCTGCGGTCGTCACGAGGAACGCAAGGGACTGGGTGTGCTCATCGAATCGATGGCGCACATGGGGCCGGAGGTCACGCTGTGGGTGGCCAGCAACGGACCCGACACGGAGCGACTGCGCGCACTGACGGAGAACGACCCGCGCATCGTGTGGCTCGGCCGGCTGAGCGACGAGGAGAAGATCTCGCGTCTGAAGGGTGCGCACGTCTTCTGCGCGCCGTCGCTGGGCGGCGAGTCCTTCGGCGTGGTGCTGATCGAGGCGATGGCGGCCGGCACCTGCGTGGTGGCCAGCGCGCTCGACGGCTATCGCAACGTGGCCACCGACGACGTCGACTCGCTGCTCGTCGAGCCGGGCGAGCCGGTGCTGCTGGCCGACGCGCTGCGGCGGGCGCTCTCCGACCCGGCTCTCGTCGAGCGGCTCACCGCCGCGGGCGATCGGCGTGCCGACGACTTCTCGATGACCTCGTTGGCACAGCGCTACGCCGCGATCTACCACGAGGTGGCTGCGCCTCCGACCCGCGAGCCGCGGCCGATGTCGCCGTGGCCGTTCATGTCGCGTCTGTTCAGGTCAGAGCGGGTGTCACCCCGCCACGGGTGAGGCGCCCGTATGATGGAGGGGTCCGGCGCAGGCATTCCGCGCCTTCATTCCCTGTCCTCAACTGTTCGGAGTCAACCCCATGGTCTGGATCATCCTGCTGGTGGTCGTGGCGGTCATCGTCATCTACGGCATCGCCAGCTACAACGGCCTCATCCGCGGTCGCAACCAGGTCGAGAACGCGTGGTCGCAGATCGACGTGCAGCTCAAGCGCCGCATCGACCTCATCCCCAACCTCATCGAGACCGTGAAGGCCTACGCCGCCCACGAGAAGAGCACGCTGGAAGCGGTCATCAATGCTCGCAACGCGGCCATGGCCGCCCCGGCCACGCCGCACGGCCAGGCCGAGGCCGACAGCCAGGTCACCGGCGCTCTTCGGCAGCTGTTCGCACTCGGCGAGGCCTACCCCGACCTGAAGGCGAACCAGAACTTCCTGGCCCTGCAGGAAGAGCTCAGCGCCACCGAAGGTCGCGTGGCCTACGCCCGCCAGTTCTACAACGACAGCGTCCCCGGCTACAACACCAAGCTGCAGGCGTTCCCCCCGGTGTTCTTCGCGAAGATGCTGAAGTTCGAGCGCCGCGAGTACTTCGAGACCGACGAGGCCGCCCGCGAGGTGCCCAAGGTCCAGTTCTGAACCTGTCATGTTCGAACTGATCCGCGCCAACAAGCGGCGCAGCGTCGCGCTCGTCGCCTCATTCGTCCTCGTGCTCGTCCTGGTGGGCGCCGCGTTCGGTCTGCTCATCGGCAACGGCGTTGCCGGCACTCTCGTCGCGCTGGTGTTCTCCGCCGGCATGGCCTTCGTGTCGTACTGGAAGGCCGACGTCATCGCCCTGCGCGTCAGCCGCGCCGTGCCCGCCGACCCGCAGCAGTACCAGCGGTTGCACAACCTGGTGGAAGGTCTGTGCATCGCGGGTGGGTTGCCCAAGCCGGGTGTCTACATCGTCGACGACCCTGCCCCCAACGCGTTCGCCACCGGGCGCGACCCGAAGCACGCGGCCATCGCCGTCACCACCGGTCTGCTCGAGAAGCTGAACCGCGTCGAGCTCGAAGGGGTCATCGCACACGAGCTGTCGCACATCCGCAACTACGACATCCTGGTCAGCACACTGGCCGTCACGCTCGTCGGTTCCATCGCACTGCTCAGCAACCTTGCCATCCGCATGATGTGGTGGAACGGCGGCCGCGAACGACGCAGCGGCGACCACGGCGACAGCGGCAACGTGCTGGCCATCTTCGGCTTCGCGCTGCCCATCTTCGCCCCCATCATCCCCAAGGCGATGCAGGCCACCATCCACCGCAAGCCCGAACCCCAGGCCGACCGGAACCCCTGCCCACACCCCCCCCCGCCCCCC
>CAZWCU010000078.1:14619-16685 GCA_964632715.1 uncultured Bifidobacterium sp. | reverse complement strand
ACCCCTGGCACCCAGCCTGGAACCCCGACATCCCACACCGGTTCAGCTGAACCGCACCGAGGCCGGGGACTGCGACCGGCCGGCTCGGGTTAGCGTCGCGGCATGAGCCTCGAGTGGGAGCAGATCGTCCTCGACGCTCGCGACCCGGTGGCGCTCGGCCGCTGGTGGCGCGAGGCGCTGGGCTGGGTGGTGGTGAACGACCATCCCGACGAGTTCGAGATTCGACCGGCGGATGACCGGTTGCCGGGTCTCATCTTCGAACCGAGTGCGGCACGCAAGCCGGGCAAGAACCGGCTGCACCTCGACCTCCGACCCGACGATCAGCACGTCGAGGTCGAGCGACTCCTCGGTCTCGGTGCCTCGCGCGTCGACATCGGGCAGGGCGACGTGACGTGGGTGGTGTTGGCCGATCCGGAGGGCAACGAGTTCTGCGTGCTGAGCGACCGGCGCCCCACGCCCTGACCTACGGCCGCGTGGGGCGGTCGACGCGTGCGATCAGCTTCTTGGGCGCCAGCACGCAGAAGCTCTCCGTCACCAGCTCGCGCACCTCCTCCCAGTCGGTGGTCTCGTCGAGCACCATGCCCATCGCATCACGGCCCCACCCGAGCACGAAGAACGGATGACCTGCGTGGCGCAGCACCTCCAACTCCTCGCCGGCCGAGCGGAACGAGAGCACCACCACGGGGGCAGCATCACCGACTTCCACACCGAGCACGTGGGCGAACGTCCGCTTGCGCACCATCCACCGGGTGCCCACCCAGGCCCGCTCCTCGTAGGCGTCGGGCAGCTCGAGGCACAGCTCGCGCAGCCGAATCTCGACCCCGTCGGGCACGCCGTCGGTGTAGCGGCGCGGTGCGTCGGCCATCGCCGAAGCCTAGGTCGGCAACGATCCCAGTAGCGTCGGCGCAGCCTCCATGTTTCAAGTCCTCACGGATCCGGGCACAGGCGGGGCTGCCGTCGAGCGACGGATCACGAAATGGAGCCGATCGTGCACAAGATTCTCGAGTTTGCGCAGCTGGTCCCCGGCTCGCGTGTTCGCGACTCGCTTGCTCGACGCACGCTCTCGGCCCGTCACGACGTCGGGGTGCGGGTGATGGCCTTCTGGGCAGAGCTCGGCCAGTTCGGCGACGACATCTTCGAGTTCGACGACGAGCAGTTCACACCCGATCTCTGCCACTGCTGAGCCGACGCGACGCCGCTACGCCACGAGCGCGTCGGAGGCCCGACGCAGGATCTCGTCGACGCTCTCTTCGGCCGACTGCGCCGACGTGTCCAGCCACAGCCCCAAGTCTCGCCGTGTGCCGGCCACGTGCACGTCGTTGATGGCCGGCGTGAAGCCGTCGCGGTACGCGACCTTGCCGCGAGCGCGTTGGCGTTCCGCATCTCGCTCGGTCACGACGGCAACGCTCGGACGCAGCACGACCAGGTACTTCGGCGACGTCTCGATCCGCTCCAGCCAGCGTTCGACGTCGGGGCCGTAGATGTTGTCCTGCACGACGGTCGTGAAGCCTGCAGCCGCGTAGCGGTCGGCAACGGCGGCCGACAGCTCGTAGCGAAGGTCGAGGTGTCGCCGTGCTTCGGTCTCGTCGGGGTCGCCGACATGCACCCAGCCGCGCACCGCCCAGCGATAGAACTGCCCGCCCTGCACGTGCACACCTCGCTCGAAGCGACGCGCGAGCGCGTCGGCAGTCGTCGTCTTCCCCGATGCCTGGGCTCCCGTGATCAACCACACACCTGCCATGTGGCCAGTGTGCACCTGAGCACGGCTCGGCACCGAACGAGTTCGCGCTTCGCCCACGTCGACACATGTTTGCCGCTCCTCGAACGAGGGCACATCAGTTCCGATCCGCGAACGGGAGCAGAGTGAACGAGCGCACACAACCCAGATTTGCCGTCGGCGTACCGGCTCGTGACGAGGAGCAGTTGGTCGGTGAGTCGATCGAGTCGCTGCTCGCCGCGGCGGACGAGCTGGACGACCCTGAGTCGGCTCACATCGTGATCGCGTGCGACTCGTGCACCGACGCCACCCCACGGATCGCGAACGCGTTCGCTCGACGAGACGCGCG
>CAZWCU010000078.1:0-14519 GCA_964632715.1 uncultured Bifidobacterium sp. | reverse complement strand
CGTGCACCGACGCCACCCCACGGATCGCGAACGCGTTCGCTCGACGAGACGCGCGAGTCACCGTCGTCGAAGGGACATGGCGGAGCGCGGGTGCGTGCCGAGCTGCGGCGATCGACCGTGCGCTCACGCGTGCGCGAGTCGACGGCGCGCTCGATGACGTGTGGGTCGCGACCACCGACGCCGACACGGTGGTGCCGGGCGACTGGCTCACGTCGCAAGCGCTGTTCTGGTCACGAGGCGACCATGCGGTCGCCGGCGTCGTCGACCTCCACGACGCCGACCACGACGTTCGTTCCGCGTTCACACGCCACTACGTGTTGGGCCACGACTCGCACGGCCACGTCCACGGTGCCAACCTCGGGATCCGAGCCGACGCCTACCTGTCGGTCGGCGGCTTTCCGCCGGTCACCACCGCGGAGGATCACGCGCTGTGGCACGAGCTGCGGACGGCGGGGTTCATCTGCCGGTCGTCGGTGGCGCTGAGGGTGGCGACGAGTCCCCGCCTCATCGGCCGTGCGGTGGCCGGGTTCGCGGATCACCTGCACAACCTGATGGCGCTGCCGGCGGCAGGCGCTGACGCGGCGGCAACAGCGTGAGTCCCGTCCTCGACCACACGCTGAGCGGGCCCACGGAGGCTCAGTGGGAGGTCGCCGTGCACGATCTGCCCCCGTTCGCGTGGCCGGATTGCCGGCGGCTGGTCGTCGTCAGCCCGCATCCCGACGACGAGACGCTGGGCGCCGGCGGCATCATCACTCTCGCGCTCCTCCGCGGGCTGCCCGTGCTCGTGCTGTCGGTCACTGACGGAGAGGCAGCATCACCCGACCCCGGCCTCGGCGACGTGCGACGAGCGGAACTGGCGCGAGCGCTGGAGTGCCTGGATCCGAGCGGTTGCATCACCAGCGTGCGGCTGGGCTTTCCCGACTTCCACGTCGCAGCGGCGACCGAGGCGCTGACCGCGGAGATCGCGGCACACCTGCGGCCGGGTGATCTCGTGCTCTGCCCGTTGAGCGACGACGGGCATCCCGATCACGATGCGACATCGCTGGCCGCAACCGCTGCGGGCGAGGCTGCGGGCCTGGCGGTCCGCTGGTACCCCGTCTGGGCATGGCACTGTCACGACCCGGAGCACTCGGTGATCGCCCAGGGTGAACGGCTCTCGTTCCCGGACAAGGTGCTCGCCCGCAAGCGGCACGCGGTCGCCTGCTACGTGTCGCAGACCAGTGGCCATGATCCGGTGGTGCCTGCGGCAATGCTCGTGCGGCTCCTGCGGCCGTTCGAAGTCCTGGTCCGACCACGGTGAGGACCGACCCGGAGAGCTTCGAACCGATGTACCAGGGCGCAGAGGACCCGTGGGGCTTCGCCAGCTCACCGTACGAGCTCGCGAAGTACGACGCGACGATCGCCGGGCTCGGTGCCGCGCGCTACAGCCGTTGCTTCGAGCCGGCATGCTCCATCGGCGCGCTGACCGAGCGACTCGCGACACGAGCCGCCACCGTGGTCGCGTGCGACGTCTCACCCACGGCCATCGAGCGCGCCCGTGCCCGTTTGGCGGGCGTCGACAGCCGTGTCGAGCTGGTCACCGCCACCGTCCCCGAGTGGTGGCCGAGCGGCACCTTCGATCTGATCGTGCTGTCAGAGCTGGGCTACTACTGGGATCTCGACGGCTGGCGCGACGTCGTCCAACGCTGCCGCCGGTCGCTGCGCGAAGAGGGTGAGGTGATCGCCGTCCACTGGCTCGGGTCGTCGTCCGAGCACATCCTCGACGCGACGACGGTCCACGGCGAGCTGTCGGATCAGCTGGGTCCGTCGGACCTCCACCTCGAACACTCCGTCGACGAGGCCTCCGTCGGCTTCGTGTTGGACCGATGGACCGGACTTCGCCGTGACTGAGCACGAGTGCGACGAGCTGTCCCCGCTGCGCGATCCATCCGATCCGGTGTTCCGTCCACTGACGGTGCCAGGGACCGGCGGCACCGCCGCGCGCTTCGAGGCGCTGTGGAACATCGCCCGCCGCTCGCCGTCGCTCGGCCGCCTCGCCGAGGCTCATCACGACGCCGTGGCGATCATGCACGAAGCCGGACGAACCGACATCGCGCCCGGCCTTCACGGGGTGTGGGCGGCAGGTGGACCCGACCCGCTGCTGCTCGCGCGTGACGGCGACGGATGGCGACTCCGCGGCAGCAAGCACTGGTGCAGCGGGGCCACATTGGCCACCCGTGCGCTCGTCACGGCCGAGCTGCCGAGCGGGCTCGGCGCACTCGTGCTCGTGGATCTCACTGCCGATGGCGTCCGGCCGGCGCCGCCCACGTGGGAGTCGCCGGCGCTGCGTGCGGTCGACACACGAACCGTGCACTTCGATCTCGCCATCGGCGCGGACGCCATCGTCGGCGTCGATGACTGGTACCTGCGGCGGCCGGGGTTCTGGCACGGCTCGGTGGGTGTGGCCGCGTGCTGGGCCGGATGCGTCGACGGCATCGTCAGCCGACTGCAGCCGCGCTGGCGCAGCGACCCTCACGCGGTCGCGCACCTCGGCGCGATCGACGCCTTGCTGTGGAGCCTGCGCACGTTGGTCGCGGCGACCGGCGACGCGATCGACGCGGACCCTGTCGGCGAGGAGCCCGCGCGACAGCAGCGCGCGATGCGCATTCGTCATGTCGTCGTCGAAGCAGTCGACGAGATCATCGACCGAATCCCGCGGGCGCTCGGACCCGGCCCGCTCGCACTCGAACCCAACGTGCACCGGCACCTCGCGGAGACCGACCTGTATCGACGCCAGTCGCAGGCGGAACGCGACCTCGAGTCGCTGGGCGAGCTGTCACGCACCGTCGCGCGTTGATGTCGCGTCGCTGACGAGATCGACTGCACCCTCACGCAGCAGACGCCGAGCGAGCACGAGTCGGCTTGCCGCGTCGAGGCCGACAAGATCGTCGATCGCCACGGTCTCCGATGCGGTCAGAGCCTCCAGCGCCGGAGCGGCGGCGACCGGCATCCGCAACTCGCGGCCGCCACCGAACGCGATCACCACTGAGTCGTCGACGGTGGTCACGGTCGCGTCCGGCCGAGCGCTGAGTCGCGTCTCGCCGGTGAGTTCGAGCAGTGCCAGCTCGCGGCGGATGCCCCCGGATCCTCCGACGTGGCGGCGGACGCGGTCCTGCTCAGAACGGGCGATCTCCAGGAGGTCCCGCGAGCGCAGCTGAGTGGTCGCGCTGGAGATGGCATCACCGATCTCGGCGGCCAGCTCCATGTGCTCCGACGGGGCGGCGAACCCGAGCGGCAACGCCCTGTCGAAGCCGTGCTCCAGCGACTCGACGGCGCGGCGGATGACTGCGGCGTACGTCACCGACAGCACGCCGATCGTGAGGTGCAGGCTGTGCCTGCTGTTCGTCGCGGCCGAGTGCGCACACCCTCGCGGGATGTAGAGCACGTCGCCCTCGACGAGTTCGAGCGGGCCGAGCCCTTCGACGTCCCACGACTTGGAGCCCTCGAGCTGCACGACGAACACATCGTGGCGGTCGGAGTGCCGAGCGAGGGCGGAGGCGCCGGGCGGGCTGAGGTACGCGTTGGTCTGCACCGGGTGGCTGATCTCGGCTTCGAGTGCGCGAGCAAACTCAGACAGGGGTGGGTGGATGCGTTCGAGACTCTGCAGCACCAGCGTTGCTCCCGCTGCGAACTCGCGGCCGATCCGTTCGACGTCGGCAACGTCGTCGGTCATGACACCGCCGATGCGAACTGACCGGGTGTAGTCCTGCGCCGGCAACGTGGAGCCGTCACGGACCATCCGGAAGTGTGGCCGGCGCAGCGTCCGCTCGAGCATGTCGCTGATGGCCGCGCCCGAGAACAGGTCGCGGAACGACCCGAGCGAGTGGAAGACGACCGGGCGAAAGCTCCAACAACTCTCCGCGAACGAGTCGCAGTCGCCCACCAACGTCGCCAGCACTGGCCTCGGGCGGGAGATCGATGATGCGATCTCGGTGGCGTGTTTCGCGTCGTCCATACCTGGGCACTAGTGCCACCATGACCAACGATTCAAACCTCAACGACGACCAGATCCAGTCCAACAGCCCGACCGAGGCCGACCAGAACCTCGACGCCGGCGGCGAAGGCCCCCGCGACACGGGCGACGAGCCCACCGAGGAAGCCGACGACCGCGACGCCGGCGGCGAAGGTGCCGCCGACACCGGCGACGAGAGCTGACCCACGCTCGCTCGCGCCGGGCAGTGCCTTCGGGATCCGGACGACAGTCCGTGTACCGGAGGCACTGTCGCGTCCGAGTCGAAGTGCAGGACCGACACACCGATCTGATAGCACGCTGTGATGAGCTCAGCGCTGCACGATCGCCGTTTCGCCGCGTTCCTGTTCGACATGGACGGCACCGTCATCGACAGCATCGCGGCAGCGAATCGCATCTGGGCACTCTGGGCCACCGGCCACGGCCTCGACCCGTTCGAGGTGCTGGCGGTCATCCATGGCGTGCGCGCCGTCGACACGATCCGCAGGTTCACACCACCCGGCACCGACGTCGACCTCGAAGCCGAGCGGCTCACTCAGGCCGAGATCGACGACCTCGACGGCGTGATCGAGATCCCCGGCGCTCGCCGGTTCCTCGACTCGCTGCCGCCCGACCGATGGGCCATCGTGACGTCGGCGCCACGCGAGCTCGCCCGGCGGCGGATGGCGGCCGCCGGCGTGCCGATCCCGGAGGTGCTCGTCACCGCCGAGGACGTCCGGCGCGGCAAGCCGTTCCCCGACGCCTTCATCGCCGCCGCCGAGACGCTCGGGGTGCTGGTGGCCGACTGCTTGATCTGGGAGGACTCTCCCGCCGGCATCGCTGCCGCCGAGGCCTCGGGCGGTTCGGTCATCGTCGTCAGCGCCACCCACGCCGAGCCGATCAGCACACAGCATCCGACCATCAAGGACTACGAGTCACTCATGGTCGACGTCGATCCCGACAGGCAGCTCCGAGTCCGGCGCACGAACTGACGACGCACACGCCTCTGTCTGCGCGCAGCCCGGGCACGGGGCGCTGGCGGCAGAGAGAGCGGCCAGTCACTGATCGATTCGCAGCGCCGATGGCGGCATGCCGCGGAGCCGACGACAGACCGAGGCAAGGTGAGCGGGGTCCGCGAAGCCGCAGAGGTAGCTGACGGCACTCACCGGCATCGCGGTGCGCCGCAGCAGTGCTTCGGCAGCGTCGAGCCGACCCTCGAGCACGAGCGCCGCGAACCGCTGTCCTTCGGCGTGCAGCCGACGCTGGAACGACCGACATGAGGTGTGCCATCTGGCCGCAGCTTCCGCCAGCGTCCACTCCATCGCGGGATCGTCGGCCACCGCGCGTCGAAGGTCGGTCGCCAACGAGTCGGTGCGGGAGTCCGGCGGCGGTGGCGGGGCCGACCGCCAGCGCACCACCCACGTCGGTGGATGGGTCCCAGCAGCTCCCGGTCGTGCTGCCGTCGAGCCACCGCGGCGCGACGGAGGCCACACGATCAGCGAGCCATGCACGACCGCCTCGACGCCACGACAGCCGATGCGCTGCAGCATGCCCACCTGAGCGCCGCACACGAACAGGCTCTCCGCCGGCCCGGGACCTTCGTGCTCACGCCCTTCGTGGTGAACCTCGACCGAGCGGCTCAGCACCATGCACCGGGTTCGATTGCCGAGGTGTATCAGTGGTTCGACTCTGTCGAAACGGTGCAGCAGCTCCGCTGGATGTCGGCTCGACGCGAGGAACTCGACGAGGGGGTGGTCACCCCGCCGACCCAACTGGTACCCAGCATCGAACATGCCGAGCGGGCCAGCCCTGCTGTAGAGCAACTGCTTCAGCGAGACGTGCAGCGACTCGTCGATCGGTCGCCCCTCCGCGACTGCGGTGGACACGACGCCGAGCTCGCTCATCTCGACACCGTGTCGGCGAAGTCCCGTCACGACGGCAGCGGTCACCAGTGGGTGCACGAAGCGTTGATGGCGGGCGATCGGAACGATGGCGTGAATCTACAAGCCGCATCCGCTGGGCGACGGCAGGATGCGGTCATGGAACTTCGCGGAGCACGTGTCGTGGTCACGGGCGGCACCAGCGGCATCGGCACTGCCCTGGTGGACGCCCTCGATGGTGCGGGAGCGGCAGTCGTCACGTGCGGCCGGGATGCGGAGCGCTGTGAGGCGCTCCGCCGTCGACGCCCCGGCGTCCACGTCGTCCAGATCGACCTCTCCCTGCCCGGGTCCGGCCGGAGTCTCATCGAGGAGGCGGTGGAGACGCTGGGTGGACTCGACGTCGTCATCAACAATGCTGGGATCCAGGTGCACGACCAGTTCGTACCCAGCGCCCTGCACGGCGTCGAACTGCGAGTTGCCCGGGAGTTGGCCGTCAACGTGAGTGCGCCGATCGAGATCACTGCGGCGGCCATGCCGAGCCTGGTCGCCTCAGAGAAGGCCGCCATCGTCTTCGTGACGTCAGGTCTTGCCGTCTTTCCGAAGAGGACCGCTCCGGTGTACTGCGCCTCGAAGTCGGCACTCCGAACCTTCGCCGCCGCACTGCGCTACCAGACGGAGGACACGGCCCCGCACGTGACGGTGATCGACGCAGTCCTGCCGCTCGTGGACACGCCGATGACCATGGGACGCGGTGCCGCCAACGAGAAGATGTCCGCCGAGGCCGTCGCCGCCAGCATCATCGACGCCATCACGACGTCGCGAACCAATGCCTACATCGGCAAGGCCCGCCTGCTTCCGTGGCTCGTGCGCTTCGCTCCCTGTCTCGGTCGACGAACGCTCCGCAACGGCTGAGCCGGCACGTCGTGGGCCGGCACGTCCGGGATGAACTCAGCGGACCGTGGGACGTTTCGTGCGGCGCTTCACTGCGGCCAGCTCCACCCGCTCGGGACGGTCCTTGTAGAACGGGTCGAGCGGGTAGCAGCCGGAGACGAGGCCGGCCCGCGGCGCCGTCGTGCAGTCGCTGAACGTGCGGCACAACTGTTGGCGGCGCAACGGCCGGCTGGCCAACACGTCGGCCGGCAGGTCGGGGTACGACAGCGCCATTCGGCCGAGGCCGATCATCGACGCCTGCCCGGCAGCGACCACGGCCTGTCCCACGTGTGGCAACCACTCCTGCAGGTACGAGTACCCGGACCCGATCACCACCATCTCCGGCGCGGCCTGCGCCAGCGCTGCGGTCGCCGCGACCTGGCGAGCGACCCCGGCCAGCGGATCCTCCGGCGGCAGGTAGCCATCGGAGGGCGGGAAGAACGCCGGCCGCTGCACGTGCGGGCAGTAGTACGGGCTGCCGGCCGTGGTGCAGAGCAAGCCGACACCGAGCGAACGCAGCATGCCCACGAGTGCGAGCGGCTCGCGCAGATCGACGCCGCGCCCGTGCTCGTCGGCGCCGAAGGCGTACGCGTACGGAGCCTCGGTGGCCGGCACGCCGCGGCCGTCGGGCCCAGGCACGAACGGCACCGAGTCGAACACGGAGAAGCGCACACCGATCGCCAAGGCGGGTGCTGCGGCACGGATGCCTTCGATGACGGTGCGCATGAAGCGCGTGCGGTTGGCGAAGTCGCCGCCGTAGCGGCCAGGCCGATCGAACGCCGTGAGCAGTTCGTGTCCGAGGTAGCCGTGGCACGCCTTCACGTCGACGAAGTCGAAGCCCGCGTCGCCGGCCAGCACGGCGCGGTCGACGAACAGCGCCACCAGATCGTCGAGCTCGCCATCACTGAGCAATGACGCGGCGGTGGCGCCACTCGGCCCGTCGAGGAGCGGGTGCCGATACGCCGTGCGCGGCGCCGGCGCGCCGTCGGGTCGCGAGTAGCGGCCGGAGTGGGTGAGTTGCAGCCCGACCACCTGGCCGTCGGTGAACAGCCGGCGCAGCGCGGCCAACGCCCCCACCGTGGTCCCGTCGAGGAGCAGCTGGTGCGGGTTGGCGCGACCATCGTGGCGAACCGCCGTGGCCTCGGCCCACACCAGGCCGGCGCCACCATCGGCGAAGCGCTGCCAGCGCCGCTGCACCAGCTCCGTCGGGCGGCCGTCGGCCGTGCCGTCCCACCCCTCCATCGGCAGGATGGCGAACCGGTTCGCGGCGTGCAGTTCGCCTGCCGAGCCGTCGCTGATCGTGACCGGCCGGGCGAGCGCACCGTCGTGTGCAACCGTCTCGTCGACGGGGAGATCGACACCGAGCGCAGCAAGGTGGGCGGTGAACGCCTCATGCGTGTCGAGCTTGCGCACCTGCGGGATCATGCCCACGGCTCCAGGCGACGGAGGATGTCGACGAGCACCTCGCGGTCGCTCTCCGGTCGGCGAGTCGCACCGATCGGAGTGGCGTCGCTGGCGGCCCATCCGCGCAATTGGAACCACAGCGCAGCGTCGTGGCGATACCCGGGCACCGGCGAGCGGAACGTGTACTGGCCGAGGTACTGCAGCAGATCGTTGAGCTCGTAGCAGGCCGGGTCGCCGGCCAGCCACAGCCGGTCGCGCACCGCGAACTCGGCCGGCGCGAACGTGGACAGGCCGAGCAGGTAGTCGCTGCCCCACATCACCATGTCGATCGCGAGGTCGTTGCCGGTGAGCACCATGAAGTCCGGCCGGACCTCGTCGCGCACTCGTAGCCGATCCCACTCGAGCTGACGCGAGAGCGAGGAGTGCTTCGCCCCGATGCACTGCGGGATCTCCATCAGGGCCCGGTACGTGTCGAGGCCGACGATGCGACCGTAGGGCACGAACATCGCGCCGAGCTCGAACCCGATGAACGGGCCGACCTCGCGACCGACGGCTGCATGCGCCGCCACCCAGTCGGACTCGCTCAGCGCACCGAGGCCGTGCGAGGGGAAAACGACCGGCGTGCCACCACGTTCGGCGATCGCATGAGCGGCTCGCAGCAGCGAGGCCTCGTCGTGGCGATCGCCCGGGGAGTCGGCCACGAACGCACCGGCCACGAATCGACCACCGGTGAGGGCGGACGTCCGGTCGAGCACCTGCGTCGCCGTCGCCGCATCGAGCAGCTGCACGTAGCCGGTGTCCATGTTGACGGCGGGAGTCAGTCCTGCCTCGTGCGTCCGCACGACGTGCGCCTCGAACGCAGCCCAGTCCACCGAACCATCGGCGAGGAACGGCAGCAGGATCGCCGACACACCGGTGAGGCGGCGACGAGGGCGAAGGTCGGGCGTGTGGTTCATCGCGTCACCCTGGTCCTCTCTCACTCGTGCACGTCGCTCCGTGCAAGCGCTTGCACGATCATCGATCGTATCGTAGGCTCACCGGGCCGGCTCGTCCACCTTCGTCCCGAGGCGGTGCGGGAGCTCGGTGTCAGGTCAGGCCGTCACACTCGCCGATGTGGCCCTCGCCGCCGGCGTGCACCCCAGCACGGTGTCGCGCGTCCTGAGCCGTCCGCAGCTGATCGGGACGCCCACGCGCACCGCGGTGCAGGAGGCGGTGGCTCGTCTCGGCTACGTGCCCAATCGAGCGGCCCGACAGTTGGCCGGCGGGCGGGTCGGCAGCATCGGCGTGCTCGTGCCCGACATCACCAACCCGTTCTTCGGACAGATCGTGCGCGCCGTGCAGCAGAGCTGCCGCGATGCCGGCCAGACGATGCTGCTGGCCGACACCGACCAGCGCGCCGACGAGGAGCTGTCCGCGGCCCGTGCACTGGCGGGCAGCGTCGACGGCTTCGTGGTCTGCAGCCCGGTGGCCGACATGAAGGGCTGGCGCAGCGTCGTGGGCGACACGCCGCTCGTGCTCGTCAACCGCCGAGCGAACGGCGTCGCGTCGGTGGCGCTCGACCAGCGGGCGATCGTCCAGCTCGGCGTGCAGCACCTCCGCGATCTCGGCCACCGAACGATCGGGGTCGTGCGCGGGCCCACCGCGTATTGGTCGTCGCGAGAACGCGATCGAGTGATCCGAACGCTCGACGGCATCACCGTCCTCGGCCCCGTGCCGCCCGACTTCGAGGCGGGCATCGCGCTCGCCGAGGCGCTGATGGCCTCGAGCGTCACCGGTGTGCTCGCGTTCAACGACGTGCAAGCACTGGGCATCATGGCCGGCTATCGCGCGGCGGGCCGCTCGGTGCCGCACGATCTGTCCGTCGTCGGCTCCGACGACATCGCAGCGGGAGCGATGAGCGACCCACCGTTGACCACCGTCACGGCACCGGTGCAGCAGCTCGGCGTGACCGCGCTGCAACTGATCGAGCAGCTCGTCGCCGGCGTCGCCATCGCCGACGAGGTGTCGCTGCCGGTCTCGCTCACCATCCGACGCACCACCCAGGCGGCCGTCCGCGGCGCCGGCTCACAGTTCGCACGAAGAGGGGAACCGCAATGAGGAAGTCTTTCGACCGACGCCAGTTCTTGAAGGCCTCGACGGGCGCACTCGCCATCGGCGTGGTCGCGTGCAGCGACGATGGCGGGTCAGGCGACACGGCACCCGACACGACCGGCAGCGAACCGACCACCGCACCCGACACCACTGCGGCCGCGGAGACCACCACGACCGTCGCAGCGCCGATCACCGCCGCGACCGTGCTGGCCGCACCGGGCAGCCCCGGTCTCATCGACGAGGCCGTCTACCAGCAGCGCGCCTCGGCGTACCTGCAGTTCGCCACGCAGACGCCGAAGGTGGGCAGCGCGGTCGGAGTAGCCGCGCACCTGGCGCGGGCTGCCCGAGAGCCCGACTTCGAGTGGGCCATCGACGACATCACCGTCGAGTCGTTCGCCAACACGTTCACCAAGATCGACGAGTGGCGAGACACACGCGACTTCGACCTGATGTACCTCCACTGGGTGCTCGCACTCGGGCAGGGCGACACCCCCTCCACCGCCCTCGCACCCGAGGTGATCGAGGCCATTCGCGAGCGCATCCTCAACAACCGCTACCGCTACGACGATCCGCTGCCCGACGGGCGACTCGACAACCTCTGGTTCTGGTCAGAGAACCACATCATCATCAACCGCGTCATCGAGTACCTCGGCGGCATGCGGTATCCGGACGCCACGTTCACCGTCACCGGCCTCACCGGCGCCGAGCACATGGCCCGCGCCAAACCCGACATCCTCGAGTGGGTGCACGAGCGCGGCCAGCTCGGCTTCTTCGAGTGGCACAGCAACGTCTACATGTTGAAGAACATCACGCCACTGCACCTGCTGGCAGAGCAGGCCGACGACCCCGAACTGGTGCAGGCCGCAGCGATGGCGCTCGACCTGTGCGTGCTCGACATGGCTGCGCATACGCAGGCCGGCTGCTACACGGCGCCGCGTGGCCGCACGTACAAGAAGGACAAGTTGTCGTCGCTCGACGAGGACACGTTCGGGTCCGCCAAGTTCCTGTTCGACGACACCATCGCCGAGTACACGTCCGAGACCGACGGTGGCGCCACGTTCCTCGCCGCCGGCACGCGCTACCGCCCGCCGCAGTTGCTGGTCGACATCGCCATCGACGATCAGGAGAGCGTGGTGCGCGAGCGGCACGGCGTGTTCCTCGACACCGATGCCCCGTTGGAGGACGCGCCCGTCGCGCCGTACGGCAAGGACTTCGCCGATCGCGCCAACCTCTCGTTCTGGTGGAGCCTCGGTGGGCTCGGCCTGTGGCAGATGACCCGCACCGGCCTGCAGGAAGCCACCGACCACAAGCTGTGGGACACCGAACTGTTCGCCCAGGTGAAGCTCATCGCGGCCATCAACGACAACGACCCCGAGCGGGTGCGCGAATGGCTGCACCGGTTCGACGCCATCGTCAACTTCGGCTTCCTGGGTGAGGCCAACACCTACGCCTACCGCCACCGCAAGGTCAGTCTTGCCAGCGTGCTCGACCATCGTTTCGGCGAGATGCGCGACCAGGTGCATGTGTGGCAGGCCGCCATCGACGAGGACGCGATGGTGTTCACGTCGCACCCCCTGACGGCGCCGAAGGTGACCGACGACTGGAACGACGACGACTCGCCCGGGTACTGGACCGGTGAGGCCTCGATGCCGCGTAGCGCCCAGCACCGGCGCACTGCGGTGCACATCTACCAGCCGGCGTGGAGCGAGGCGACCGACGCGACGCTGTGGTCGGTGTTTCCCTACCGCCCGTTCACGCACGCGTTCGTGCCGCAGGATCGCTTCGACGAGGTGCGCCAAGTGGGCAACTGGACGTTCGTCACGAAGGCGGGCGGCTACATCGCGCTGTGGTCGTGGCGCACCCCGACGTTCAAGGCCAACGACCCGGGCGTGCCTGCCCGCACGTTCACCAAGCCCTACGACCTCGTCGCCGACGGCGGCCCCGACAACGTGTGGATCGTGGAGGTCGGCAACGACGAGGACGACGGCGACTTCGAAGCGTTCATCGCGGCAGTCACCGCCAGCGAGCCCGTGGTGGTGAGAGCGGCGGACGAGCCCTTTCTCACCCCGTCGATCGACGGCTTCCAGGTGGCGTGGACCTCGCCCTCGTCGGGGACCATCGAGTTCTCGTCCACCGGCGCGTTCATCGTGGCCGGCTCGGAGCAGCCACTCGACGGTCACCCGCGCCACGAGGGGCCGTGGGGCACCATCGAGCACGAGTCGCTGGTGCACGAACTCGACAACGGTGCCAACAGCTGGGCGCTCGACTTCGATGCAGCGACCCGGGTCGTGACGTGAACGGTCGTTTCGCGGTCATCGGTGCCGATCACCTGCACCTGTTCCAGATGGTCGATCGGTTGGTGACGGCCGGCGCAACGCCGGCCGCGCACGCCCCGAGCGGCGGCCTGGTGGCGAGGTACGCGGGCTGGCGCAAGGAGTCCGAGGAGCGCCCCGTCGACGAGATCCTCGCCGACGACTCCATCGCGCTCATCGTGGTCGCCGGCGTGCCGTCGGAGCGGGCCGAGGTCGCGCTGGCCGCGCTCCGCGCGGGCAAGCACGTCCTCAGCGACAAGCCCGGCGTCACGACCGTGGCCCAACTCGACGAGCTGCGCGCCGCGCTCGACGGTCGACCTGGCCGGCCGTGGACGGTGCTGTTCTCCGAACGGTTCGAGAACCGCGCCATCGGCGAGGCGGTCGCCATGGCGCGGGCGGGCGCCGTCGGCAGAGTCGTGCACGTGGTCGGTGCGGGCCCGCACCTGCTCAGCGCGAAGCACCGGCCGGACTGGTTCTGGGACTCCGCTGCGACTGGCGGCATCCTCGTCGACATCGGCTCGCACCAGGCCGACCAGTTCCTCGCAGTCGCGGCGGGCGCGGATGGACCGTCGACAGCCGCTCACGTGCGACTCGCCGCAGTCGGCAACGCCGCCTGCCCGGATCATCCGGACATGCAGGACATCGGGTCGATGACCCTCGTCGCCAATGGCATCGTCGGCGACCACCGCCTCGACTACCTCACCGCCGACGGCCTCGGCACATGGGGCGACGTGCGGCTCACCATCGTCGGCACGCGCGGCGTGATCGAAGCACGGGCCAACGTCGACGTTGCCGGCGCGGACGGCGCCGAGCACCTGATCGTCGTCGACGCCGAGGGCACGAGGCGCGTCGATGTGTCGCAGCGGCCGGTCGACTGGGCCGAGCAGTTCCTGGCCGATCTCGCCGACGACGGCGAGCGCCTGATGTCGCAGGCGCACGTCGTGGCAGTGTGCGATCTGGTCCTGCGTGCGCAGCAGGCGGCGACGAAGTGGGGTGACGCGTGAGCGATCTGCGAGTCGGAGTGGTCGGTCTGGGCATCGGCCAGATGCACCTGCTGAGCTGGCTGGGCGTGGACGGCGCGGCAGTCGCGATGATCGCCGACGTCGACGAGCAACGCCGCCTGCGCGCCGAGCAGGACTGGAAGGTGCCCACCGTCGACTCGCTCGACGCGCTCCTCGCGGCCGGTGTCGATGTGGTCGACCTGTGCACTCCCCCGTCGATGCACGAGGCTCAGATCGAGCAGTGCCTGGCCGCGGGCGTGCACGTGATCTGCGAGAAGCCGCTCGTCGACTCGGTCGCGGCGTGCGACCGGTTGCGCATCGCCACTGAAACCGCACGTGCCACGACGGGCGCGCGGCTGATGCCCATCCTGCAGTACCGCTTCGGCGACGGTGCGCTGCGCGCTCGCGCGCTGGTCGACGCCGGACTCACCGGGCGGTTGTACACCGCCTCGGCCTCCACGTGGTGGCGTCGCGGTCGCGGTTACTACACGGAGGCGCCGTGGCGTGGCACGTGGCAGGGCGAACGCGGCGGCTCGGTGCTCACGCATTCCATCCACATCCACGACCTGCTCACCTGGATCGGTGGCCCGCTGGGCGAAGTGCGTGCGCTCACCGCCACTCGCGTGAACGAGATCGAGACCGAGGACTGCGCGGTGGCCATCGGTCGCACCGTCGACGGTGGTCTGGTGTCGATGAACGTCAATCTCGGCGCGGCAACCGAATCGAGTCGGTTGGTGTGGTGCTTCGAGCATGTCACGATCGAGTCGTCGACCTCGCCCTACGACCCCGCCGCCGGGCCGTGGTCGTTCGACTTCAAGAAACCCGCCCTCGCCGAGGCCGCGGCACCGGTGCTCGACGCGGTGGCGCCGACCAAGCCGTTGTTCACCGGACAGTTCCAGCGGTTCGTGGACGC
>CAZWCU010000077.1:8875-16952 GCA_964632715.1 uncultured Bifidobacterium sp. | reverse complement strand
GACTCGGCGTCGATGTCGCCGGCGTCGACGACGCGTTGACGAACCTCGAGGTGGGTGGCTTCGAGGCGATGACGAACGACGTGGTGGCTGCGTTCCCGAACCTGCGGGTGGTCGCCACCACCTTGCGCGGGGTGTGGTCGGCCACCGTCAACGACTGGGGCGCCATCGCCTGGGCCGACGGCGCCTTCCACCACGCCACCCACCGTCCGCGGCTCGAGATCCTCGATCGCGTGGGCGGCGGCGACAGCTTCGCCAGTGGCCTGATCTACGGGCTGATGCACGACATGGGTCCGTCGCTGGCGGTCGAGTACGGCGCAGCACACGGCGCGCTGGCGATGACCACTGCCGGTGACACCTCGATGGCCTCGCTCGCCGAAGTGGAGCGCCTGGTCGCCGGCGGCGGAGCACGCGTGCAGCGCTGACCCGAGGCCAGATCACTCGAGGTCACGGCGTCCGCGTCGCCGACGTCCCATCCGCGTCATCGAGCTGGCGAGGATTCTCCGCTCAGGCCATGACGCAAACTCAGATTTCGGGAGCCTTGACTTCCGCGACGTGTCCGCCTCCTGCTCCGTCCACGACGGCAACCTTCGCTGGTGACGCCCGGGCGCGTGGGAACACATCGACGGTTTCCGGGGTTGCAGCCACGCAGATGGACTCCACCGAACTCACCACCGACATGTCTGCCGCCACGATCACCGGCAGCGGGCCTGATCACGACCGGCGCGTGCGCGACATCCTCGAGCTGATCGAGGTCATCCGCCCCGCGGTCGAGGCCGACGGCGGCACGCTCAACCTCACCGCGGTCGACACCGACTCGGGCGACGTCACCGTCGAGCTCGCCGGCGCGTGTGGCAGTTGCGCGGTGGCATCGCTCACGCTCGAGGGTGGCATTGCTCGCATCATGCGGCAGCGGCTCGACTGGGTCACCGAAGTGCACGGCACCGTGGAGGACGACCCGGCCGCCACCGGCTGGGGCGGCTGGACCCCGCGCAGCTGACGACGCGTCACGCACTCACGGCGACGTGGGCGGGGATGCGGTGTCGCAAGGCCAGCGAGCCCACCACGCCGCCGATGGATGCGACCAGTGGGATGAGCCACACGGCGCTCAGCGAGTGCGCCATGACGATGCCGCCGACGGTGTTGGCCATGCCCATGCAGCCTTGGAACACCATCGTCGCCAACCCGAAGTAGCGCCCGACGAGCTGTGGCGGCGCGAGGTCGGAGGTGAGCGGCTGCCGCACCGCCCCGAGCACCGCCTCTCCGAACCCGCCGAGCACCTGCGCCACCGCGATCGCCGCGATGGCAAGACCGACCGCGATGTGGGGCGTGGTCACCATCACCGCGAACGCGGCGACGAACCACAGGTTCATCACCGCGAGCGAGTTCATCCGGCGACGGCCGCTCACCCAGTGCAGCGTGGGGATCTGCGTGGCCACCACGCTCACCGCGCCGAACGTGAACAGGATGCCGATGGTGGCCTTGTCGATGCCCAGTTGCGACGCGTAGACGGGCATGAAGGCGAAGAGGAACCCGAACCCGAGCGCGACCGCCACGTCGGTGACGAGGAGTCGCACGAAGAACCCGTCGCGCAGCACCTCGCCGAAGCCGGGCCGTTCGGAGTGGGGCACCGTGGAGTGGACCTTGCCGGACGGCATGCCCGGCAGCACCGCGAGGAAGACGAGATAGGTGGCCACGTTGACCGCGAACAACCACTGGAACGCACGCAGCGACTCCGACTGCACGAGGAACCCGCCGAGCACGCCACCCAGTGCCGCACCGAGGTTCAACGACGCGCGTGAGAACGCCGACACGGCGGGTCGCTCGTGCGGCTGCACGATGATCGCGAGCAGCGCCGACTGCGCGGGGAACCACAGTGCGTTCCCGATGCCGAGCAGCATCGACACCGCGACGGCTGCTGCGAAGGTGGTGACCACCGCGTAGAGCGAGGCGGCGGCAATCGACACCAGGCAGCCGATCGTGAGCACCAACCTGGCCCCGAGCCGGTCCGAGAGGAAGCCGGCGATCGGCGTGCAGATGACCATCATGAAGCTCATCGCGCCGACGGCGAACCCGGCGCGATCGAGCGGGATGCCGCGCACCTCGTGGAAGTAGATGAGCACGAACCCGAACAATGCGGCCGACCCGATCATGTTGATCACCGTGGCCGCGAAGAATCGTTTCAACGCAGGGCTGAACGAGCGGAAGCCGGGTGACGACATGCTGCTCAGGGTAGGAGAGGGCGAGCGTCCGAACCGAGTGAGTTCCGGCTCTGTGCCTACGCTCTCGGTCATGGCCCTCTTCCATCTCGCCACCATCACCCCGACCAAGGCCGAGCTCATCGCCGAATGGGTGCCCACTCAGCCGTGGGGGCCGCCGCCCGACGCGCCGGTCTCGGTGATCGGTGCCTTCCGGTTCGACGATCCGGAAGGTCGCGTCGGTATGGAGGTGCACCTCGCGTCCGCCGGCGACGCGCTGTTGCTCGTGCCGCTCACCTACCGCGACACACCGCTCGATGGCGCCGACGACGCACTCATCGGCGAGATGCACCACTCGGTGCTCGGCACGCGCTGGGTGTACGACGGGCTGCGCGATCCGCGGATGGTCGTCATGCTGGCGGCAGTCACGATGACGGGCCAGGGCGAAGCGCTGGGCATGGCCGAGTTCGACGGTCGCTGGTACATCGCTCCCAGCCACGTGCGCATCCAGGGTGGGGGCTGGACGCAGGAGCGGGTGCCCGTCGACGGCTTCGAGCTCGACGACCCCACCGCGACGAACGCGGTGCTGCGCAACGACCGGTTCCAGCTCACCGTGTTCCGCCGGCCGGAGCCGGGCGCTCGCCCGCCGATCGCACTCACCGCCACCTGGGACGGCCAGCCGAACCCAGTGGTGCTCACCGAGCTGCGCGAGCGCTGAACTGCCGGGTCAGAGCGAGGCGAGCTCATCCCCAGTTGGTTCGACCCCAGCTGATGAGTCGGCTGAGGCCGTTGCCACCCGCGAAGAGGCTGTTCTTCTCCTCGGCGAAGTTGTCCTCGCGCCCGCTCAGCGTTCCGATCACTTGGTGGCCACCGTTCTCCCAGCGACCCCACAGCGGACCACCCGACTGACCGCTGGCGATGTCGGCGCGCGTCTCCAACTCCAGCGTGTCGTAGCTGTCGCTGTCGTCGTCATGTACGGAGATGCCCAGCTCGAAGCACGGCCAGTTCCCCGCCCCGCTGAGGTCGTACGGGTAGCCGGCGTGTGCCCAGACATGGCGGTCCTCCCAGTTGTCCGAGTAGGTGCGGTAGCCGAAGGCGCCCAGCCACGTGCCGAAGGGCTGATCGAGCTGGCAGATCGCCATGTCGTATCCGTCCTGGCCGACGAACTGCTCCCACGCAGCGATGCCGATCACACGAGCGGTCCACGTTGGGCCGAGCGCCGAGGAACCGTTGAACATCGCGGGTGTGAACGTGACATTGCCGCGCACCGGCCCACCCGGAGACCACGACCTCTCCACCACATGTGCGGCGGTCAGGATCGTCGAGTGCCCGACGAGTGCCGCCGTGCCGCTACCACTGCTGGTGTTGAGTTGGCCAACCCACACCCACGGTGCGCTCGTGTCGGAGTAGACCTGGCGGCTCTCGCCGTCGTAGATCTGCGTGAAAACGGCAGGCTCGACGAGCGCGCCGTTGAATCGCCTCAGCATGCGCGGACGCGGCCGTGCGAGCGCCCTGGGGCCGCCGACGAACACCGGCGCGTTGTCGGGCGTGAAGGACTCGATCGCGTCGATGCGGGAGCCCTCCTCGAGCAACCTCGCGTCCAGACCGATGCACCCAGCGGCCTCGGCTTCGCGGTCGAGGGGCTGCCTGAGTCTGTTGAGATCGAACCAGTCGCGTTCGCCGTCCCTGTCGCCGAGCGCCATCTCCTGCTCGACATCGAGTGGTGCTTCGGAATACTTCTCGTGCGTCGTCATGGCGGACTCCTCTCGGTGGGCCGGCGGCCCGCCATCAGAGAGTCAGCACTGGAGGCGTGGATACGCCGACCGGGTCAGAGCGAAGCGAGCTCTCGCTCGAGCGCCTCGTACGCCTGGGCGAGGGCGGCGTCGCCGTGGATCTGCAGCTGTCCGGCCGCGATGACGCGAACGTCGGCGACTCCCATGAACCCGAGGATCGCGCGCAAGTAGGTGGTGTTGAAGTCGATCTCGCTGCCGATCGGGGTGCCCCGTGAGGCGGTGACGATCCACGCTCGCCTCGTCGTGAGCAGCCCCACTGGGCCGTGCTCGGTGAACCGGAACGTGCGACCTGCGCGCACGACCTGATCGATCCACGCCTTCATCGCGGCGGGCACGCCGAAGTTGTACATCGGCGCCACGAGCACCAACTCGTCGGCCGACAGCAGTTCGTCGACCAGCTCGTCCGATGTCTTCAGCGCGGACGGGTCGCCGTCGGCGAACGATGCCGCCACCCACGCGCCAGTGACGACCGGGAAGCCTTCAGCAGCCGTTCGTTGCACGAGCACGTCGCCCGGCCCGACGATCCTGCTGGTCAGCGCATTGGCCAGGCCCCGGCTCACCGATCCGGGGTGGTCGGCCCCAGAGTCGACCCGTAGTACCACGCGCGCGTCCACTGTCCCTTTCATGCCCGTCCTCCTGGCGATCGTTTCTTGCACAGTACGCCCGGTGCGCCGCGGTCAGGTTCGAAGCACGCGCGGGCGCGCGAGGTCGTTGTTGTCGATGAGCACGTCGGCGCGTCGAGCAGGGTCGACGGAGTCGACGTAGTACCGCATGCCGGACGCGTATCGGTCGATCCTCGCGACCCAGTCCAGGGTGTGTGCGACGGCGTCGACCGCGCGCTCGGGCAGGTCGCGCAGCACGAGTTCGAGGCGCTGCATCTGCACCCGTTGCGCGCCATCGAGGAAGACGGTCAGGTCCCAGAACCCTTGCAGTTCGGGCCGCTGCAGGAAGATGCCATCGAACACCAGCACGTCGTCCGCCGCGACCGTGTGATGCACGTCGTCGACCGGCGAGTCGGTCGGTTCGTCGAAGATGGCCGTCGCCACGGTGTTTCCCGGTCCGGCTCGGAACGGCTCGAGCAGCTCCGAGCGGAGACGATCGAGCTGGTGCGAGTCGAGGTAGAAGCCGACCGGCGACGTAGTGCCGCGCCGTCGCCGCACCTCTCGCGGCTGATGGAACGAGTCGATCGTCGACCGCACGACGTGCGTACCGCGCTGAGCCAGTTGTTGCGTCAGCTCGTCGGCGAAGGTCGACTTCCCGGAGCCGTCGATGCCATCGACACCCACGAGGAACGGCCGCCCGGGCACGCGTCGCGCCAGCACCAGTTCGGTCAGACGGTCGAGCACTTGGTCGCGCTCGGGGCTGGTGATGGGATCGGGGTTGCCGTCGAGTTCCGCGGGCATCGCCTCAGTGTCGCATCCAGTCCGGCCACTCGGTGCGCGGCCTCGCTCGCACGGTTCTCGCTCGCACGAATCAGGGTTTCGACTTCTCCGCGAGCGGTGCCAAGAGGTCGACGAGCGATTGGGCGATCGCGGGGTGGATCTCACCCGTGGCGGCCCATTCGGCGAGCTGGTCCGTGAGGCGCTTCGCCTGGTCGCGCTGCTGCTTCGTCGAGTTCTCGTCCAACAGCCGCCCGAGCGACTCCGTCAGCGTCCCGCCCGCACTCCCGACGAGCGCTGGATCGTTCTCCAGCTGACGTAGGAACGTCTGCAGGTCGTCGGTCCGCGGAAACCCGGGAATGATCTCCGGGACCGTCGGCGCCGCGGTCGTCGCCGGAGCGCCGGCCGTCGGAGGCGTGGTTGTCCCGACGACGGTCGACGCCTGGGAGGGGACAGTGGTCGCGGCGTCGATGCTCGACAGATCGCCGTCGCGAGATCGCACCACCGCGAACACCACCACTGCGAGCGCGAGCGCGGCGGCGATCATCGCCACCTTGACGCGTCGTTCGGGCCGAGCGGACCGCTGCTCGACCTTTGGCGCGACGACCCCGGCGGTCGGCATCACCTCGGTGTGGCCCGATCTGGCAGCGACCGGCGGAGGGTGCTCGATGACCTGCGTCGAGACCTCGGACTCGGGCGGCGGACAGGGAGGCGGCGACCAGTTCGACTTCAGCGCAGCGGCCATCTCGGCGACCGTCGGATACCGGTCGGCGGGGTCGGTGGCGAGCGAGCGGGCGATGATCGCCGCGATGTTCGCGGGAACGTCGGACCGCCGGTCGCGCACGTCGGGCGCGACCTCGGACTGCTGAGCGATCGCCACGGCAACCGGCGAGTCACCGCTGAACGGAGTGCGGCCGGTGAGCATCTCGAACAGCAGGACACCCACGGCATACACGTCGGTGGCCGGCGAGAGCGGTGCGCCGGTGGCCTGCTCGGGTGCGAGGTAGCGCGGCGTACCGATCATCGTGCCGGTGCGGGTGACCGACTCCAGTTCGTCGAAGCGCTTGGCGATGCCGAAGTCGGTGAGCTTCGCATCGCCGCCCGGTGCGAGGAGGATGTTCCCCGGCTTCACGTCGCGGTGCACGATGCCACCGGCGTGTGCAGGGGCGAGCGCGGCCAGCACCTGGGTGGCGATGCGGATCGCATCGGCGACCGCCAGCGGCCCGTGCGCTGCGAGGTGCTGAGCGAGCGTGGGTCCGTCGACCAACTCCATCACGATGTACAGCTCGCCGTCGTCCTCGCCGGCATCGAACACCGCGACCGCGTGACGATGCATGAACGCCGCGGAGGTCGGCCCCTCGCGCAAGAACCGAGCGCGGCTGGTGGGATCGGCCGAGGCGGACTGGCCGGCGTCGAGCAGCTTCACCGCCACACGCCGATCGAGGCGCTCATCGACCGCCGCGTACACGCGCGCGGACCCTCCGCTGCCGATCTGCTCGGCGAGCACGTAACGATCTGCCACTCGACGAGTCATGCAGCACGGACCTACCCGTTCGCCACGACTCCTAACCCACCGCTACGGCAGCAGGATGCCCTCGATCTGCTCCATCGCCTGGCGTGCGTAGCCGGACCACAGGCGAGCGAAGGTGGGCATCACCCACGTGCCGAGCTTCTCGGTGGGCGTGACCTCCCAGGCCCATGTGATGCGCACGCCGGTGCCGACCGGCTCGAACGACCACGTGCCCGCCGCGCTCACGACCAGCGGTTTCATCATGCCGGTGATGTCGCTGATCGTGTAGCCGAAGCGGTGCGGCCGGTCGAGCTCGGTGAGCGTCTCGCGCATCGTGCCGCCGTCGGTGAGGCGGATCGTGCGGGTCTGCCCGACCGCGGAACCCCATTCGCCGTGCTGGTCGACGACCTCGCCGATGGCGGGGATGGCGCCGAAGCGACGGCTGAAGATGTCGGGCAACGGCCTCGGCAGCACGGTGTCGTACGCGTGCTCGACGCTGACGGGAAAGGTGCGTGATCGTTCCATCCGGCGTGTGGCCATGTGACCAAACCTAGTTCGTGTCGGACAACGACACCTGGTGGACCTTGCGGAGACGCGACCGACGGAGACAGCGAGGTCTGTCCTCGAGGCCAGCGACTGCGTCGCGTGCTGGCGCGACCGTTCGATGGGGCGCTGATGCCGGCGCTCCAGAACGGAGTCGACCGACATGAGAGTGCACCGCACCCCACTGATCGCCACCGCCGCCCTGGTGATCGCCACGGTGACAGTGGGCGCATCGTGGCAGCCCGCAGGCTCCGATGGGGGAGCCCCGGTCGCCTCGACGGCCCCCCGGACCGCCACGACCGACGCCACGACCGGCGCAACGACCGACGCCACGACCGACGCATCGTCGCCGGACTCGATCGGCGCGTCGCGTCTCGTTCGCCCGGACGCGTCGACTGCCGGCACCGGCATCGCGACGCTCGCTCAGCGCTCGGAGCCCGGCTGGCTGCAGCCGAGTGGCGACACGACCCGGCTCGTGCTGGTCGGCGACTCGCTGGCGCAGGAGTCGGCCGGGCTGATCGGATTCCTGACCGCGCCGAAGCAGTTGGTGCCGAAGTTCTGGGGTGGCACGGCACCGTGCGACTGGGTCGACAAGGACCTCGAGGCCGACGCATCGACGGTCGTGGTGATCCAGTTCACCGGCAACTCGCTCACGCC
>CAZWCU010000077.1:0-8775 GCA_964632715.1 uncultured Bifidobacterium sp. | reverse complement strand
CCGAGGGACGGTTCGCCGAGCGGCTGCCCTGCACCGACTTCGACGTCGACTGCGCGGCCGACGGGACGACCGTCGTGCGGGGAGACGGCGTGCACTTCTGCCCGTCGCAGCTGAAGGTGAGTCCCTGCCCGGTCCACTCGTCGGGAGCGCTGCGGTTCTCGCTGGCCATCGCCGCCGCGGCCAACGACCCGCTCGCATACGACTGAGCGCGTCGAGGCGACCACGCACCGGCGCAGGAGGTGTAGGTTCCGGCCATGCCTGTCGGCCTCGCGGGGCACCGCGCCTCGTCCAGTCGCCGCACTGCGGCCGGTCGACGTGCGGCGGCGCTGGCATTCGCCGCGATCGCCCCGGTCGTGCTGCTCGCCTGCGGCAGCGATGGCGGCCCGCGAGCGTTGCAGAGCGATCAGGGCTCGCAGGCAGGCCCGCTCGTCACCGACACCGTCGGCGGTCAGCCGAGCGGCAGCGACCCAGCTGCCGGCGACGCGGTCACCATCGCCCCCTCGCTCACCGTCACCGACGACGCCGCCACCGCGGCGAACGCGGTCATCACCGTTGCGGCGGGTGGCACGGTGTCGGTCACCGCTCGCGACGGCACGATGTTCAGGCTCGACGTGCCCGCCGACGCGCTCGCCGCCGACACCGCGATCATCGCAACCGCCACCGATGTCACCGGCATCGACGGCACCACTGCGCTGCACGCCGTGCACTTCGAACCGGCCGGGCTGCAGTTCATCGGTGCGGCCACGCTGCGCATCACCACCCCGACACCGATCGCATCGGGGCACGTGCTGCCCTTCCAGGCGGCGAGCGACGGCAGCGATGCACAGTTCGCGGTCATCGACGACCTGGCCACCGACGACGTCTCGACCGCTCTCCTGGTCACCCACTTCAGCGTGTTCGGCATCGGCGAGATCGTCGACGCCATCTCCGACATGGTGGTCGTGCACCAGACCGGCAACGCGCAGGTGCAACTGCAGGGCGAGATCGGGCGCAACGTCGAGATCCGTCGCAACTACCTTCGCGAGGGCAGGTCGACCGCAGAGGTCGACAGCGTGCTCGCAGGGCTGTTCGCCGACTACACGGAGAAGGTGCTCACCCCGTTGGTGGAGAGCGCGAACGCCACCTGCGACGGCGCGCTCCAGGTGGCACACGCCACCAGCAACTACCTCTACATCTGGATGCACAACTCGCTTCCCGACGGGATCGCCTCGATGAAGAAGGTCGCCGAGTCGGCGTTCCTCACCATGGAGCGACTGTGCGAGGACGAACGCATCGACGAATGCCTCGTCGACGGCGAGCACACCATCCTCAGCACGTTCTGGACCAACATGAACAACTGGCGAGCAAAGTTCGGCTATGCCAAGAAGCCGGGCGACGACCGTTCGCAGTACGAGACCCGCGCGAGGAAGATCTGCAAGGGCTACGCGTACTTCATCACCGGTGGCCTCCAGGACTTCCAGGTGTCGAACGTGATGGTGTGCGACGTGCGCACGCAGTTCACACTCGAGTCGCCGGGTGTGGCCACAGCCGTGTTCAGTGGCGGTGACAGCCTCACCGGCAGCTACACCGCCACGGGCGTGTTCGGGCTGTCGTACGCGGGTACGTACACCATCACGCTGCCGGCGGGGCCGGGAGAGGCCGGCACCATGATCGGCTCCAGCGCGGGCCAGACCGGAGGGCAGGCCGGCAGCGGCTCGGAGACGTACGTGCTGTCGCCCGCCTGGCAGGTGTGCTGACCGGAGGTCAGCCGGGGGAGCGGACGCTCGACAGTCCGAGCGCGGCCAGCGTCAGCTTCTTGTCGGCGGCGCGGCCGACGACGCGGGCGACGAGCGGGGTGTCGTCGCGCTGGCGGGCGCGAGCCAGTGCGGCGGCGTCGGTGGTGATGGTCACGTCGGCGTCGCCCTGTGGACGCTGCACGGTGCTGTCGTAGCCGTGCAGCACGAGATCGGCGGTGTCGTCGGGTGCGTCTGCGCGCTGCAGCACGAGCCGCACGCGCACGTTCGCCTCCACCCGCTGACGCCACGGCAGCATCAGCGCGTGCAGCGCACGGCGAGCGTCGAACGCCGCGGACGGAGTGCCCTGTAGGTGTCGTGCACCGAAACGCGCCACCGATCGCAGCACGGGCGCGATCGTGAGGCCGTCCTCGGTGAGCCGGTAGACGGTGCGCGCGGCCGGCGGCGGCAGCTCGGCGGTCTCGACGAGTCCGTCGGCCTGGAGCGCTCGCAGCCGTTCGGTGAGCAGGTTCGGGGCGAGGCCGGGCAGCGATGCCCGCAGGTCGGTGAAGCGACGGTCGCCCATCATCAGCTCGCGGCAGATCATCAGCACCCAGCGGTCGCCGAGGAGGTCGAGGCCGGTGGCGATGGGGCACCACTGTCCGTAGGTGCGCTCGGATTTCTTGGTGGTGGGCATTGCCGGACTCCTAGTATAGATTCTATACTGCTCGCTATTGATTCTACTCCACTGGAGGACAGATGGAAACGACCACTCGTCAGCGCAACCCGTGGGTGGTGCTCGCCGTCACCAGCCTCGCGGTCTTCGCCGTCTTCCTCGACACCACCATCCTGTTCGTCGCGTTCCCCTCCATCCGCGCCGATTTCTCCACGGTGAGCGCCTCGTCCCTGTCGTGGGTGCTCAACGCGTACACCATCGTGTTCGCGGCGCTCCTCATCCCCGCGGGTCGACTGGCCGACCGCATCGGTCGCCGTCGCACCTTCCTGGGCGCCGTGGTGCTGTTCACCCTCGCGTCGATGTTGTGCGGCATCGCCCCCACCCCCGCGCTGCTGGTGCTGGCCCGCATCCTGCAGGCGGTGGGTGCTGCCGCGCTCGTGCCGGCATCGTTGGCGCTCGTCCTGCAGACGTTCCCGCGCGAGAAGGTGCCCGTGGCGGTCGCCATCTGGGGCGCCATCGCAGCGGTCGCCGGTGCCGCCGGCCCCACGCTCGGAGCCTTGGTCGTGGAGCAGTTCGGCTGGCGGTGGGCGTTCTTCATCAACCTCCCCGTCGGCATCTTCAGCCTGGTGATGGGCCGCCGCGTGCTGCCCGAGTGGCGTGAACCCAACCCCGGTCGGCTGCCCGACCCATGGGGTGTCGTGTTGCTCGCGTCGGGTCTCGCGTTGGCCGCGTACGGCATCGTCCAGACCGAGGAGTGGGGCTGGCTCGACCCCCGCTTCGCCGTCGCGATGGCCCTGGCGGCCGCGCTCGTCGCGGTGTTCGTGTGGCGGTGCAGCACCGTCAGCAACCCGCTGCTCGACCTCACCCTGTTCGAGGCGCCCGCGTTCCGGTGGGCGAACGCCGGGTTGCTCGTGTTCTCGATCGGGTTCAACGCGATGTTCCTCGGCAACGTCCTGTTCCTCACCCAGGTGTGGCAGTACACCGTGCTGCGCGCAGGCATGGCGATCGCGGTCGGTCCGCTGATCGTGGCGGCGACTGCCCCGTTCTTCGGTCGCCTCGCCGGCCGCATCGGCCAGCGGAGGTTGCTGATCCCCGGCGGCCTGATGTGGGCGGCGGGTGGCGTCGCGCTCCTCGCTCGCGCGGACCTCACGCCCGACTACGTGGGCGTCTACCTGCCCGCGGTGTGCCTCACCGGGCTCGGTGTGGCGCTGTGCCTCCCGCAGCTCTCGTCCGCGGCGGTGCAGGGCCTGCCGCCGGCCCAGTTCGGCGCCGGGTCCGCGGTCACCCAGGCTGTGCGCAACCTGGGCGCCACGCTGGGCGTCGCACTCGTGCTCGCCTTCACTGCCGACGTCACGCCGGCCACGGCGCTCGACGCGTTCCACCGTGTCTGGTGGGTGCTCGTGGCCTCCGGTCTCGCGGTCACGCTGGTCGCCACTCGTCTTGCTGTCACGACTCCCGTCGCACTGGCCCAGGTCAGCGCCCGACAGCCGTCACGTAAAGGCGGCAGAGGGAGTGGCGCCGAGGAGCTCGCGGAGGTTCTCGGGCGTGATGGGGCGTGAGAACAGGTAGCCCTGCGCGAACAGGCAGCCCAGGCGGGAGAGCTCGTCGAACTCGCGGTCGGTCTCCACACCTTCCGCGATGGCGGTCATGTCGAGGCCGTCGGCGAGGGCGAGGATCGTCCGCGTGAGGGCCTGGTGATCGGTGTTCGTGCCCAGGTCGCGGATGAACGACTGGTCGATCTTCACGACGTCGACCGACAGTGAGCGCAGGTACGCGAGCGACGAGTAGCCGGTGCCGAAGTCGTCGATGGCGATGCGCACGCCGAGCTGGCGCAGTCGCGCCAACGTCGTGCGAGCGTTCGCGCTGTCGTCGACCAACATCGACTCGGTGATCTCGAGCAGCAGCCGTGCCGGCGCGAGGCGGGTGGTCGCCAACGTGGAGATCACGAGATCGATGAAGCGCTCGCTGCGCAGCTGCGGCGCGGCCACGTTGACGCTCACGTACGGCAGGCCCTCGCCCGGCCACGACGCAGCCTCGGCGCACGCGGTGCGCAGCACCCATTCGCCGATCGCGGTGATCTGACCGGACTGCTCGGCGATCGGGATGAACTCCGCCGGCGACACCATGCCGCGCTGCGGGTGGTGCCAGCGCAGGAGCGCCTCCACTCCCGACACTCGCCGGGTGTGGGTGTCGACGATCGGCTGGTAGACGAGCGCGAGCTGACCCTGCTGCAACGCCGTCGCGAGATCCATGCGCAGCTCGAGGTGATCGCGCGCCATGTCGTGCATGTGCTCCTCGAACAGGGTCACCTTCGACTTGCCGTCGCGCTTCGACGCGTACATCGCGATGTCGGCGGAACGCAGCAGGTCGACTGCCTCAGCCCCGCCGCGATGGCACACCACGCCGGCGCTGGCGCGGACCGCGAAGTCGCCCGTCCCGATGTGCACCGGCAGGGCCAGGCTCTCCAGCGCTCGTCCGGCGAGCAGCATCGCCTCCGTCTCGTTCGTGTCCTCGAGCAGCACGGCGAACTCGTCGCCACCCAGGCGGGCGACGGTGTCACCGTTGCGCACGGAGCGAGTGAGCCGCTCCGCCACCGCGCGCAGCAGTTCGTCACCGGTGGTGTGCCCGAGGCTGTCGTTGACCGCCTTGAAGTCGTCGATGTCGACGAGCACCACCGCGACGCAGGTGCCGGGTGCACGCGACATGCGGTCGAGCGTGTGCTGGATGCGGTCGAACAGCAGGCCGCGGTTGGGGAGTCCGGTGAGGTCGTCGTGCAGCGACTGATGACGCAGCTCGGCGGTCAGCCGCGCCTGGTCGGTGACGTCCTGCGCGGTGATCACCCAGCCGTTCACCTCCGGCTCGTCCACCTGGTTCGCGATGGTCAGCCGCACGGTGCGGGAGCCGTCCACCGCGGGGCGTGCGAGCGTGGCCTCCCACGTCGCCGACTCGTCGGGACCGAGCAGTGCGCATCGAGCCGCGAGATCGTGCAGACCGTCGAAGTGGGTCGCGAGCATCGCGTCGAAACGGTGCCCGATCCACGAGTCGACGGCGGTGCCGGTGAGGCGAGTGATCGATGGCGTCAGGTACCGGATCAGGCCATCCGGGTCGGCCAGACCGATCACGTCACCCGAGCTCGCCACCATGGCGGTCAATCGACGCTGGTTCTCGGTGGCGGCGGCCTCGCCCACCTGGCGCAGCAGCGCGAAGATCCTTACGCGGGTGATGACGATGATGACCACCCAGGAGACGCCCCACAGGACGAGGCTCGCCAGCGGCAGCACACCCGCGACCTCGGCCACGATCATCGCCGCCAACAGCACGGTGACCACCGCCTGCAGCACGAGCGTGTGCTTGATCTCCTGGTCGGCCAACCGAGTTGCCGCGCGCCGCTCCACGGCGGCGTGTCCGATCTCCAGCAGCGCGGTTCCGATGAGCACGTACGAGAGGAACCAGAGTGCGTCGACGCGCGAGCCCTGCTCGTAGCCGTTCCACAGCGCCGCGATGGAGTCGGTCACCAACTGCAGCACCAGGCCGCCGAGGAGCACGACGAGACTGCGGTTGCGCCAGCGGTCGGTGATCACCAGGCGCAGGGCCATCACGACCAGCGCGACGCCCAGCACCGCGCCGCCGAAGCGAGTGAGCCAGTCGAAGAAGGTGGCGGTCTGGTCGCCGAAGATCGCCTCGTAGAGCGTGGTCCACACGACGGTCAGCACCATGATGCCCACCGCGGCGGCGTCGAACCAGCCGAACTGGTGGCGCGATGCTGTCTGCGAGCGGAACATCGACATCAGGCCGCACAGCTGCCACACGTAGGCGGTGAGGAACACCAGGTCGGTGAGCGAACCGCTGCCCGGCGCGACGGACAGCGTGAGCAACACGAACTCCGCGACCTCTCCGACCGCGGCGAACGCGCAGCCGATCGTGATGAGCGTCAGGGCCGTGCGCGCGGTCGTGGGCTGCTCGCGCACCGCGTACCACCCCATCACCGGGACGGACACCGCGATCGCCACGAAGAGCAGCTGTGTCACCGAACCGCGAGGCAGCGCCAGGTACACCGCACAGCTGACCAGCCCGGCCACGGCGTACCAGCGGACGCGGCGCGACACGAAGGGGTCAGCCGCATTCGTCTCCGCCGTCATGGAAGTAGGTATCGGCCGGAGAACACCTGGTCTTGAGCGTGGAGCACGGCTGTCACGGGGCCCTCGCGAGGCGGGCTAAGTTCGTCGCAGCGGCGGGCAGGAACAATCAGGAGGATCCCACGATGAGCCCGAACCCGTCCGCCGTCCATCGAGCCCACCGACGGCGCGCGTCCTCCGCCCTCGCCGCAACGGCGATGTTCGCCACCGCGCTGGCGGTGCCCGCCACGGCGGTGGTCACGTCCATCGGCGTGCCCGGCGTCGGTGCCGCGGCGAGCGACCTGTTCATCTCGGAGTACATCGAGGGCAGCAGCAACAACAAGGCGATCGAGATCTACAACGGCACCGGCGCCGCCGTGGATCTGACTGCCGGCGCCTATGCCCTGCAGTACTACTTCAACGGCAACCCGGTCTCCACCCTCACGATCTCCCTCACCGGCACGGTGGCCGACGGCGACGTGCACGTCGTCGCCCAGTCCTCCGCCAACGCCACCATCCTCGCTCAGGCCGATCAGACCAACGGGTCCGGCTGGTTCAACGGCGACGACGCGATCGTGCTCGTGCACGGGGCTGCCGCGATCGACTCGATCGGCCAGGCAGGCATCGATCCCGGCACCGAGTGGGGCACCGGCCTGCTGAGCACCGCCGACAACACGCTCCAGCGTCAGTCCGCGGTGTGTGCCGGCGACCCGGTGGCCACCGATGCGTTCGACCCGGCCACTGCCTCGTGGGACGGCTTCGCGGTCGACACGTTCAGCGGCCTCGGCAGCCACACCGCCTCGTGCGGCGGCGGTGGGGGCGATGCCGCACCGTCGGTGGTCGGCACCGTTCCTGCCGATGGCGCCACGGGCGTCGCGCTCACGTCGAGCGTGTCCGTCACCTTCAGCGAGCCAGTCGACCTGGCGGCCGACGGCGTCGGCTTCAATTGCACGGTCACCGGCGTGCACGGTGCCACCATCAGCGGCGGCCCCACCACGTTCGTGGTCGACCCCGACCCCGACTTCGGGGAGAACGAGATCTGCACGCTCACCGTGCCCGGCGGCGCGGTCGCCGACGTCGACACCGATGATCCGCCGAACAACATGGTCGCCGACGCGGTGGTCTCCTTCACCACCATCGATCTGGCCGTGTGCGGCGATCCGGCCACCGCCATCCACGCCATCCAGGGCAGCGGCAGCACTTCACCGATCGTCGGAGCATCGGTCACCGTCGAGGCGGTGGTCGTGGCCGATCTGCAGGGTCCCGGTCAGTTCAGCGGCTACTTCCTCCAGGAGGAAGATGCCGACGCCGATGCCGACCCGCTCACCTCCGAGGGCCTCTTCGTCTTCGACTCGGCCAACCCGGTCGCAGTGGGCGACGTGGTGCGGCTCACCGGCAACGTGGTCGAGTTCGTCTCCAGCGGCCAGCCGCTCACCGAGCTCTCCGGCGTCACCGGCCTGCAGCTGTGCGCCACCGGCCAGGCGGTCACACCCACGGCCATCTCGCTCCCCGTCGCCGACCTGACGGTGTGGGAGCGCACCGAAGGCATGCGGGTCTCGCTGCCCCAGGAGCTGTCGGTCACCGAGACCTTCACGCTCGGTCGCTTCGGTGAGGTGAGCCTGTCGGTCGGTGGCCGCCTGTTCATCCCCACCGCCGTCACCACGCCCGGCGCGGCTGCGATCGCACTGCAGAACCTCAACGACCGCAGCCGGATCCTGCTCGACGATGCCAACAACCAGCAGAACGTCGACCCGATCCGCTACCCGGAACCCACCGGCCTGACGGCGTTCGAGACGGTTCGTGAGGGCGACACCATCACCGGTCTCACCGGCGTGCTCGATCAGCGCTTCGGCGTCTACCGCGTGCAGCCCACCGGCCCCGTCACCTTCACCGAGACGAACCCCCGCCCGGCCGCGCCGCCCGTGGTGGGTGGCGGCATCCAGGTCGCGTCGATGAACGTGCTCAACTTCTTCAACGGCGACGGCCTCGGCGGTGGTTTCCCGACCAGCCGTGGCGCCAACACGCCCGCCGAGCTGGTCCGCCAGCGCGACAAGATCGTCGCGGCGCTGATCAGCATGGATGCCGACATCGTCGGCCTGAACGAGATCGAGAACGACAGCGGCCCGAACAACGCGCTGGCCGAGCTGGTCGCCGCGCTCAACGCGGTCGCTGGCCCGGGTACCTACGCCTACATCGACACCGGCGTCGTCGGCGGCGACGAGATCCGCGTCTCGCTCATCTACCAGCCCGCCAGCGTCACACCGGTCGGCGC
>CAZWCU010000076.1:15733-17348 GCA_964632715.1 uncultured Bifidobacterium sp. | reverse complement strand
CGGCCCCCTGTTCGGCCGGCTCGGCGGGCTGTACCTGCTGCTGGTGCTGCCCTTCGTCGATATCGGCCTCGCCCAGAACGCGATGTTCGACGCCGCACCACCGGCCTGGGGCCGCTACCTACCTGCCCACGCGGCAGTGCGCGTGATGATGGACAGCGCCTTCACCACCACCTTCGACGAAACCGGTTCGCTGACTCTTGCGCTGGCCTGGTTGGCGACCCTCGGCGCTCTCGCCGTCGCGGTCTTCCGTCGCACTTCGACGGTTGGTTTAAGTGCGTCCCGATGAAGGGAGAGGCATCGGCCTCTGCCTCCATCCACCGAGGTGGAAGCGGCAGGCGGTCAGCCGTACTCGACGCACATCAAGAGAGGAGACAATCACATGTCCGGCTACGTGATCCGCAAAGAGGACTACCTGAGGCGGCTCCGTCTCATCGAAGGCCAAGTCCGCGGACTTGCTCGCATGATCGATGAGGACACCTACTGCATCGACGTCCTCACCCAACTGTCATCGGTCACCAGTGCATTGCGCAGCGTCGGACTTGGCCTGCTCGATGAGCATCTCCACCACTGCGTCGTCGACGCCGCCTCCATCGAAGCGGATCGTGGCGACCGAACGATCACCGAGGCGGTCGTCGCGATCGAGCGACTGCTGCGTGCGTAGCCCCCCGGGCCGGCGCCCGTTTGCCAGGATTCCTCACTTGCGAGGCACTGGTTGGACGCTCGTCACCCTCAAACTCGACGGGCGGCAAGCCTCTTGACGCCCACGACCGGTGGAAGGCAATCGCTTGTGTGGGCCGGGCGCTCGAAGTTGCGAGAGAGGACGCGGGAGCCGTACGGGGTGCCGCGTGTAGCCAGTCGGATCGCTGACCTGGCGGCTCGCACGTCGCCGTAGTGGTGTCGCTGCTGCGCTCGGTGGAGAGCCACCTAGTTGCCGGCGCCGGGTGTCGGCACGATGACGACTGGCACGTGCGAGTGGCGCAACAGATGGGCACTAACGGATCCGAGTACCGCGCCGACAAGTCGACCGTGACGGCCCGCGCCGACCACGAGAAGATCGGCGGCGACCGAGCCGAGACTGTCGCTGGTACTGCCGCGGATCGCCTTTGAGCTGATGGTGACCTCGAGGTCGCGTGGCAGCGACTCTGTTCTGGAGAGCTCGCGGTCCACAACGCGCTGCGCTGCGGAGTCGTCGTTCGGGTCGACAAGTCCAGTCTCGACTGTGACAGGCGATGGTTGCCAGACGTAGACGAGGGTGACCGTGTCACCAGATCGGGCATGAGTGATGGCCCACCGCACTGCAGCGTGTGAGGCGACGGAGCCATCGACACCGACGGCGATTCGCTCAGGAAGACGGCGAAGAGTGGTGGTCATGGTCGTCACTTCGTGATGGGCGTTCCAGGTCCGCGCCCGAGTTGCTGGCGTGGTCCATGCCGCGCATCATCAGCGCCATCATCGCCGTGCACAGCACCGCTGCGAAGAGGAAGCCGGGACTGGCCGCTCCCGTTGCGACGAGAGCGACGGCGATCACGATCATTGGGATGCAGCAGATCATCATCATCCAGCCGTGGCCGCCGTGGCCGCCGTGGCCGCCGTGGCCGCCGTGGCCGCCGTGGCC
>CAZWCU010000076.1:3955-15633 GCA_964632715.1 uncultured Bifidobacterium sp. | reverse complement strand
AGCCGTGGCCGCCGTGGCCGCCGTGGCCGCCGTGGCCGCCGTGGCCGCCGTGGCCAGCTGGTTGAGGAGGTCGTGGTGTGCTGTTCATGGCTGGCTCCGAATCGAGCTTGGGACGAAACCGAGTTTCTGGTAGAGGGGGCAGTGTCCGAGTGCACCCGTGACGACGAGGTCAAGTCCGGCAGCTGCCAGCAGCACTTCGAGGATGACGGCGACCGCCGACCCTGCGCCCGTGAGGAGCGCGATCGCGGCGACCACGGCCGCTGCGCCGAGGACGATTCGGCAGGCTCGTTCGATCGGTGTGATGTTGACGCTGAGGCGTCGGCGCTCGGTGAGCGGTGGCCGGACGGCGTGGTTCTGGGTGGTCATGACGTGCCCTTTCCGTGCTCGACGGGCAGCATCTTTTCGCTGCCGTCCGTTTGGTGGTGTTGGTGGTGGCTGTGGTGCATGCCGCAACCGCCGTGGCGGTGCATGGCGAGCATGGCGAAGACGAACACGATCCACAGCCAGTTCGTTGCGAGGAACTCAGTCATCGCGACTCCTTTCATCTGGCTCGATCCTCCGCTCCGGGAGTGGCTTCCGCATCCGGCACTGCTACCGATCCGGGTGTGGTCGTCTACTGATGAGTTGTGGGCGACCGGGGCTCTGGACACGGCTCGTGGATGCAACCGAGCGCCTTGCGCATTTCGAGGCTGAGGCGTTCGGCAATGTCGTCTCTGGCCACCCAACCTCCCGCTCCGTCGCGCAGGGCTGCGGCCATGTAAGCGGAGTCCGGTTCGGGGCCGACCACGACGATTCTGTCGCGCGGGTATCCGTCAGTTTTGTCCCGGCAGCAACGAGGAAAGGCTGCGCTGTCGACGATCACGAGATCGGGTGCGAGATCCTGCATCGCTTCTGGGAGGTCGTGGTCGAGCACGCACGCGCGCCAGCATCCGTGTTCGCGCCCGAGGAGCTCGAGGGTCATCCGTTGCATCGCGGGGTGGGCGATGGCTACGAGTACGAGTGGGGTGTCGTCGCACACGGGGCAGCGTTCGCCGTTCACGGCCTCATCATCTCTTGCTGACAGCCCAGCGGGATCCGGTGGAACTACGGAACGAAGTTGCGGGTTACTCGGCGGACTCATCGTCGAGCACGCCGGTCTCGCGGGCGAACCGAACGAGATCGGCGCGACTGCGAATGTCGAGCTTCTGTTGAATGTGGGCTCGATGAGTCTCGACCGTCCGCACAGAGACGAAGAGCTGCGCGGCGATCTCGGAGTTGGTCATTCCGAGAGCGATGCAACGCAGCACCTCGACTTCGCGTTCGGACAGATCGCCTCCCGGGCCGTGTGGTCGAATATGTGGTGCATCGGCGGCCAGCAGCGCGGCGCCAAGCGTCGGATGGACGTACTGGCGGCCGCTCGCGACCTGCCGCACCGCCTGAACAAGCTCGACGTCGGCCGCCTCCTTCACCATGTACCCATCCGCTCCGGCTTCGAAAGCCCGGCGGAGATACGCGACATCGTCGTGGACGGTGAGTACCAAGACCCGGGTGTTCGGGCTCACGCGTCGTACCTCGGCCGTAGCGGTGATGCCGCTCCCATCAGGCAGGCCGAGGTCCATGATGAACACGTCGGGTTGCTCGATCTCGGCAAGCGCGACGGCCTCACGGACGCTGCCGGCCTCGCCGACCACCTCAAGATCGACCTCGGCGTCGAGAATTCGCCGAAGCCCACCCCGCACGACACCGTGGTCGTCGCACAAGGCAACTCGAAGAAGCCCGGTGTCATGCAATTGGTACCTCCAGCACGATCGTGGTCCCTGAACCCGGTGCTGACACGACACGGACCACTCCCCCGACCAGTTCGGCTCGTTCCTTCATTCCTTGTAGACCGAGGTGGCCATCGCACGGTTCGGTCGGGTCGAAGCCGATTCCGTCGTCATCGACCAACGTTCTCAGTAGACCGGCTGCGGTTGCGACTGTCACGGTGGCGTTGGTGGCCTGCGCATGGCGGACGACGTTGGTCAATGCCTCTTGTACGACCCGGTAGACGGCTGTGGCGATGTCGGGCGTCACGTCGAGGAGCTCGGATGCCGAGTCGACCAGGGCGTCGATGATCAAGCCGGATCGTTCGGCGGTGTCAGCGACCAAACGGGCCAGCGCCGGCACCAGGCCGACGTCGTCGAGCACCGTCGGCCGCAACTCGAACGCGAGGCGTCGGGTTCGGTGCAAAGCGTCGACGACGAGTTGTCTCATCTCATCGACCCGCCGAGCGAGGTCAGCGTCGCGTTGCAGATCGGCGGGGCCGTCGATCAGGCGCAGACCGAGCAGCACCGACGTAAGGGCCTGGCCGATGTCGTCGTGCAGGTCACGCGACACCCGCGCGCGTTCCGACTCCTGGGCTTCGATGACGGCTGCGAGGACGTCTCGACGAGCCCGCTCGCTCTCCTCCGCCGCGACCTGGCGGGCCACTGCGTCAGATCGAGCTCTCTCCGCCGTGGCCAACTCGGTGCTCTCGATGGCGCTCGCAGCGAATGCGGCGAGTGAGACGATGAGTGCCTCGTCGTCGGTGTCGAATTCGGCGCCGTCGTGCTTCTCGGTGAGGTACAGGTTGCCGAACCGGCGACCGCCGCGGGCGATTGGGGCGCCCAGAAATGACCGCATCGGCGGATGATGAGCGGGAAACCCGCACGAGCGCGAGTCAACGCCGATATCGGCAACGCGGGTCGGTCGCGTGTCGAGCACGTCGTGCTGCAACAGTCCTCTACCTCGAGGCTGCGGTCCGATTCGTGCGGCCGTGTCGTCATCCAACCCATGATGAACAAAGGAGCTGATCTCGCCCTCGGCGTCGTACACGCCGATCGCCGAGTAGCGCGCCCCGGCGACCTCTGCCGCCGCCTCGACGATCCTTTGGAGGACGGTGGGCAGATCGTGCTCGCTCGCCACATCGAGAGCGCGCCTCAACAGCACCTGCATGCGCGCCGACCACAGTTCAGGTGAGGCCGTGCCTTCTCGAACAGGGATCTCCGACATAGTGTAGTAGGAGGCTACACCCCAACCGGCGGCGAGAAGCCGAGGATCATCTGCCGCCGGCAAGCATCCGGTCGATGTCCTGTTCGTGTTGCTCGAGAGCAGCCATCGGGTCAGTGTTCACGAGGCCTCACGAGACTTGGTCGAGTCCGCTATCGATGTGCGTGTCCGCTGGCGAGGAGAGACGCAGGCGCTTGAGCATGACCGCGTTGACGGCGACGATGAGGCTCGAGCCGGACATCGAGAGCGCCGCGATTTCCGGTCGTAGGACCAAGCCGAAGGCCGGCTCGAAAACTCCCGCTGCGATCGGGAGGGCGAGCGCGTTGTAGCCGACGGCCCACCCCAGGTTCTGGCGCATCTTGCGTACCGTTCCTCGTCCGATCTGCAGCGCAACGGGTACGTCCAGTGGGTCGCTGCGCATCAGGACGACATCGGCGGTTTCGATGGCGACGTCGGTTCCTGCGCCGATAGCGATTCCGACGTCTGCTTGGGCAAGCGCGGGTGCATCGTTGACCCCATCGCCGACCATTGCGACCTTGCGGCCTTGGGCCTGCAGCTCGGCGACCTTGGCTGCCTTGTCGCCGGGGAGCACCTCTGCGATGACGGTCGTGACGCCGAGCAGCGAACCGATGCGTCGTGCGGTCGCCTCGTTGTCTCCGGTCAGCATCACGACTTCGATGTCGAGTACGCGTAACGCGGCGACGGCGGCCGCCGCTGTCGGTCGGGGTGCGTCTGCCATCGCGACCAGGCCGGCCGCGGCTCCGTCGATCGAGATGGTGACGGCGGTCCGACCGCCTTCGGACAGTTCGCGCTTTTGTTCAGCGAGCGCCCGGAGGTCGACGTGCTCTCGTTCCATCAGCCGGCTGTTGCCGACGGCGATGCGGTGGCCGTCGACGGTGGCGACGGCGCCGTGGCCGGGGATGCTGTCGAACTGCTCGGCTCGAAGCGTCGGAACTTGACGCCGTTCTGCTTCGTTGACGATGGCGCGGGCGAGAGGGTGCTCACTCTCGCGTTCCACTGCGGCGACGAGAGAGAGGAAGCGGTCCTCTTCGATACCGAGCACGATCACGTCCGTCACCTCGGGCTCGCCCTTGGTGAGCGTGCCGGTCTTGTCCATGACGACGGTGTCGACGTGCGCTGCGGACTCGAGCGCCATGGCGTTCTTGAAGAGCACGCCGCGGCGGGCGCCGAGGCCGGAGCCCACCATGATCGCGGTCGGCGTGGCCAGACCGAGAGCGTCGGGGCAGGTGATCACCACGACCGTGATCGCGAACAGCATTGCTTCGTTGGCCGGCCGCCCGACGAGCACGCTCCAGACGAGGAACGTGATGGTGCCGCCGATGAGCGCGACCAGCACGAGCCAGAACGCGGCCCGGTCGGCAAGTCGTTGGCCGGGGGCCTTGGAGTTCTGCGCCTCCTGTACGAGCTTGACGATCTGGGCCAGGGCGGTGTCGGCCCCGATGTTGGTGGCTCGCACGCGCAGAGTGCCGGTCGTGTTGAGGGTGGCACCGATGACCGCGTCGCCGGGAGCTTTGTGAACGGGGAGGCTCTCACCGGTGACCATCGACTCGTCGAGGTCGCTCTCGCCCTCTTCCACGAGCCCGTCGACGGCTAGCTTCGAGCCTGGGCGAACGAGCAGAAGGTCGCCGACTTTGACGTCCGCCGTCGGCACGTCCACAGAGTCCGTGCCACGGATCACGGTGGCCATTGGTGGTGCCAGATCCAGGAGTGCCCGAATCGCCTCGTTGGCGCCGCCGCGCGCTCGCATCTCGAACCAGTGCCCGAGCAGTACGAAGGCCGACAGTACGGTCGCGGCTTCGTAGAACACTTCGCCTCCGCCGGTCAACGTGATGCCGAGTGAATAGAGCCAACCGGTGCCGACGCCCACAGCCACCAGCACCATCATGTCGAGGGTGCGTGCCTTGAGTGCGCGGTAACCACCGTCGAAGAAGATCCATGCCGAGTAGAAGATGACCGGCAGGCTGAGCAACAGCTGGAAGATGTCGTCCCGCAGCCCGAATGGAGCGGCGACCTGGAAGTTGAGAACGTCGCGCCCTATCGGAGACCACAGCAGCACCGGAACGGAGAACAGCGCGGCCACCAAGAACCGGCGGCGCATGTCGTTGACCATGTCGTCCATCGACATGTTGCCATGCCTGCCGTGGCCCATCATTGCGTGAGGGGAGTGCGGTGCGCCGGAGTCGTCGTCGGAAGCGGCGTGGTGCGAAACGACAGCGTGATCGTGTGTCGTCGTGGTCGTCGGTCGTGGTTCCGTCATCGGGTGGCAGATGTGCCCGGGGACCGACTGTCCGGCGCAGTGGTAGCCGCACTCCTCGACCCAGAGCCGCAACTCTGCAAGGTTCGTGAGGCTCGGATCGTACGTGACAGTGGCAGTTTGAGCGACCGCGTTGGCATCGACGCCGATGACACCCTGGAGGCGACCGAGTGTTCGTTCGACCACCGACTGCTCCGTCGCCCAGTGAATGCCGGTGACGTCGAGGACAGCGGTAGTTGTGGCTCGGGGGGTCATCTTGGGATGGTGCCCGTCGGGATGATCGTGTTGGTCTTGCGGGCCCATCTTCGTCACTGCCTTCTCCTCGTGGCCGACGCGGCGATGCGTCGAGAATGCCCTGATGGTCTCATGGCGATGGGAGCTTCACATCCGTAGGTGCCACGGACATCGCAGGTGGACTTCCACCGTCGGCTCTGGGCAGCATTCGGGTCGGGTGCAACGATGGCGATCGACCGATTGCGATAGCAAGAGCGATGGCGATCATCAAGATCCCAGCCATGAGAAAGGGGAGCCGCGCGTGGTTCGCGATCAGCGAACCACCTACGACGGGGCCGAGGAACTGGCCGAGACTGCCGGCTGAGGTCTTCCACCCCAGAGCGACACCGGTCGAGGTGCGAGCACCCAACGACACGAGGGCGGACAGGTTCGGGATCACCAATGCCGCGCCAGCAGCGAGGACCGCCACCATCATCAACACGACCGGGTACGACGTGGTTGTCAGCAGCGCCGAGATCCCGACGCCCATCAACGCGAAGCCAATCGCCACCTGCGACAGCGGAGAGAACACTTCCGCCAGTGCGCCGGATGCGGGTACCTGCAGAAGGGCCATGATCGCGCCGCACACGATGAACGCGATGCTCGTTTGTGCCGCGGTGAGCGAGAGTCGGTCACGGGCATAGAGCACGAAGGTGCCTTCGAAGATTGCGAGTCCGTACTGGGCCGCAGCGACTAGGCCGAGCAGGGTGCGCAACCGCGGTACGTCGTTCGACCGAGGTTCGGAGATGTCAGCTCTCGCCGAGAACGTCGGTCCTGCGAGGCGGCCCAGCCTGACCTGCGCGTATGCGACTGTGGCAAGCGTGAGCGCAGCGCTGAACAGGAACGGGATCGAGTAGCCGTCGATCCGGAACGGCCCCGCACCGAGGTCAATGCCGGGTCGGCTGAGCACTCCCGCCATCGCCGGTCCGGCGATGAGGCCGAGGCTGACGCTGGTTCCGAACCAGGCCATGCCGCGTGTGCGGTCCTGTTCGGTGGTGTGGCCAGTGACATACGCAGTGGCGGCCACGATCACCGCAGCAGCAGCTGCGCCACCGAGGAATCGAAGCCCGTACAGCAACGGCAGCGAAGCGGTGAGACCGAAAGCAGCCTGCGTCGCGGCGAGCGAGACCAGGCCACCGAGCAGTGTGCGCCTGTGGCCGAGGCGGTCTGCCAATCGGCCGACCAGCGGTCCAGCGAGCAGTTGCGCAAGGGCGTACACCCCGGTCAAGAGTCCCACCTGAAGTGCCACCGTGTCCCGCTCTGCGCCGGCGAGTGCGTCGATTCGTTGGACGTGGTAGGGAAGGACGATCAGGGTGCCGCCATAGCCGATCATGACGACGAAGAGGCACGCGTACAACACGACCAACTCGGGAGCTTGCCTCGGCCTCGTACGGTGCTGAGCGCTCATGGCACGAGTCGTGGCACCGGATTTTCCACTCTTCGCGCCTCGGCTGCTCGTGCCACATCGCCGACGGTGACGATTCCTACGAGGTTGCCGTGTTCGAAGACCAGCGCTGCGCCGACCGGGGTCGCGTCGAGGCGATCCATCAGCGACCAGAGCGAGTCCGTCGGAGCGGCGACCGGCACGTCGAGGAGTGGGATGGCGATCTGAGCGAGCGTGGTGCTGGCTCGATCGGCCGGCCGGACGCTGCCAACGCGGTCGAGGGTGACCATGCCGGTGACGTTGCCCCTGTCATCGAGCACTGGGTACGTGGAATGTCGGCCGCCAACCGCGTCGGTGCCGAGGAGCTCGTTCGCGACCATGGTTTCGGCGGCAGTGACAGGTTCAACGCTCATTGCATCGCACACCTCGACCCCACGCAAGTTCGCACGTGTGAGGGCGTCTGCCCCCTCGGACCGAGCAGCGCTCCCGACGAACCAGCCGATGAATACCAGCCACAGACCGCTCATGCTCGCACCGACCACAAACTCGAGCACGCCCAGGCCGACGAGGATCGCGGCTACGACGCCTCCCGCCCTTGCCGCCGAGATGGTCGCGCGGAGCTGGTCGCCATGGCGATGCCACATGAACGCTCGCAGGATCCGACCTCCGTCGAGAGGAGCTCCGGGAATCAGGTTGAACAGACCCAGCATGAGGTTGATCCCGGCCAGCCATGCCACGGCAACCACTACGAGGTGGGCCGTGTCGAGGGCTTGCAGCCCGACGGCGATCAGCTCGAATCCGGCCGCCAGACCGAGGCTGGCTGCCGGGCCGGCTCCGGCGATGCGGAAGTCCGCGCGGGGTGTGGGTGGGTCGCTCTTGAGGGTGGCGACGCCGCCGAACAGCCAGAGCGTGAGTCCCTCTACCTCGACCTCGTGACGCCGAGCGACGACAGCATGGGCGACCTCGTGTGCGAGTAGTGACGCGAAGAAGATCGCTGCGGCGCCAAGTCCGGTCAGCCAGTACGTGAACTCGGAGTGGCCATACGCATGATGCGGGAGAGAGGTGGTCGCAAGGCTCCACGTCAGAAGCCAAGCGATGATCAGCACGCTCCAGTTCACCGAGAGCGCGAAGCCGGCGATGCGCCCGAGCTTGATGTTGCCGTTCATCGTGTGTCCTCATCCATGGAAGCATCGTGAACGGACTCATCGTCCACGTCATCCGCACCGAACGCTGATCAGCTCTACGGGTAACTACTCAGCAGGTGGCGACGTGATCGCGCCGCCCGACGCGGCGAAACCTCTCCGCCAGTAGGACTTCGTGATCTCGATCGCCTCGAGGCGGGAGACGGGACGGTTCGCTGCGGACATGACCGATCAACCGCCGTCAACTCCGTGCGTTCGCTCATTGTGCCTCGTGGCGCAGCCACCAGCGGTCAGCGTCCCACTGTGAGATCAGCACTCACCCAGCGGGCCGGACCCTTGGGTGAGTTGTTACGACACGATGTAGAAGATACTCTACTTCCGTCATGAGATTGCAACATTCACCGGCAGACGTTCAGGTCCACAGCAACGTGCGCGCCGTGCCGACCACAAGGAGTCAAATTCCGGTGACCACAGATACCTCTACTCGACGCGCCTTTCTTCGGGCAGCTGGCACTGCAACCGTCGGGCTGCTCGGCGTACTTGCTCTCCCAGGTACCTCAGCCTTCGCCGATCATCGAACGACCACTGGTGATCAGCTCAACGACCCGATCGCCGAACTCGCCAGCTCAGCAGTTCTCGAGCTTCGTCACGGTGCGATGGCCGATTCCAAAGCGTATCGATCACTGCGAGATCAGGTTGCGACGGCGGCCGCTGGCCGGGTCGGGATCGACCCCACTGCGCTGGCTCGGGCGTGGGCGACGGCCGATCTCGAGCATCAGATGGCCGTCCTGACCGGCATGACGCAGCTCGGCGTGCCATATCGACGCAACACCAGCAGGCCCGGCTACGGCTTCGACTGTTCGGGGCTCACGACCTACGCGTGGGCGGGTGCCGGCTACACGCTGACGCGCCAGAGCACAGCGCAGATCCGAAAGGCTGCGCCACGTAAGTTCGAGACGGCCCAGGCCGGAGACCTGGTCCAGTATCCAGGCCACATCATGATGTGGCTCGGAGTGGAACGCGCCGTGCTGCAATCGCCCAGGACAGGCCGCACCGTCGAGATCGTGCGATACAAGCAGGGCCGCACCGTGAAGGTCGGCGATCCCACAGGGTGACCGTGGCCGTCCTGGGTGGCCATGGAGCCCATGGCGACAGTGGGTCCGATTGGGCCACGGCGGCCGGCAGAGGTCGGGAACCAGCCGGCGGCCCAGGGCGGGCTCACTCACCGCACTCGTGGCCATCCCAGCCAGCGGCGCCCTGGTGCATGCCCGGGTTGTGGGCTCCATCGAAGCCACGGGCGCGGACGCAGCTCACAATGTGACGACCAAAGTCGTCGTTGCCAGACGAAGACTGGGCACGAGCCAAACCGGGGCCCGACAGGCCCACAATCGTGATTGCCAATGTCATCGTTCCCTGCATCAATCGACTCTTCATCGTCTTCTCCTTGGGCTAGGTGTAAGCCGTCATCGTGCTCTTGACCGAGCTCAATGCACATCCGGGTAGACCACTGAAAGTCCGTGCGCAAGAACGCACGCGGCTGGGGTCGGCACCGTCGAGGGTGATCCCGAACTGAGTGAGAATTGGGGCCCCTCGGTAACGCCGCAGTCGTGGAGTTCGGACGAGACCACCGGTCGTGCCATGGTGAGAACACGAGATGCCTGACGCACGACGTCTACGACACGATGTAGAATTTAGAGGTGACCAAGCGGACGCTCGAAGACACTGGCACTTTGCCGGGCGACGTGACGTCAGCTCGCTCGCCTGTCGGGTCCTTTGTTCCTGCGCTGCGCTTCCGCTTGCTGACGCCCGCATACGACGCGATCGTTCGCTTGACGACACGCGAGAGCGCCGTGAAGCGTGCATTGCTCGAGTCGGCCAACCTCGATCACGCGTCAAGATTGCTCGACGTCGGCTGCGGCACGGGGACGTTCGCGATTTCAGCCAAGCGTCGCTTTCCGATGCTCGACGTGGTCGGCATTGATCCGGATCCCGCAGTCCTCACGCGCGCACGAAAGAAGGCACGTCTGGCGGGGGTGCAGGTGACGTTCGTGAATGGGTCTGCTACGGACCTCCCGACGCGGGACGGTGCCTTCGACCGAGTCACCTCATCGCTCGTCTTCCATCATCTGACGTCGGATCAGAAGCAGCGTGCGGCGGGCGAGATCAATCGGACTCTCTCTGATCGCGGCGAATTCCACCTGGCGGACTGGGTGCAGCCCGCAAACCTGATCATGCGGATGTTGTTCCTCTCGGTTCAGCTCCTCGACGGCACCGAAACCACACGCGATCACGCGGCGGGTCGGCTGCTCGATCTCCTGAGCTCCGGTGGTCTGGTCGGTGTCGTTCAGCACCGCCGCTTCGCGACGCCTGCTGGGACGGTCGGTCTTGTCTCGGCGCGGCCGGCAATTGCCAAAGGGTAGGAACGCGGCGAGGAACACACCAGGTGGTCGGTCGAGGAGGCTTGCGTCAGGACCTCGATGCAGTAGGTGTCGTCGATGCAGTAGGTGTCCTCGGCCAATCATGGGGGTGAGGCCTCGCATTCGTCCCTCGATCGCATTCGTCCCTCGATGAGGCTGAGCCGTCTCGAGGAGACGTCTCGGAAGATGACGAAGCCGGCACGCAACCTGGCAACCCGTCGACGACGAGTTACGGGTTTCGAGCGAGCATTCTGTCGATGTCGGCCTGGTGCCGCTCCAACGCCAGCACATAGCCAGGATCGCGGGAGCGCTGCAGCTGGGAGTCTCTCACCAGTCCACCCTGCATCGGCCCGAAGGCGATCGGCGTGGACATCCGTTGGGTCATTTCTATGTCGAGCTGCATCTGTGCGTGCGTGGCTGCGCCGACAGAGCCGGAATCGGACGACCCGGACGGTGACGGTCGGGTGCCGGAGCGTGATGGCATCGATGCCAGCGAGACCACCACGATGGACACGATGGCGATTGAGCGAACGGGATGTTTCATGGCGTCCTCCTTGTTGTGAAGCGTTTCGAGCTGCTCTCATCGTTCGCTCGACGACCTCCGGCCGCATCCGTAAGAAGCCCTGATCTCGGGTGCGTGCTGCAGACCCGACCGTCTACGTGGAGGCGACTCCCTGGCGTCAAGGGTGGTGCAGATGCCAAGTCCTCGCCACCGGTGGGAGTGGACAAGGATGAGGTCATGGCGCCCGGTGAAACCGGTCCATGGAGGAGACGACCTGTGAGCGCTGGCACAGATGACTACGTCGGCCCAGCAGTCGGCATACCCCGCCCTCGCCGGATGCTGTGGATCAGCGCCGCCTGGGGAGGCTGCTTCGTCACCATACGGTGGGGTCTGCGCGACGCGCCCGTCTTGTGGTTCGCCGCCCTGCGGGCGCTCATTGCCGGCGTTGCCCTGGTGGGGATCGCGACATTGCAGGGACGCGCACGGCCGACGGGTGTCCGGACTTGGTCGCTGATCGGGTTGATGGCTGTGGCGAACGGCAGTGTTGCCTTCGCGGCGATGTTCGGCGGCGTGGCCGGCTTGGCGACCGGAAGTGCTGCCGTGCTTGCCAACGCTCAACCGCTGCTCATCCTCTTTCCTGCGTGGTGGCTGTACGGAGAGCGAGTCACAACTCGGATGT
>CAZWCU010000076.1:0-3855 GCA_964632715.1 uncultured Bifidobacterium sp. | reverse complement strand
TGGCCGCTGTCGCCATCACGGCCGGGACCCTTCTGTCACGGCGTCTCGCCGCCACCGACGTGCTCCAGGCCACCGGGTGGCACTTCGTGATCGGTGGCGTCGTCCTCGCCGCGGTCGCTGCCGCCGTCGAAGGCCTGCCGAATATCAACTGGACGCCTCGCTTCGCATTCGCGCTCGGCTTTCTCGCCCTGATCGGGACCGCGCTCGCGTTCTGGGCGTGGTTCACCGAAACGATGCGATGCCCACTCGGCAGAGTGGCGGCGTGGACATTCCTGACGCCTGTGTTTGGCGTCGTCCTCGGCCTGGTGGTGACTAGTGAACGGCCCAGCGCGTGGACAGCAGCGGGCATGGTGCTCGTTCTCGCATCGCTGTGGAAGGTTGTGCGGTAACCATGGTCGGGGGATGTGGTTCTTGCCGGGCCAGGGTCCCCTCGATCAGTGGTCGGCGTGCGGCTGAGTCAGGTCGTGGCGTGTCCCTGGCAGCACTCGGGGAGTTCCGCCCGGATGAGGTCGAGCGCGTGGGCAGCTTTGTCGACGAAGCTGAGGTCGCTGTCGACGAAGTGACGATTGGGGTGCCGGGCCCACGCCTGTTCGATCAAGCGGTCCAGGTGAAGAGCGTCTTCGACAGGTTCGGTGCGTAACGGGTTGCTGTGGTCGTATCCCATGACGTCGGATGGGGTGCGCAGATGAATGACTGCCGAGTATCGGGCGAGTTGTGTTGCTTCCTCGCTGTGCACGTCTTTCCACAGGTCAGCGACCGGTTCGGGCCAGTAGGCGACAGAGTCGACGGTGCCCCGGTCGCAGAGACCGATGGCTGCTCGTTTCTCGTCCAACACGACCCGCTCAAGTTCGGTCTGCACCTGGAAGATGGCTCGTTGTGCAGCGCGACGAGCCGGGACGCTCGGCCTGCGCGGGAACCCACCGCCGAATACGATGCTTGCTGCCTCCGGCAGCACCACGACATGGTTGCAGAGGCTGCGTCGGGCGATCTCCAAGACAGCGGTCTTGCCCGCTCCAGGCCCGCCGGTGACGGCGACGAGCCTGGGAGCATGGGAAGCAGCGGCACACTCGCACGTGCGTCGCCGGGCGTCAGCGAGAGATGGGTCGGTCATCGCAGCTCGATCGTGTCGCCATGATTCGGGACGGCTGGGTTCCAGCCCAGTTCGTCTCGGAGACGCCGGCGGAAGGCGTCAGCGGCGGCGGGCTCGCCGTGCACGATGCTCGCCCCCTGCTGCGGGGCGGGAATGGTTGCGAGCCACTTGCACAGCTCGTCTGCGTCAGCGTGGGCAGATAGCCCATCGACTCGGGCGACTTCACAGCGAACTGACACGTGCTCGCCGAACATCTTGATCGATCGGGCGCCAGAAGCCAACGCCTCACCTCGGGTGCCAGCCGCCTGATAACCGACGAGCAGGACCGAGTTGTGATGATCCGGCGCAAGGCGCTCGAGGTGATGCAGTACGCGGCCGCCCGTCAACATCCCACTCGCAGACAGCAGGATCGTCGGACCAATCAGCGAGGCGAGCTGCTTGGACTCCTCGACCGTGCGGACGAACTCGACACCGTCGCACATCTCGCGGCACTCGACCTCGGTGAGCCGGTGCTCGTCAGAGTGCCGGCAGAACAGTTCGGTGGTGTTGATGGCCATCGGACTGTCCAAGTACACAGGGACGCGCGGGATGCGGCCCGCTGCTCGAAGTCGGCTGAGAAGGTGGAGCATGGTCTGTGCTCGGCCGACTGCGAACACGGGGATGAGCAACGTCCCGCCACGGCTCACCGTCTCGTTGACGACCGCGGCGAGGTCATCGATCGGATCGCCCACCGGGTGTAGCCGGTTTCCGTACGTCGACTCCGTCACGACGTGATCGGCAGCGAGCGGCGACATCGGAGCACGCATCACCGGGTCAACCGGCCGACCGACATCGCCAGTGAACAACACCGACGTCGACTCGTTGCGGATCCGTAGTGATGCGGCACCGAGGATGTGCCCTGCGGGGGCGAATTCGCAGTCGATGCCGGTGTCGGCTTCAAAGGGTGCGCCGAACGGGCGCGGTCGCAGCAGTTCGAGGGCTCGTTGCGCGTCGGCGGTCGTATACAGCGGGAGTGCCGGGTCGTGGCGGCTCGACCGGTGCTTGTTCGCGTAGCGGGCGTCCTCCTCCTGGATGTGCGCGGCGTCGAGAAGCAGGATTCGGCACAACTCGGCTGTCCCCGGAGTGCACCAGACCGCACCGTGGAAGCCCTCGCGAACCAGTGCCGGGAGCCAGCCCGTGTGGTCGATGTGGGCATGAGTCAACAGCACGCCGTCGATGGATGCCGGATCGACGGGAAACGGCTCCCAATTGCGCAGCCGCAGCGACTTGAGCCCCTGGAACATCCCGCAGTCAATCAGTAGCCGACGGCCCTCCAGCTCGAGGAGATGACGTGAACCTGTCACGGTGCCCGCCGCGCCCCAGAAGGTGATGCGCACGGCGGTCAACGCGCCTGCGTTGCGGGGGCGACCGTCCGACAAACGGACCGTCCGGCATCGCCGGCTGCCGCGCCCGTCTGGGAGCCCGGAGTCGCTTCCGTACGCTGCTCTGCGGGCTGGTGCTTCGAGTGGGCGAGCTGGGTGTGCTCCGCCGCTCCGCCGCAGCACCCGGCTGATGGGCCCGCGGACCGAGTCTGCGTTGTCGGTTCGGGCTCATGTCCGTCGTTGGCTGTCGACGAGTTGTCGTGGCTGCAGCAGCCACCACCATTTGTGCAGTTCATTCTGTGTCGCTCCTGACCGAGTGATGACAACTTCTTCGTTGCAGCGTGATTGTGGGCGTCCTCACTTTCGATGGCATCCGCGTTGGCTACGCATTGTCGCTTCGGCGAAGCCGCAGCGACGCCCGGCCGAGCGACCGTGGCGATGATCGCGCCGGGTGGGCCGGACATTCTTCGGGCAATCCGGTTGATGCTTCGAGTCCTCGCGAGGGGGTGAACCGTGCTGATCACGACGGCGGTGCCGGCGGCCTCGACTGCGACGGGGGAGCCGAGCGTGCCCGCCGCCTTCCCGACACCGACGGTTGAGCGACTCTTGGAGCGCCGGGACGCTCAGACGTCGAAGGGCGACGCAGAACGAGTCAGGCCTTCGCGACTCACTCGACGGTGACTTGGATCTTCATTCCGGCCGCATAGTGTCCCGGCTGGTGGCAGCCGATCTGGTAGGTGCCGGGCAGGTCGAACGTGTACGAGAGTTCGCCGGACTCGCCCGGCTGCAGCACGATTGCCGCTTCCTCCATGGGATGCGCACTTGCGTCACTCATCTCGACCTCGTGCTCCATCTGGGCTGCGGCGTCGCCGATGAAGGCGTCGTGGGCGATCTTGCCGGTGTTGGTGAACCGGAAGTCGATGGTCTCGCCTGCCGTGACGGTGAGGGTTGTCGTGTCGAACTTGATGTCTTCCATGGCGACCTCGACGGTCATCGGGCTAGTGGGTGTGGCGTCGTTACCCACAATGTCGGTGGTTCCGGCGCCGCTGCTGCCGCCACACGCAGCGAGGAGTGTGGTCAGCGCGCCGGCACCGGCGATCAGTGGGAGGTGGCGAGCTCGGAGCGTCATCGACGGTTCCTCTTTCGGGTCGGGGTGCGCGTCGGCACCGACTTCGTGGGAGCACTGTGTCGATCTGATGTGCAGAACGCGTGGAGGTCCGGTGACGGCTGATTGGTTTCGCCGTTGACACACGTCCGAGCTTCGGTGGCGCGTCGTAGAGTCGTGAGGGTGAGCGTGACCGTGCTGGTGGTCGAGGACGAGGTGAAGATCCGCGACCTGGTGCGTCGGTATCTCGAGCGCGAGAACCTGGCGGTGGTCACGACGGGTTCGGGCGCCGAGACGAT
>CAZWCU010000075.1:0-17351 GCA_964632715.1 uncultured Bifidobacterium sp. | reverse complement strand
GAGGCTTTGGTAAACCGCTCCGGTGGTTGAGCCACCAGAAGCAGGCTGGAGTGGTGATCGTCGCGAGCGTCAAGAAGGGGCCGGGCTCAGCGGCTTGGAGGGCCCAGAACTGGTCGGCGGTGTGGACCTGGGCGATGTCACGGATGCCGATCTTCCGCGCACAGTCGGCGAGTGCGCCGTCGACGTCTTGGGTCGCGCGCGTGATGTTGCATGCGGCGGTGAGCAGGTTCTCCGCAGTCTTGGTGGAGATGGTCTGCCCGGCGGCGTCGACGGTACGCGTCGACACGACCCAATCGTGGAGCTCGTTCGACGCGAATGACGGAGTACTCACGGACTCGGTCCCGATGAGGTGCGTGCGGACCAGCTTCTGGACGACGATCCGCACGACGAAGAACCCGGTGAGCGACGCAGCCATTGCAGGGATCGTTCGTCGCAGGATCGTCCCAGCCAACCCGCCGAGGCTGAGCCCGAAGAGTGCGTAGCCGATGGGGACGACGCCGCGTTGGGCGAAGGTCGCCGTGCCGATGCGACTTCCCGTCGAGTCGATCGGACCCGACCACCATGTGAACACGAGAGCGACGGCCGCGACGGTGGCGACCGTGGCGGCGCCGATCATCGCGAGCTTCGTCGCGAGCCAGCGAGTGCGGGTGACGCTTTGGGTCCACGCCATCCGATAGGTGCGGTCCTCGAACTCTCGGGTCAGCAGTGGCGCACCCCAGAACGCGCCGATGATCGCCGGAACACCCACGAGCGCCGTGCCGAGCAGACGAAGCCACACATAGAACCCGGTCAGGTTGCCGTCACCCGTGCTGGTGTAGGTGTCAACGATGTGCTCATGAGTGACGACGAGCGCCACGATCACGACGGTGGCCGCACCGAAGGCGAGTGCGGCTTGCGCCCTGAACTGGCGCCACGACAGCCACAGCATCAGCTCACGCTCCGCAACGCCGGCGCCGGGGGGCGGGTGGCCGTCGACGGGTTCGCCATGTAAGCGAGCACGAGCTCTTCGAGACCGACGTCGCTCACCGTCCACGACGGGTCGAGCACCGGTCGCGTCGTTTCCACGAGGAAGGTGGACTGGCGTTCGGTGTGGCTCTGTTGGATCACGGTCTGATCGGCCGGCAGCCGATCGGGGTCTCTTCGGGCACCGGTCAGCACCTTGTGCGAGGCGAGCAGCTCGTCCACATCCCCGGCCAAGCGGACCCGTCCAGCAGCGAGGACGATCAAGTGGTCACAGATTCGTTCGACATCTTCCAGCAGATGCGACGACAGCACGATCGACAACCCGTCGGCGGCCAGCTCCATGAGGTCGGCCAGGAACTCGCGACGGGCAAGCGGATCGAGGCGTGCAACGGGCTCGTCGAGGATCAACAGCTCCGGCCGCTTGCCGATCGCGACGGCCAGCGCAAGCTGGGCCCGCTGTCCACCGGACAGTCCGCCCGCTCGCTGCGCCAGGTCGAGGCCGACCCGGTCGATGCGCGCTCGAGCGACTGTCTCATCCCACGAGGGGTTCAGCTCCGCACCGAGTCGTAGGTGCTCCGCGACCGTCAATCCGCTGTACAGGGGGACATCCTGAGCGAGGAACCCGACCCTGCCCAACTGGCGGGCATCGTTTCCCGGTCGCTCGCCGAGCACGGCGAGGTGCCCTTCGGTCGGCCGCAGCAGTCCGACGGCGAGATTCAACAACGTCGACTTACCGGCACCGTTCGCACCGACGAGACCAACCACACGCCCGCGCGGCACGGTCAGCGTGCAATCACGCAACGCCCATGCTCGGCCGTAGCGCTTCCCCAACGCGGACGCCTCGATTGCTGCGCTCACGCCACACTCTCGTTCAGGCCAGAACGAAACGTGCTTTCGAACAGCGCAGCGATGCTGTCGTCATCGAGACCGGCCCGGCGCGCCTTGGCCAACCACCCGCTCAGTTCCTTCCGCAACCCTGCGTGGGCGGCCAACGAGGAGTCGGCCAGAGAACGGGTGACGAACGTGCCCACCCCAGGCCTCCCCTCGGCGAGGCCCTCGAACTCCAACTCGCGATACGCCTTCAACACCGTGTTCGGATTGATCGCAACCGATGCGACCACCTCCTTCACCGTCGGCAGCTGATCACCCTCGCGCAACACCCCGAGCAACAACGCCTGACGAACCTGGTGCACCAGCTGGCGATACGGAGACACGCCGCTCGTCGCGTCGATTCGAAAGCTGATCATGGCGACATTATATATCTAGTCAACTAGATATATGACGTGGGGGTCCCACCTCGGGCCGAAACGTCCCCGCCGACCACGGGTCGACCATCGCTACCGACACCGTCGAACCCAACAGACCCTCCGACGAAGGCCTCGCCACTTGACAAGAGAATACTCGTTCTCATACACTGAGAACATACATTCTCATACCCTTTGGAGTCACCTCTCATGACCAGCCCGGTCCGACCCCCGGTCCCCCCGTTCGACGCGGCCTCGGCGCGGCAGAAGGTCCTCGCCGCCGAGGCCGCGTGGAACACCCGCGATCCCGAACGCGTCGCCGGCGCATACACAGCGGACTCGGTGTGGCGAAACCGTTCCGAGTTCATCGAGGGCCGCGAAGAGATCGTCGCCTTCCTGCGCGCGAAGTGGGAGCGGGAGCTCGACTACGCGTTGCGCAAGGAGCTGTGGGCGTTCCACGACAACCGGATCGCCGTGCGGTTCCAATACGAGTGGCACGACCACGATGGCCAATGGTTCCGTTCGTACGGCAACGAGAACTGGGAGTTCGACGCCGACGGCTTCATGCGACGCCGTGAGGCCAGCATCGACGACGTGCCCATCACCCCCGACGAGCGCCGCATCTTCGGACCTCGCCCCGACGGCGACACGACCGGGCTCCCGCTGCGATGAGTCCGGCTGCCACGATGTCCCCCGATGCGGCGCAGCGTTCGGTGCTGCGCGCTGCCGACGAGTTGTTCTACGCCCACGGCATCAGCGGGGTCGCGATGAGCGACATCCGCGACGCGTCGGGTGTCTCCATGCGGCGGCTGTATGTGATGTACCCGTCCAAGAGCGAACTCGTTGCCGCGTGGCTGACCGACCGCCACGACACATGGATGGCGTGGTTCGCCTCGAGCGTCGAACGTCATGTCGCAGGCGGCGCAGACCCGGTCCTCGCCACGTTCGACTCCATCGCCGAATGGGTCACCACACCCGGCTACCGCGGCTGCGCATTCATCAACTCCCTCGCCGAGACCAGCGAAATCGACGACACCCACCGCACGATCATCGCCGCCCACAAGCGCGACCTCGTCGAGCACCTCGCCCAACTCGCTGCACGCGACCATCTCGACGCACCGTCGTGGTTCGCCTCTGCCCTCGCCGTCATCGTCGACGGAGCGATCGTGCAGTGCACCGTCTTCGGCAGCACCGACCCTCTCGACGCCGCCCGGTCCGCCGTCCGCCAACTCCTCGAAACGATCCCGACATGACCCTCACCGTCGGCGCCCTGTGGCGCTACCCCGTCAAGACCCTCGCCGGCGAACGCCTCGACGTCGCCGAGATCACCACCAACGGCATCATCGGCGACCGCATCGTCCACGTCCGCGGGCCAGAAGGCGTGCGCACCTCACGACGTCACCACAACCTCATCGGCCTCCACGCCACACTCGGACCAGACGGCGAACCCCTCGTCGACGGCCAGCCGTGGACTTCGCAGGAGGTGCTCGATCGTGTTCGCTCTGCCGCCGGTGCCGATGCAATGCTCGCGCGTTACGACGGACCTGAGCGCTTCGACGTCCTCCCTCTGCTGGTCGCCACAGACGGCGCAGTGGCCGCGTTCGGTCGCGACGTCCGCCGGCTACGACCCAACATCGTCATCGACGGCGTCGACGGCATCGACGAGTTCGGTTGGCCTGGTGCGGAGCTCCACATCGGCGACGTCGTCATCGCCCTCGACTCTCGTCGCGGTCGCTGCCCGATGACCACCGTCGATCCCGACACCCTCGAGGTCGATCGTGGCGTGCTGAAGAACATCATCGCCCGCTTCGACGGCAAGCTTGCCCTCAACGCCGAAGTCCTCCGCCTCCGCGTCGGCGACCCTGTGGAGCTCGTGCGCTGAGCGAGACCGCACGCCTCCGTCAGCGCTGACCACCGGTCGCCTCTCTGCACCGCCTTGACGCGCGCCGATGATCGTTGTAGTTTCCGTTTAGGTTAATTATCCAGATCGGAAACAACGGATGACCGCTACAGCGACGATGGAATCGGATCGACTCGACGAGACGTTCGCTGCGCTCGCCAACTCGACGCGGCGAGCGATCCTCGCCCGGCTCGCACAGAGCGAAGCGACGGTCAACGAGTTGGCGGCACCGTTCGACATGCAGCTCCCCGCGATCTCCAAGCACATCAAGGTGCTCGAACAGGCCGGGCTCATCGTGCGCAGCCGCAACGCACAGTTCCGACCGTGCCGCCTCGCCCCCGATCGCCTGGCCGAGGTGGCGACGTGGGCCGATCAATACCGATCGATCTGGGACGACCGCTTCGACCGCCTCGACCAGCAACTCTCACGCCGGCGACGCAACGCCCAGCCGACCGCACCGAAAGGAACCAACGACCGATGAACAACTCCGACTCGACCACCGACGCAGTGGTCCTCGAACGCACCTTCGACGCACCCATCGGTGAGGTGTGGCAGATGTGGACCGACCCCGCCGAGTTCGCCGGCTGGTACGGCCCAGGTGGTGCGAGCATCCCGGTCTGCGAGATGGAGGTCGGTGTCGGCGGGCGCCGACGAGTCTGCATGCGGTTCGACACACCCTCGGGCGCTCGCGAGATGTGGTTCACCGGAGAGTACGTCGAGGTCGACGAGCCGGTACGGCTGGTCTACACCGAAGCGATGACCGACGCCGAAGGAACACTGCTACCCGACGGACATCCGCCGACAGAGGTCTGCGTCGAATTCGCCGAGGCCGGCGATCAGACACGAGTAGTGCTCACACACCGCGGCATCCCCGCGGGCTCGCCAGGCGAGGCCGGTTGGCGCGCAGCGCTCGACGAGCTCGATCGCCGCCTCACGCGACGGTGACCTTCCGTCGCGTCGCCTGGCTGGATGCTCGCGATCCGGCAGTCGACACTGCCCACGGCCGGCCGGCTGACGGGAGCTCGGCAGCGAGTTCACCCACCGCTCGTGGTCGATCGGAGAGGTGCTCGAGGATCGCGCCTCTGGTGGGGTCACCCAGCGTCTCCCAGACATCCGCTGATTGGTCAGCCATCACGAACGGTGAGGCACCACTTACCAACAGAGCTCGCAACGGTCGGTAGTGCTCATCAGGCTCGCCTCGACGACCTAACGTGGATCCGTGATGGCGACCGTTCAGCAGGTGCCGTTGGGCGTCTTCGGGGGCTCTGGCTTCTATGAGTTCCTCGATGGCGCGCGCGAGTTCGTGGTGGACACCCCGTACGGCGCTCCAGCCGGTCCAATGGTTGTTGGTTCGGTTGCGGGGAACCCCGTTGCGTTCATGGCCCGTCATGGTCGGGCACATGAGTTCGCGGCACACCGCGTGCCGTATCTGGCGAACATGTGGGCGATGCACTCGATCGGCGTGCGGTCGATCGTGACGCCGTGTTCGGTTGGTTCGCTGCAGCCCGAGATCCATCCGGGCCAACTCGTGGTGATCGACCAGCTGGTGGATCGAACATGGGGTCGGCCGGACACGTTTCACGATGTCGGCGGACCTGCCGGTCATCCCGGCACCGGCGGTCCGGTGCATCACCAGTCGTTTGCAGACCCTTATGACTCAGGGTTGCGCGCGCAACTCGTGGCGGCGGGCATCCGCTCTGGTGCACAGGTGGTGGACGGCGGCACCATGGTGGTGATCAACGGCCCCCGTTTCTCGACCCGTGCCGAGAGTGCGTGGTTCCGTTCAATGGGTTGGCACGTGGTGAACATGACGGGGTATCCCGAGGCTGTCCTGGCAGCCGAACTGGGCATTCGGTACGCATCGGTCGCGCTGGTAACCGACTATGACGCTGGCGTCGACGGACACGAGCCGGTGACGATGGAGGCGGTGTTCGAGATGATGCGCGCCAACGTGTCCCGCGTTCGCGAACTCATCGTCGATGCTGTCGAGAACTCATACGCGGAGCTCACTGCTCCACATTGAATCCGACCTCTCGAAACTGGGCGTGTCGAGATACGAGTGGTGCGGCCTCTCCACGGGCAACCCTTCGGCCGCCCAGCCGGTGTGACCGCCAATGAGATCAGCCACGTTGGTGAAACCGAGCCGTACGAGGTTCGCAGCAGCGAGCGATGAGCTGTAGCCACCGTTACAGACGAGCACCAGGGGCTGGTCGAACGAGTGCATCGCCGGGTGGAGGTATCCGTTTGCCGGGTCGAAGTGCCATTCCACAACCGTACGCGGGACGTGAATCGAGCCTGGGATCACACCGAACCGGTCGCGGTCGGTGTGCGTGCGGGTATCGAGCACCGACGTCTCGTCGCACCGCACCAAGCGCTCGGCGAGCTGACGGGGCGTGACTCGTGCGATGGTCGCTCGGGCCTCGAACAGCAGATCATGGACAGTCATGCGCTCACCTCGACGGTACAGCGACAGCGTCACAGCGGGGAGCTGGTACGACCCGAGGAACTGCACATCGTTCGCCACGAGGCCGTCACCGAGAACAGATCGTGCGGCCTCGTGCAGCACGATCAGGTGACCTGCTCGTTCGATGTGCTGTATCGCCCCGTGCATCACGGCTCGGCGATACCCATCGTCGCCGCCAGCAAGAGTGTGGGTACCGATGACCACGAGATCGAACCGACGCTCGAGCTGCAAGGCCACGGCATCGTCGGCGCTGATGTGGGTGACTTCGTGAGAGTTGTGGCTGAGCGCGTCGATGATGGACTCGTCGTCGTCGTCGCCGAGATGGAGAACGGACACGCCCCTGAAGTCGGGGAGTTGATCGATGGCCGCGGCCAGCGCATCCGGCCCCCATGCGGCGTCGCCCCTCATCGCGTGAATGGTATGCGCGGTGTGGAAGACCCCTGATTGCCACCTGCGAAACTTTCCCGAAACTGGACCAGCTGCTCGAGCGCTGCTGTCATGCTGACGAGATGACCAACCGCGCAGCGATGCAGGAACGGGTTCGGGGTTACGCAATCGGTGGTGTTCGAATTCTCGCCGGCTTGATGTGGTTGGCCAACCTGCACTGGAAGGTGCCGACCGACTTCGGTCAGTCCAACGGTGGCGGTCTGTACAAGTACGTCGCAGCGGGCGCCGAGAATGCGCCCTTCGGGCCCTATCGGTGGGCGCTCAAAGAGCTCGTGCTGCCGAACTTTCAGGCGTTCGGATGGTTCACGCTGATCAGTGAGACCGTTGTCGCTGCGCTGCTGCTGATCGGATACCGATCGCGTGTGGTTGCCCTCGTCGGCGCAGCCATGGCTGCGCCCATCGGCCTCTCGGTCTTGTACTACCCGAACGCCGATGAATGGGCGTGGTCGTACCTGATGATGATCGGGCTTCATGTGCTGTTGTGGGCCGTGCCGTCTGGTGATCATCTCGGTGTCGACGGTGTGTTGGCCGGTCCCCCGGAACGCTCGCAGCGGGCCTTGCGTTCGATCGGCATCGTTGCGGTTGTCGTGGGTCTGTTGGGTCTCTTCGTCGCTCGCTCTGTCGACTTTGCCGGCCGTGGGGTCGCGTTGCTCGGTAGCGACGCCGGTTTCCGCGATGCCGCGGGCGATGGCGCACTCACGCGTCGTTGGGAGCTGAAGTTCCTGTTCTTCAATCCGCTGTGGGCCCTGCTCACGGTTGCTCTTGGTGTGCTGTTGATCCTTGGCGGTCGCCGGCTGGTTCTGGCGTACGTGGCGGCCTTCGGATTTGCAGCGTTGGCGGCGGTCGTGTTCGTCCAGCAGACCTTCGAGTACCTCCGTGACGACGGCGTCGTGCAGAAGATCGCGACGGGCACCAATGTCGCGCTCTGGGGCGGGCTCGCACTTGCTTCGGTGCTGTTCGCTCGCCGAGCGAGCGCTGTCGTCGTACCGTTGTCTGAATGACCAGCTGGCGTCGCCGACTCCTGCCGGTCGCGCTGCCGTTCGTCGCGTTGGCGGTGGTGTGGTGGAGCGTCGTCGAGGGTCGAGCTCGACAGCGCACAAACTCTCGTCTCAATCTCGGTGCCGCCCCTCTCGTCGGTCGCGACGAGATGGATGGCTGGGTGTGGCGGTTCGGATCGAGCCTCGTGGGCGCCGGCTCGTTGGCATTGCTGGTCATCGTCGCCTGCCGCGCTGGCTGGTGGTGGCGCGTTCGTCAACGCTGGGTGCTGGTCGCGACGTCGCTCGGATCGATGGGCTTTGCGACGTTGCTGGCATTGAGCGACGGCGTTGATGGTCTGAGCTACGGCGCGGAACACAAGACCGAATACTTGGCGAACCTCGCGACAGCTCCGCCGGCGGGCGAGTTCGTGCGCACCTTCGTCGACGAGATCGATCGGTACTCGGTGCACGTTCGGGGACACCCGCCCGGTTTGGTGCTCGTTCTCAAGCTCCTCGACGCAGTGGGCCTCAGTGGTGTGTGGCCGGTGGTGGCGCTGTCGATTGTCGGCACGGGGGTCACCGCTGCGGGGGTTCTGTTGGCGGTTCGATCGGTGGCCGGCGACGAGTGGATGCGTCGCGCCGCACCGTTGCTGATTGTTGCGCCCTACGGCATTTGGATGCAGACGTCGGGTGACGCTGTCTTCGCAGCGGTTGGCGCGCTGGGCATCGCTGCGGTCGCGGAAGGTGTATCGCGCCGACGGTTGCACGCACTGTGCTTCGGTGTTGCTGCCGGATTGCTGTTCGGTTGCCTGCTCTTCCTCACGTACCTCGGCGGCACGTTGCTGCTGATACCTGCACTGTTGTTGGTGGCCGCGTTCCGGCAGCGCAATGCGGGAACCGTGCCGGTCGTCATCGGTGGACTCGCTGCCGGCCTGGCCGTGATTGCCGCGTTCTGGCTTGCCGGGTTCTGGTGGCTCGACGGAGTGCGGGCGACGAACGAGCAGTACCACCTCGGCTCGGCACAGTTCCGGGACTGGAGCTACTTCGCATTCGGCAACATCGGCGCCGCCGTGATCGCGCTCGGGCCGATGTCGGTGGTGGGCGTCGGTGTGCTGAGGAGCCGACGGATGTGGCTGCTCGTCGGCGGCGCGTTGGCCGCAATCCTGGTCTCACACATGTCGCGGTACACCAAGGGCGAGGTCGAGCGGATCTGGCTGGTCTTCTACCCGTGGATCGCGATCGCCGGGGCGGCGTTCATTGCCCGTTCGCGCCAATGGTCTGGCGCCATCGCTGTCGGCATACAGGCCACGTGTGCCATCCTCCTACAGGCAGCGCTGCTCTCGAAATGGTGACGCTGTTAGAACTCGTCGGCAACGCTTCGCAGCGGGCTGGTGGTGAACTCGCGCATGCCGGCCTCGAAGGGGATCGCCGCGCGGAAGCCGAGTTGAGCGGCCGCATGATCTGCGCTGGCGAAGACGTGGCGAATGTCGCCGAGCCGACAGCCGCCGACCACCTGCGGCATCGGACCGCCGTCGGGTCGCAGCGCGTGCGCCATGTCGAGGATGGTGCGTGGTTCTCCGGTGCACACGTTGAAAGCACCCGGTGCCGGCTGTTCGTTGGTCAAGGCCAGCACGTTGGCATGAGCGACATCGGCGACATGCACGAAGTCGCGACGTTGTCCGCCATCTTCGAAGACCCGTGGTGCCTCGCTGCGTTCGTAGGCACTTCGAAAGAGGCTCGCGACGCCGGCGTAGGGAGTGTCGCGTGGCATTCGTGGCCCGTACACGTTGTGGTAGCGCAGCGATGTCACGGTGCAGCCAGGGTGCTCGCGGGCGTAGGCGTTGCACAGACCTTCCTGAGCCAGCTTGGTGGTCGCATACACATTGCGTGGGTCCAGCCAGTGGTCCTCGGGCACCGCTTCCGGGCTCAGGGTGCCGGCGCAGCGCGGACACGACGGCTCGTAGTTGCCCGCGTCCAGATCCGCGACGCGCCGAGGACCGGGGCGTACCACCCCATGTCTCCGGCAGCGGTAGCGCCCCTCGCCGTACACGACCATGCTGCTGGCCAGCACCATGCGGCCCGCGAAGGCCGCATCGTGCAATGCGCGCAGCAGCACCGCCGTGGCAAAGTCGTTACGACCCGTGTAGTCCGCCACATCAGCAAAGTCCACCCCCAGTCCCACCTTGGCCGCCTGATGGCACACTGCGTCGACGCCACGCAGCAGACGCGGCCATTCATCCGCGTCGCGGACGTCGCGCCACTCGTAGGTTGCCGCCGGGTTCAACCCAACCGGCGTGCCATGGTGTGCGGCCGGGTCGAGATCGTCGACCACGAGCGCCTCGTGGCCGGCCGCAACCAACTCGTCGACGATGTGCGAACCGATGAAGCCGGCGCCGCCGGTGATCAAGACTTTCACGGGGTGGTCTCCAATGCCTGACGTCGTCCTACCTGCGCTCAACGAAGCCACGGCGGTGCGGTGGGTACTGCAGCGCATGCCCGCGGGCTATCGAGCGATCGTGGTGGACAATGGCTCCACGGACAGTACAGCGGACATCGCCGCCGAGATGGGGGCGACGGTGGTGCACGAGCCGACGCGAGGTTTTGGATCGGCGTGTTGGGCCGGACTGCAGGCCGCCACCGACGAAATCGTGTGCTTCATGGACTGCGATGCCTCGCTGGACCCGGTCGCGTTGCCGTTCGTTGCCGGGTTCGTGGAACGCGACGAAGCCGACCTCGTCATCGGCGCGCGAGTCGCCGCCCGCGGTGCATGGCCGGCGCATGCCAAGTTCGCCAACCGCGTGTTGGCGATGGAACTGCGTCGCAGAACTGGTCTGCGGTTGAGCGACATCGGGCCGATGCGTGCCGCTCGCCGCGAGGGTCTGGTGTCGCTGGATCTGCGCGACCGCCGATCCGGTTGGCCGCTGGAAATGGTCCTGCGCGCGCAGAGCGCCGGCTGGCGCATCCGCAATGTCCCGGTCGAGTACTCCGCACGAGAGGGCCGCTCGAAAGTCACCGGCACCGTGAAGGGCACCATCGGCGCCGTGCGCGACATGGGTGGTCTGTTGCGCGACATCGGAAGCAACTGAGCAATGCACGTCTCGGTCATCGCCAAAGCGCCCGTCGCCGGCCAGGTCAAGACTCGGCTGTCGCCACCATGCACGCCAGAGCAAGCCGCAGAGGTTGCCGCCGCTGCCCTCGCCGACACCCTCACCGCCGTCGACCAGGTCGCGAGCCTCACCGGCGCTCGCCGGGTGCTGCTGCTGGACGGAGATTCCCAGAATTGGATGCCGACCGCCTTCGACGTCGTGGCCCAGCGCGGCAACGGTTTGGAGGAGCGGCTGCGCAACGGGTTCTTGGACCTTGGCCCGGGTGTGATCATCGGGATGGAAACACCGCACGTCGCCGCCTCGCTCGCTGATGCCATCGCGGCTGCGCGTCGCGGCATCGACAGCATCGGCCTCGCGAGCGACGGTGGCTACTGGATGGTCGGCCTGTGTGCCGACAGCGCGGCCCGTGCACATGAGCTGTTCGACGGCGTTCCGATGAGCAGCACTCACACTGGGCTCGCCCAGCTCAGAAGGCTGCACGCACGCGGTCGACCGGTGCGGTTGCTGCCGATGGCCCGCGACCTGGACACGTTCGACGACCTGCGGGCGGTCGCCGAGTCTGGACGAACAGGACTGCTGGCCGCTGTCGCCGCCCGTGTCCTTGCTGGCATTGGTTGAGTGGAGCCGACCGGCCCCGCATGTCATCATGCTCAACGTATGCCGAGCGCGGCATCCGCTCCTTCGGGCATCCCGCTGACTGCAGCGAGCAGCGCATTCGCCGGCACCGACAGCGGCAGGATGGTTCGGGTGAGCAGCAGGTCCGTGTCGAGTCGACCGTTGCTGACCGTTGGCCCGAAACTGCCCCAGAACGCACCATCAGCGGTGATGCACAACTCACTGGGGATGTCGCGCGCAAGGGCGTTGACGCCGAGACCGCGCTCGTCGGCGCGACCGCGGCGCACGATTGGACGCACCAGGTGATCCTCTTCCGGCACCCCCCACGACGCCACCAACGCCTTCAACGGGTCGAGGTGTGGGCTGTCGAGCGGGCCACCAGTGGTGGTGGCGATACGCACGCGTACGCCCCGCTCGATCAACCGCGGCACCGATGCCACGACCTTCGCAAAGTTCTCCGGCCCGCGTGCCATGTCGTTGATGTCGGCGAGGTGAGAGTCCAGCGAGATCTGCAGTGCGATGTCGGGGTGGGCGAGTTTGGCGGCACGCTCCAACCGATCACCGACGAACAGCGTCCCGTTGTTGAGCAGCACCAGCGGGAGGAACTGCACCATCTCGAGTACGGCTTCAGGCAGCCAAGGGAGCAGGAACGGCTCACCGCCGGTGATGCCGAGCGCGGTGAAGCCCAACTCCCGTGACTGCTCGGCGACGGCGATCATCTGGTCCGCGGTCAGCTCGCGGCGTTCGCTGCGGGGCGACGATTCGGTGAGGCAGTACGAGCACGCCAGGTTGCAGTGGTAGTTCGAATAGAGCCACACACGACTGGGCAGGACGCCCTCGCGAACGGCGTCCGCGATCGGGCCGTGCGCCACGAATGGCTGTGTGAGCGTCACGACATTCCCTCCGCTGCCAGCCGTTCCAGCACGTGCGGAGCGGTCGGCAATTGGAAGCCTGTTGCAAAGCGGTTGAGGAACATCGTGGCGCCGACGGTGACCGAAATCTCTACGAGCTCGTGCTCGTCCCAGTGCGATCGCGCCTGCGTCCACACATCGTCAGGAATTGGCCCCGTGGCCCCAGCGAGGGCATCGATCCACCCGATGAGCGCTCGGTCCGCGGGTGAGGGGAACCCTTCCTCCAGCGGTAGCTCACCACGGAGCGCTCGCACCTCATCGGGCGAAAGTCCGACATCGAGCGAAACCGTCGTGTGGGCGTGAATGCAGTAGGTGCAGCCCTGCAGGGCCGAGGTGCGCAAGATCGCGAATTCTTTGGCGCGCACTCCGATCGCCCCGGCGCCGAGCGCTGGCCCGACGAAGCCCAGCGCTGGTCCCAACAGTTCCGGAACGGTGGCCAGCGCGGCCACGATCGGCCCAGGGTCGCCATTGGCGAAGTACTGCTGCGCCGGCAACGGCGCCGTGGTGGCGTCGAGAAGTTCCACACGAGACATGGGCAGCATCATCTCCCGAATCAATCGGGCGAGGTGTCGTCGTGGCAGAAGTTTCGTGTTTGTTTCTCGGTCGGCACCGACGCGGTGAGTACTGTCCTCAACGTGATCGATGAGCGCCAGCATTGGGACTCGGTGTGGACAGCGAGGTCGTCCGACGAGGTGAGCTGGCACCAGACCGACGCCAGTATTTGAAGCGAGCTGGTGCGCCGAGTTTCGGCGCCTGCCAGCCGGATCTCCATCATGGGTGCGGGCACGTCGGCCCTTGTTCCCGACTTGCTGCGGCATGGCTACGGGTCGATCGACGCCGTCGACCTCTCGGCTGCGGCACTCGATCGGTTGGCTCACCTACTGGGCGACGATGCGTCCAAGGTCCGCCTGGTGTGTGCGGACGTTCGCGAGGTTCGCTTCGACGGCCCCATCGACGTCTGGCACGACCGTGCAACGTTTCACTTCCTGACCTCACCGAACCATCAGGCTGAATACGTACGGAGCGTCATAGCTGCCGTTCCTCCGGGCGGTCATGTGGTGCTTGCGTCCTTCAGCGAGACTGGCCCGGAGCAATGCAGTGGCTTGCCCGTTGCCCGCCATTCAGTCGCCGGGCTGTGCGAGATCTTCGGCGAGTCGTTCGAGTTGGTGGAATCGTTCCCGAGCGAACACCTCACGCCATGGGGTGCGCCGCAGGCGTTCAACCACGTGCTGCTGCGCCGCCGACGGACCGACGCTGACCGCGCGTGAACGGCTGGCGGACGGCGGCGATGGTGAGCGCAATCGCCGTTGCCGGATGCTCGGGCGGCGATGCGGGGCCAGCGATCGCAGGGTGCCCGCCGAGTCCGTTCAGAAGTGCACCGCCGCTGGTCATCGCCCACGCCGGCGGCGAAGGCCTGGCGCCCGCAAACAGCGTGTTGGCCATGCAACGCTCAATGGCTGCAGGCGCCGACCTGCTCGACGCCGACCACTGGATGAGCGCAGACGGGGTGGTGGTGGCGCACCACGACCGAAGCATGGCCAGCGACACCGATCTCAGCGGCAACATCGACGAACTCACGTGGGATCAGCTTCAGACGGCGGACCTTCGGGCGGGTTGGGATGGGGAGCACATCGACGAGCCCGTGCGAATTGCGTCGCTGGAGCAGATTCTCACCGCCTTTCCTGACGTGATGATCTCCTTGGAGATCAAACAAAGCGTGCCGACGATGGCCAAGCCTCTTTGCGACGTTCTGCGCCGACTCGACGCTGTCGAGCGGGTGTACCTCAGTGCCAACAACGACGACGACGTGTATGCGGCTCAGGCCGAGTGTCCAGGCTCGGTGGTGATCACCACCACCTACCGCGACGTCGCTGAGATGCGACGAGCGCGCGAGACAGACGAGGCCTGGTGTGCGCCGGCACCCATCGGTCAGCCGCCGTACAGCGAACGCCTACTCGACCCAGAAGACGTTGCGTGGTCTCACGATCACGGCATGGCAATCTTCACCTGGACCGTCGACGACCCTGAGACGCTGCGCGGCCTCGCCGAATCCGGAGTCGATGCCGTCTACACACGCCGCCCCGACATCGCCCGCCAGATCTTCGACGAGGCCGACGACGAGTCGTCGGACTAGGAGGACAGCCCAGGCACGCAGCTCGCGATCGCTCCTCTCCACGGACACCCTTCCTCAGCGTTGACAGAACTGACTGAGTCAGTTATCTTTTGCAGATGCCCCGAACGACGCCCTCCGATCGCCTCCCCAAGCTCCTCGACACTGCGGCCGCCGCGTTCGTCGAGCATGGGTTCCATCGCACACAGATGGACGACATCGCCGAACGGCTCGGCGTGTCGAAGGGCACCATCTATCGCGCCGTCGAATCCAAGGAGAGCCTGTTCGCCGCGGTGATCGCCTGGGGCGACACACCCGATGACCTTCCCATCGATGGTCTCACTCCGACGCATGACATCACGACGGTCGCGACGGCAGTCTCGACCGAGCTGGGCGAAGCGGTCGCCGGGCTCGAACTCACCGCGATCGTCGCCGACCGCAAGCGCCTCCGCACAGCAGACGCCTTCGGCGACGAGATCGAACGCGTCACCACCGGCCTCTACCGGGTGATGCGCAGCCGGCGCACCGCGATCATGGTCCTCGACCGCTGCGCCTGCGAGATTCCCGAACTCGCCATCGTCTGGTTCGGCGATGGCCGCTACGCCCTCGTGGATCTCTGGCACGCCTACCTCACCCAACGATCGAGCCACGTCACCGTCGACGTCGACCCGGCGATCCTCGCCCGCACCATCGTCGAGCTCGTCACCACCTGGGCCGTCAAGATGCCCTGGGACCCTGCCCCACGCCCCTACCCCGACGACACCGCCGCACCGTGCGCGACCATGATCCGCCACCTCCTCGCAGGGCCGGCACGATGAGCGCCGACGTCGTACGTCCTGGCGCTGTCGCACGCTTCCGATCGCGCCAGTCCGGCCATCCCACGGGGCTCGTCGGACGGATCTTCGGTCGAGCGATGGTGAAAGACACGGCCGACGCCAACGACCGGGCGATCGCACTGCTCGATCTCACCGCACCGCGGACCGTGCTCGAGGTCGGGTTCGGCCAGGGCCGCACCGCCGCCGTCCTGCTCGACGCCGGCCATCGGGTCATCGGCGTCGACCCGTCAGCGACGATGGTGAAACAGGCCACCGCCCGCAACCGGGCCGCATGCCGCGACGGCCGAGCAGACCTCCGCCACAGCGACGGCACTTCCATCGCGTTCGCGGACGACACGGCCGACCTCGCGTTCAGCGTCCACACCGTCTACTTCATGCCCGACCCAGCCGGAACGTTCGCAGAGATCGCACGGGTCCTGCGCCCCGGCGGCACCTTCATCCTCGCGTGCCGCACCAGCGACACGCCGGCACCGGCATGGATGGATCCCGACGTGTACCGCATCCCCAGTGCCGCCCAGCTCATAGCGACGCTCACCGCTGCCGGCTTCCACCACATCGACCATCACACCGTCGACACCACCGGCTACCAGCTCCACCTGTTCGCAGCCCACCTCGCCAACGACTCGGCTCACGCGTGAGCACCACCGCGACCAACACGACCGACAAGCTCCGGAATGCGCTACGGCACACCTGCGGCATCGACGACCTCGACTGGGCGACACCACCCGCCCCGCTGCACGGCGGGTTCTGGGCCGAGATGTACACCGTCGAAGTCGCCGACCCACCCCCGGCGCTCGCCGGGCGTCTCGTCGCCCGGATCATGCCCGACCCCCACACCGCAGCGTTCGAGACTGCCATCCAACGACACGTCCACCACCACGGGCTCCCCGTCCCGGCCATCCGCGCCGCCAGCGGCCCGACCAAGGAGCTCGACCGAGCGTGGACACTGATGGACCTCGCACCCGGGCAACCGATGCTCAGCGGACTCACCGCAATCGGCGCCGTTCGTCGAGCACCTGCCCTGTACCGCCGCCTCCCCGACCTCCTCGCCCACGCGGCCGCCGACCTCCACCGCTGCCCGACCGACGGACCAGACCTCGCCGACCACCGCGACCGCGCCGACATCCACGCATTCATCGCACGAATCGCCGAACAAGCCGACGCCATCGGCCGCCCCGACCTCGCCGCCGCCACCCGATCCGCAGCAGATCGTGCACCGACAGCTCGAGTCATCTGCCACGGCGACCTCCACCCGTTCAACCTCCTCGTCGACGGCGACCGATGGACCATCCTCGACTGGTCCACCGCAGTCATCGCCGACCCCCACTACGACCTCGGCTTCACCACCCTCATGCTCGCCAACCCGCCCCTGGGCGGACCAGCACCAGTGCGCGCGATCGCTCGCAACGTCGGAAGTCGCCTCGCCGGGCGCTTCCTCCGTACCTACACGCACCTGAGCGGCACGGTCGTCGACCCCGAACGACTCGCTTGGGGGCAGTCCGTCCTCGCCCTACGCGCCCTCGTCGAGATCGCCTCCTGGGAAGCCGCCAACCAGATCGACGCACACGCCGGCCACCCATGGCTCGCCATGCGTTCGACCCTCGAAGCCCACCTGCCACTCCAGTAGACGAGGCACCGCGACCGTCAGGCGAGCGCTCAAAGACGACTCGTCGCGGGCATCGGCCAGGTCACCCTCGGACTGTCGCCCAGATGGACACGTTTCTGAGCTGAACACGTCGTCGCGATCTCGCGGTCGGCAGCACCACACTCCGACCCG
>CAZWCU010000074.1:0-17597 GCA_964632715.1 uncultured Bifidobacterium sp. | reverse complement strand
CTAAGGGCAAGGGTCAGGCTCGCAAGGGCTGGGGTGTGAGGTGATCGATTCGATGGAGATGCCCGCCGACTGGAGCCAGCGGCGCGGGTGTTCGGCGCTCGGTGCGTCACAGCGGATGTGCGTGTGGTCGCATGTGGCCACCTGGTGGGATTCGACGGAGATCTCGGGGAACCGGGCGCCCAGTAATGCCGTCGCGTGCTGCAGGGCCGCCGGGGTGCAGTTCGACGCAACGATCAGATAGCGGGGCACAGTGGAGTTCCGGCGGACAGGGGCACGTCGTGACTCTCGCGGGCCTGCGTCAGCGGGGTGTCAGCCGGACGCCACTGACCCTGCCATCCGTCCGCACGGCGCGAGTGCGGGAAGTAACGTTTCCGGCGATGCCTCGGCCGTTCCGCTTCGAGCCTCCCGCGGAGATGGCCGGCCTGCTCGAGCGTGGCTCGTTGCTCCAGATGGTCGCCCGCCGATGGCACACGCGGGTGGTGTCGGTTGTCGCCGGGCCCGGGTTCGGGAAGACATGTCTGTTGTCGATGGCGTGGCGAATGGAGCTGCCGTTGCGAGGCGTTCAGACGTGGTTGACATGTGAAGCGGCCGATGAATCGGTCGAGCACCTCCGTCACGGCGTTGCGAGCGCGCTCGGCTTGCGACCGAACGCTGACACTGCCGCCATCCTCGACGAGCTGTGGTCGCGTGCTCCGACGCCGGTCTGCCTGATATTCGATGACGTGCACGAAGTGTCGGCCGGCTCCGCAGGAGCGCAGTGGCTGGAAGACTTCGTTGCGGAGATGTCAGCAAACGTCCACGTCGTGTTCGCGTCGCGAGATGCCGTGCCCGTGTCCCTCGCGCGGTTGACCGCAGCCGGACAGGCTGTTCGCATCACGGAGGCCGACCTCGTCTTCTCGCCCGCCGAGCTGGGGGAGTTCGCGGATCGACGGGGTGTGCCCGCAGTGCAGCTCGTAGGAAGTGGCGGCTGGCCGGCGCTGGCCGAACTGCAGGCGAGCGCAGGCGCCGATCTCCAATCCGACTTCCTCTGGGAAGAGGTGTTGGGCGGACTCGGCCACGATCGAGGTCAGCTCCTCGCCCGCTTCGCGGCCTGCGGAGGCGGTGACGACGAGGTTGCCGCCGCCGTTGCCGAGCGCAACGTCACCGTCGACGACATCGTTCGCGGCATACCACTGGTCAGCCGATCAGTCGACGGGTGGGCCAGCGTGCATCCATTGTGGCATCCCGCGCTTCGGCGAGTGCTTCCGTCGACGGACGCACAGCGCGCGCGATCGGTAGCGGCCGCGGTCCATCGCCGGCGTGGACGGTTCTCCTCCGCGATGTACCTGCTCGCCGAGGCGGAGGCCTGGGACGACCTGTTCGACGTGATCGTCGAGGCGGAGCAGCGCTCTGTGTTGGGGTCGTCGCCGCTGGCGTCGACCGGTGACGACTCGGCGACGAGTCCTCACGAGTTCGGCCGTTGGTATCGCCTGCTTCCTGCCGAGCGTCGTGACGAGCCAGCGGCGCTCCTCGCTCACGGCATCGAGTTGCAGACGCGGGACCCCGACCACTCCGTGAGCCGCTTCCGGCGGGCCGCTGACGGCTTCCGCGCGAAGGGCGATGCACAGGGCGAGCTGGCCGCCATCTCGCGAGAAGGCGTCATTCACTGGTGGCGCAATGACATGGGCGCGATCATGGAGTTGTACGGCCGTGTCATCGAACTGGCGCAGGCGGGAGTGGAACGAGCCGCGACGTTGGCCGCGGTCGGACTTGCTGCTGTCGCGCACCTCGGTGGTGATTCCCCTGGTGTCCTGTCGGCGCTGGCGGCCGTCGACGACCACGATGCCGACCGAGGATGGCTGCCGACGGCACATTGGCTACGAAGCGTCGCGTACCGACGCGACGGCGACTTGGAGAGCGCTCACCGCGAACTCGACCGCGTCGAGAGCGGGCTGGGCCTCGCCGACCCGCAGATGGGAATCGCGCGTCTCAGGATCGAGTGGTTGCAGGGCGACGTCGACCGCGTGGCCGAGCGCCTTCGGGCCCATCATCGCCTCGTCGCATCGACGCGCGACGGCTTCCTCGTCCGCGAGGCGGCGTTGGAAGCCGCGGCTCGAACGGCGTGGCTCGGCGACGTCGACGGCGCCAGGGCCTTGCTCGCCGACTCACCGCCCGTGGACGAGATCGCCAACCCATTGGCACAGGTGCTCGAAGCCATCGCCGTCGCCGCAATCGCCATCGAGGAAGGCGACGAGCAAGGCGCGGCCACCGCGTTGCGGACGGTCGCGCTCGACGGGCCGGCCGCGCTCGGTACCGCCGGCGGATGGTATTGGCGCGACCGCGCCACGATGGTGCTCCTCCGCACGCTGGTGCCGGAATCGGCAATCGCGTGGGCGCGCGAGCCGTTGCCAGGCGCGCACGCCGTCGGCCGGGACATGGCGGAGGCGTTCGCCGGCGTTCGGGCGGGCAACGAATCGGCGATCGGCGGCTTGCGATGGCCGTCACCGTGTGTCGTGAGGGCTCATCTTCCCCGGCGTTGGGTTGGGGAACTGATGGCCGCTGGTGTCGCGGCCGGTAACCCTCCGCCGGACGAACTGGTGCTGGCCATGTTCGATGCAGCAACCGAGGCGACGATCGAAGAGCGCGCCAAGGCGCCCGAGCCCCTCGCTATCTCGGTGCTCGGACCGCTGACGATCGAGCGTTCCGGGCTGTCGGTCGACTCACCGATCATGCGCCGTGCACGCGTGCGCGAACTGTTGAGCTACCTGGTCGCGTTCCGGGTGGTGCGCAGAGAAGTGGTCGCCGACGAGCTGTGGCCCGACGCCAACGACGCAGCCCACAACCTGCGCGTCACCCTGAACTACCTCCATCAGCTGCTGGAACCCGACCGCGCCGCCGGACACCGCTCCGTGTTCGTGCAGGCGACCAAGGAGTGGCTGTCGCTCACAAGTGCCAGCGGAGTGGCCGTGGACCTGTGGGCGCTCGAAGAGCACCTCGACCAAGCCGATGCCGCCGAGGAGGCGACCGACATCAGGGGTGCGTTGGGGCACTACGCGATGGTCCTCTCACTCTGGCGCGGCGAGCCATTGGCAGACACCTCGTACGCGCCGTGGGCCGAACCGGTCCGCGCGGTCATCCGCGCGCGCTTCATCGCCGCCGCGCTGAGGGCCGGCGAGCTCTGGTTGAGCGCAGGAGATCTCGACGCCGCGCGCCGGGCCGCAGAGCGAGCACTCGCCGCAGATCGGTTCTGTGAGCCGGCGCACCAGCTGCTGATCCGGTCCCACCTCGCGGCCGGCAACCGCTCGGCGGCACTCATGGCCACCGAGGCGTGCCGTGTGATGCTCGCCGAACTGGGCATCGAAATGCAGGTGTCCACGGGTTGACCAGCGTGCTCGCTGACGCTCCGCTGATGGAGCGTCTTCAGGCTGTTCGGCATGACACCGATCGACCTTCCGACGAAGTGGACTGCCGCCATGTGGCATGCGGCCATCGTCGTCGCCGCCTCGGCCCGCTGGACACAGCGGGCGGCCGACCCGACCGAGATCCGGCTTGCGTGCGTGAAGTCACAACAGAGCATCACCACTGCTCGTCGGACCGGTCGGGTGCGAGCGACAGCACTCGTGTGTGCGCTCTGCACCGTCGTTCTGTCGGCGTGCGGAGACGACGAGACGACCTCCGCTTCTACGAGCGCTTCGGGCCTCAGTGACACCGCCGACGTTCCCGACACGCTCACGACGACTGCCTCCTCCGGCGAGGCGATCGACTCCGCCATGCAGGCGGCCGTGGTCGCGTCGGTCCTGAGCGGCGCGCTCGCCGGCGGCATCCAGCTGGACGAAGCCTGCGTGGCCGGGGTCGTGGCTCAGTTGAACGCCACCGATCTGGCTGCGATCGCAGCGTCGCTAGAGAACCCTGGCGGCGAGGAGCTGACGCTGTCGCCGGAGGCCGAGGCGCTGACCGACGACCTCGGCGACTGCGCGACCGACGGCGACACGCTGCCCCTCGATCCGGTCGAGGCCATCGAGGACGTGTGCGCCCACGTCGATGTGGACGTGTTGTCCCAGCTGCATTCAGGCCTCGGGGATGGCGAAGCGATCGGCGTCAGCACCATGTGGGGCGACGCGAGCACGTGCGAGTTCCACGGTGCTGACGATTCGAGAGTGACCGTGTACGTCACGCGCAACGCTGACGTCAACGCATGGTCCGACGAGGCCACCGACGGCGACGGGCTGAGTGACGGCGAGCTGCGCCGAGGCATCGGTCAACTCGCTGTCGTCGGTGTCGGCTATGCGGGTGCTGTCGTCGGCGACACGACCCTCATCGAGGTGTCCGCGTTTCCCGCCATGGAACTCGAGGCCGACGTGCTCGTGCAAGTGCTGAGCGACATCGTCGACGGCTACCCCTACTGACGCGGCACGAACGAACCCAAGGAGCCACAACGATGAACCCGAAGCACCACTCCACCTCCAGATCTGGGAGGACGTTCGCCGTCGCCCTCGTCGCCGCAGTGCTTGCCGCCTGCGGTGGGTCGGACGACAAGGCCTCGCCGCCCGATGACACCGGCGCCCAGTCGACGTCGACGTCAGCTGCGCCGTCGTCCGGCACTGACAGCACCGCGCCGCCCGTGAACGGCGGCGTGACAGCGGTGTGCTTCCCGGGGGGCGTCGTGCCGCCCGAGCTCGACTCGACGACCGACTTCTTCTCGACGTCGGGGTGCACCGTCACGGTCGCTGATCCGGGAGAAGCGTTCTGGCTCGGTCAGGACTACCACGCCGTCGACGCTCCGCCCGTCCTCTGGGTCAACGACGACCTTCGCTGCGCAGTCACCAGCGGGATGCCGGGCGTCGACGCGGGTACGACCGTGTGGAACGTGTTGTGCGGAAACGCCTTTCCCGCCGACCTCGACGATTCGGCGACGGCAACGACGCCGACGACCGAGCCCGCTGGTGACCAACTCGCCGCGCAGCTGTGGCCCGCCGACTTGCCGCTGCCACCCGACTTCATCTTCCAGGGTGTGCAGGACTATCCCGATCGTGGATTCTCCGACTTCACCCTCGAGTACACCGGCGCCGGGTTCGCCGAGGAGTCATTCTGGATCTGGGCGAGCGAACACTTCGAGAACGTCGACATCGCGGACTCCACGGGCGGTCAAGAGATGACCTACGACGGCCGGCACGTCGAGGTTGCCCAGATGGGCGACACACTCTTCCGCGTCATCCTGTCGAACTGACGCCGACATGACGCGCCGCGGTCAACACGCTGTGGGCATCCTGGTCATCCTCTCCAGCATCCTGCCCAGCGCATGCAGCGGCGACGATTCGCCGACGGCCGGCTCGTCGTCGACCACCAGCACTTCGATCGAGCCCACCGAACCGCACACGATCGACCCCACGGCCGAGTGCCCCGACGTGCCGCTCGCGCCGTGCGACGTGTTGGTGGCGGTGCAGTCGATCCCGCTCGACGGTTCGGGTTGGTCGCTGACGTATTCGAGCGATCGTGTGCCCGGCCGCACCGCAGCGCCCACCGGCGACGTACGCACACTCGGCCTCGGCGGCTGGATGCTCAGCGGAGTCCACGTCCTCACCGGCGACGTGCTCCTGCTGACCGGGGGCGGTCGTCGGATCGTCACACCCGTCGAAGGGTCGCCCGGCGAGCAGATCGTCGCGTCTGTCGACGGCGCGGAGGCGTACGTGTTCGACGATGCCGGTCGGCACCTGCGGACCGTATCGACGGGATGGGGCATCGTCACTCGGACCATGTCGTACGACGACGACGGCCGCCTGTTGACGGTACGCGACGTTTACGGCGACGAGCTGACGGTCGTGCGCGATCCGTCGAACCTGCCCACGGCACTCGTCGGCGCTGGGGTCGACGCCGCGCTCGCCACCGATGCACGTGGCTTCCTGACCAGCGTGATCAGTGCCGCCGGCGCGACCTACACGATGTCGCCCGACCCGAAGGGTCTGCTCAACCGATTCACCGACCCCGACCTCCTGGCCACCTCGTACGCGTACGACTCGGCCGGCCGGCTGACGTCGACGACGGACTCGAGCGGCGCGAGGTGGATGTCGACGTGGACCGACCTCCCCACCGGCCACCGCATCGAACACACCACACCGACCGGGGAATCGAGCTCCCTCACCGTAGAACTGGTCGAGGACGGCCACCTACGTTCGACCATCGTCGGCACCGACGGCCGTACGTCGGTCGCGGACGTCTGGTCAGATGGACGTCGTCAGCTGGCCGCCGCAACGGGCGGGACGACCACCGCCCGGCTCGAGCCCGACCCACGATTCGGCATGACCGCTCCGGTCATGGCGCAGCTCACGCACACCGACGCCACCGGGTCGTCGGAGGCGATCATGAGCATCGACGTCGAGGGGCAGCGCGACGACGACCCGCTCGCCTTCGACCGAGTCGTCGCGACCGTCACCGACGCCGGCTCGACCACCACCGTCGTCACCGATCGCGGCGCGCTCACGCAGACGATCACCGCGCCCGGCGGAACGTCGACCGAACTGGTGGTGGACAGACACGGCGACGTGGTCCGCGTGACTGAGTCCGGCCAGGAGCCGACCACGATCGTGCGCGACGACCACGGGGCTGTGCTGACGACCCAACTAGGTGGCGCCGGCGAGTCCACCACCGTGACGACCGATCCGGCCACCGGTATCGCCACCGTGACGGATGCACTCGGTCGCTCGACGACGATTCAGCGCAACCGGCAGTACGGCACGACGACGATCGGGATGCCTGACGGCCGCTCGGTCACCTACCGGTCGACCCCGAGTGGCACTCCGGTCAGCGTGATCGGCCCCGGCGGTGCCACCGAGATCCGCAACAGCGACGAACGTGGACTACCCAGCGGCGGCGTCTCGTCGGCGACCGGGGTGCAGGCGACCACCACAACTCGAGACGAGTCCGGGCGGATCTCGTCGATCGAACGCGGCGACGGTTCGATCGTTGTCGAACGCGACGCGGCGGGGCGGGCTGTGTCGATCACGACGCCTGCTGGCGAGACCACGTACACCTACGACCCGGAGACAGGACTCGTCACCGATGCGATGGCGCCGGGCGGCATCGGGTCCCACTACGTCTACGCCGCCGCGACGCTCGCCGCTGAGGAGTGGAGCGGCTCGATCACCGGCACCGTCGGCTTCGAGTTCGACGAACTCGGTCGGCCTCGGGCGCTCGTTGTGTCGGGAGGATCGAGCGCCATCGACTACGACGCAGCCGGACGCCTCGCCGCCTATGGCCCGGCAACCTTCGAGTACAGCGCGGAGACCGGAAACCTCGAGTCGCAGACGGTCGGCTCCGTCACCACCGAGTTCTCGTACGACTCGCTGGGCCGCCAGGACAGTCAGACCGCCACCGTCGACGGTCGCGAGGTGTACACCGAGTCCGTCACGTTCGATGTGGTCGGTCGAGTCGCCACGCGCACGGAAGTGGTGGACGGTGCGACCTCGACCATGACGTACGGGTACGACCTCACCGATCGCCTGGTCTCGGTGACGGTGGACGCCGGCACCCCCACCACGTACCGCTACGACGAGAGCGACAACATGGTGGAGCGCGGTGGCGTCGCCCCGTTGATCGCGACCTACGACGAGGCCGGCCACGTGCTGACCGCCGGCGACGCGACGTACGCATTCACCGATGACGGCGTGCTGGCCTCGAAGACAGACGCGGCGGGCACCACCACCTACGACTACGACGTGCAGGGGAACCTGCGCGGCGTCGGGCTGCCCGACGGTCGCCGCATCACCTACCTGATCGACGCCGCCGGCCGGCGGGTCGGTAAGCAGATGGACGGCGAACTCGTCGCGGGTTGGTTGTACGCCGGTGCCGAGGTGGTCGCCGAGCTCGACGGCGACGGCGATGTCGTCGCGACGTACGTCGACGGCGCGTCCGGCGGCCCACTGGTGATGAACCGCGACGGCACGCACGCGATCGTCAATGATCGTTGGGGCAGTCCGCGTCTGGTCGTCGACGTAGACACCGGCGAGGTGATCGATCGCATCGACCGCGACGCATGGGGACGGGTACTCGCCGAGTCGGCACCAGGGACGACGTCGCTGGGATTCCTCGGTGGCATCGAGGACTCCGACACCGGCCTCGTGCACCTGGGGGCGCGCGACTACGACCCGTCGCTCGGGCGCTTCACCAGCCCGGACCCGGCCGGCATCCACGGCATCCGTACCAACGTGTACGCCTACGCGGGCAACAACCCCGTCAACCGAGTCGACGCCAGCGGCTGGTCGGACGAGGATCTGGAGAAGCGGAACAACGAGGCGGTTCTGGGCTTGATCGGCGATCTACTTCAGTCGCTGGACAACATGTCAGGCGCGTCTGGAGGGGCGGCCGGGTTGCTCGACGTCGGCCAGCTGGCAGCCGCTCTGACCGGCCTGGGCAACAACCCGAACGGTGGTAACGCTGTTGCAGTTCTCGGCAGCATCGCGTCAGCGCTGTCTCACTTCGGTGGCGTCGTCGGCGACTTGGGGCCGGAGTTCAACTTCTTCGGCAAAGCAATCACGCTGTCAAAGTCGGCGATGGATCTCGGCGAAGCGCTATGGGACCTGAGCCAAGGCAACGGCGACCCGATGAAAGTCGCACAGTCGCTGATCAAGGTGGCCTGGGACGCGGCGAACTTGCTGGCGGCGATGGAAACGATGTCCGGTGTCACCATCGTGCCGGAGTTGGCCGAACTGTTGGTGGGCCTCGGCGCCATCGGATTCGCGATCGCCGCCGTGTGCTTCTTGGCGTGCGTCGACAGCAACGGAAACACCCCCTTCAACGACTCCATGCGACGGTTCTTCGGCCCGGAGTGGGACTCACCGGATGGACCCGACAGCAACATCGGCAAGTTCTTGAAGAAGTTCGGCAAACTCTTCGGCGACCCCCACCTCGTGACGTTCGACGAGCACCCATACGACTTCCAAGCGGTGGGCGAGTTCACACTGGTGCGGTCGACGACCGACGACTTCGAGGTACAGGTACGAACCGCGCCGATCGCCGGCCAGGCACCGGTCTCGGTGGTGGTCGGTATCGCCATCGGCGTCGGCGGCCATCGGGTCACGTCGGTCGATGACGGTCGCGGCATCCTCATCGACGGCGCGGCGATGAGCGGCCCGACGCAACTGCTGCCGGACGGCACCGTGGTGCTGCGCGACTCGTCCGGGGAGCCAAGCGTCGTGCTGGCTGACGGCACCCAGGTGGGCCTGTTCAACGGTCTGCTCGGCACGGCGCTGGTCGGCCTGGCCAGCCCGCGGGCGGGCGCGGTGGAGGGACTGCTGGGCAACGCCGACGACGATCCCGACAACGACCTCGTCACCGCAGACGGCACCGTCATCGGAACGAACGGACTCGACGACGTGCGCCTGCTCGCGGCGGCGTGGCGCGTCACGCCCGAGACGTCGCTCTTCGACTACGCCCCGGGTACTGACACTACGACGTTCACCGATCTCGAGGCCCCACGCGCCGCGCTCACGATCAGCGACCTGGACGAAGCGACTCGCAAGTCCGCCGCCGACATCTGTCGGAACGCCGGCGTGACCAAGCAGCCGTACCTGGACTCGTGCACGCTCGACGTCGCAGTGAGCGGCGACGTGTCGTACGCGTTGGCGGCACGCGAAGCCATGCTGTTCGTGCCCAGCGACGAAGCCCCGGATCCTGAGTTCCGCGAGACGTTCGACATCGCCGTGGGCGACACAGTGGAACCTGGCTCGCCGGCCGATGGTGCAGGCGTGTTGGAAGGTGCCTACGACGCCGACGTGTACTCGTTCACCCTCGACGAGTCCACGACGGTCACCGTGACAGCGAATCTGGACGCGACCCCGGCGGCTGCGAGGCGCGGCCTGGACTGGCAGGTGGTATCCAGCAACGGGGTGACGCTGGGGAACGGCAGCTTCGATGGCGACCCGACAGCGGCGACGGGCGTCCCGGTCAAGGTCGCTCTCCTTGCGGCCGGCCGGTACCAGCTGATCGTGCGACGACATGACCACGGCGACACGCCGCTGGAGTACGGCTTCGCGCTCACTGCCACCACGACCGGCTCGACCGGTGTGGAGTCGGGCAAGGAGTACTCAGGTTCGATCGATGCACCCGGCGATACCCGCGACTTCGAGTTCACGGTCACAGCCGGAGAAGCGCTGGCCATCGAAAGCCTCACGCCATGCGACTTCGCTGCCGATCTTCGATGGAGCGTGATCGACGAGTCCGGCCAGCTCGCGATCCTGCCCGTCGCTGCCGCTGGCACGGCTACCGGCATGGGTCGTACCGGCGACTTCTGCGACGCAGTCGGCCGGCTCGAGTTCCCCACCGCCGGCATGTACCGGTTCCGCGTGACCAGCTCGAGCTGGACGGGCGACTTCTCGTTCGTGGTGTCGACACCCCGCGACGATCGGTTCTCGATCAACGCGACCGACGAGGTGAAGCCCGGCAAGCCGGGCGACGGCGCCGGCAACATCGAGAGCCCAGGTTCTCTCGACATCTACACCGTCGAGATCACCGAGCCGATCTTCTACAAGCTCGACACGACACCGACGGCGGGCACGTGCACCGGTGACGTCGGACCGCCGCTGACGCTGTACGCGCCCAGCGGCAAGGTCGTCGTTGCGGCCGCTCCGACGTGCGCCGACCGTGAGACCGTCCGCCTGATCGAGGTGGGCACCTACACCATCGTGGTCGGCGGCTACGACGACGATGGTCTCGGCATCGCCACCGGCACCTACCGATTCCAGCTCACCCGATGATGGAGACACGATGAGACGTAACGCCCTGGTCCTGGCGCTGCCGCTGATGGCACTGGCGGCGTCGTGCGACGAGCAGTCGACAACGTACGTACCCCCGTCGTTCTCGGTGCCGTCACTCATCATCCCCACGACGGCACCACTTCCGCCGAGTTCAGACGACCTTCCCATCAGCGGCCCGCTGCCGCCTGTGATTGCGGACCCGGCCGTCCCCGACCAGCCCGACCTCGATGCGATCATCGGACAGCTGCCACCCGACAGTCCTCCAGCCGTTGGGCCGTTGCTGGGGTGCGACGCGCTGCTGGCGGCGGTGCAGAGCGTGACGGGGCCGGCGGGCCTGCCCGGCGGCGAGGCAACTCCAACAAAGACCCGCTGCTACGGCACCGTGCTCTCCGGGCGTGCCTTCAGCTATACCTTCGAGATCTGGGCCTTTCCGGCGGGTCAGCTCCCCGCCGAGCTCGATCCGGGGAACTTTGCGCCGGTCGACGACCCTCGAGCGGGAGCCGACATGTCATGGACGGCACGCACGGAAGGCGGCAGGGGCGTGACTGCCAGCCGCTCGATCCTGTTTCCCTGCGGGTCGGGCCGGTGCTGGCTCTTTCTCGACGTGGGGGCATTCGGTGGCGCCGTCGGCGACCAGCTGGAGGCATCGTTGCTTGCGATCGCCAACCTGTTGGCGGCGGGTGCCACGCCGCCCAACTCGGCGGAAGCACTGCGGCCGCGCCCCACGTGTGAAGGAGTCGCGGGTGTGGTCGACGATGTCGTTGCGGCGATCGTCCCCACCAACCTCGGCATCGGCAGGGCCCATGTCAGCGGAGAGGCCGGCGAGGCGGAGAACGGTGAGGTCGTCGGCTGCGACGGATTCGTGACTGCGATGCCGTCGTACCCGTTCCGAGACCCGAACCCGTCACAGATTCGCGAGTCGTACATGGTGTTCGTCATGCCGGCCGATTCTCCGCTGGTCGGCCAGCTCCGCGGGAGCTATCTGTGGGACGCCGATGCCGACACGGCGACGTCACGGGATGCACCGGCACTCGGCGCCGGGGTGACGTCGGACGCCGGCTCGTTCCGTGAGGACGTCCTGTGGGACGGCTCTCCGACTGAAGCGCCGTCCGTCGTGATGGGCCGAACCGTCCAGTTCCCGTGTGGACCACTTGTCTGTTGGACCAGTGTGAGCCTGTGGGCGTACTCGACCCCGTACGTCAGAAGCCTCGACTTCCTCGACGGCGAGATCAAACTCTTCATCGCCGGAATAGACGCATACGTCAGCGCGCTGCCCCTGACGTGACGGTGTCTCACGCCACGCGGAGGATCACTCGATCGAGGTCGTCGGGCCCGCGTGGCCGAGGAGCGCTCCGAGCGGAGCGATCGTGCCGGGCCGCACGCGGTCTCTTCGGCTCTGCAGCACCAGTCGGTTCACCTCGGCGGCGTCTCCTCGGGCGAGCGCCGCGCCCCAGTGATCGAGAACGATGCGCCGACGAACGAGCCGGTCCGCGGCGCGATCGAGCGTCGCGGGACGCGTGGGGTGAGGAGGCCGGGGAGGCGGGACCATGATCTGTGGTACCCGTCAGGCGCTGGCCTCACACCGGTTTCGACGCACCGTCGTGTTCTTGCCGCGACCGTGGGGAATCGTCAGGTGGTCTTCACCACGTAGACGTCGCAGGGAGCGTTGTGGGCGACGGAGTTGGCGACGCTGCCGAGCATGCGGCCGGCGCCGGTCATGCGGCGGTTGCCGACCACGATGAGCGCGTCGTCGAAGCGCTTCGCTTCCTCGATGAGCGCTTCGTGCGGTCGGCCGTATCGAGCGCCGCTGGTGATGACGAGGCCGTCGCGACGCAGTGTGGCGGCGACCCCCTGCGCGATCGCGGCCGCCTCATCGGAGCGGTTGATGACGATGAGGTCGCTGCCCACGCCGACCTCGGTGCTGCGCTCGTCGTCGCAGGCCATGATCACGTGCAACTCGCCACCCAGCTTCACGGCGAGATCGGCCGCGACGCGGGCAGCTTGCGCGGCGGTGTCGCTGTCGTCGACTCCGACGATGATGTGCTTCGACATATCGGTTCCCATCCCTCGCTCGCCGGCCCACGGCCGTGCACGCTCTGCGAACTGTAACGGCTGGCGGCGGGCCCTCGAACGGGCCGAAGGGCACTAGCCCATGTAGATGGCGTGCCGCTTGTGGACGGCGTCGCGGTCCATCGGGTCGGCGGTGGCGAAGCGCGCGATCAGCTCGCCGCGCAACGCCTCGAACGGCACGACCGCGTCGATGACCAGCTCGCTGGCGAGGCGGTAGAGATCGACGTCTTCCTCGTACTCGGCGCGTCGCTCGGCCACGTAGGCGGCGCGCTCGTCGAGGTCGTCGATGGCCATGATCTTGTTCGCGTACACCGCGTTCACCGCGGCCTCGGGACCCATCACCGCGATCTTGGCGGTGGGCAGCGCGATGGTGGCGATGGGGTCGAAGGCCGGGCCGCACATCGCGTAGAGACCGGCGCCGTATGCCTTGCGCACGACCACGCTGATCTTGGGCACGGTGGCCTCGGTGATGGCCACGATCATCTTCGCCCCGTGGCGGATGATGCCCGCGCGCTCGACCTGCGTACCGATCATGAAGCCGGGCACGTCGGCCAGGAACACGAGCGGGATGTTGTAGGCGTCGCACATGAACACGAAGCGGGCGGCCTTGTCGGCGCTGTCGCCGAACAGCACGCCGCCCTTGTGCATCGGGTTGTTGGCCACGATGCCCACGACATGCCCGTCGAGGCGACCGAATCCGGTGGTGAGCTCGGGCGCGAACAGCGGCTTCAGCTCGAACCAGCTGTCGGCGTCGACGAGGCACTCGATGACCCGGTGCATGTCGTAGCCAGCGGCTTCCAGCGCAGGCAACTCCGCACGTGTGAGCGTGCGCACGGGCTCCTCCGCCTCCACCGCGGCCGGCCGCTCGCGCCAGCGTTCGGGCAGGTAGCTGAACAGGTGCTTGGCCTGGTCGATCGCGTCGGCGTCGTCGTGCGCCAGGTTGTCGCCGCAGCCGCTCACCGGGGCGTGCATGCGCGCGCCGCCCATCTCCTCCAGTGTCACCACCTCGCCGATGACCTCCTCGGCCATGCGCGGCGAACCGAGGTACATGCTGGCATTGCCCTCCACCATGATCACCACGTCGCAGAACGCCGGGATGTACGCACCGCCCGCGGCTGACGGCCCGAACAGGCAGCAGATCTGCGGCACCTTGCCACTGAGCTTCACCTGGTTGCTGAAGATGCGCCCTGCGCCGCGTCGACCGGGGAACAGCTCGACCTGATCGGTGATGCGCGCACCCGCGGAGTCGATGAACCAGAAGATCGGCAGCTCGTGGCGCAACGCGTACTCGGTGACGCGCACGATCTTCTCCACCGTGCGCGCGCCCCACGAACCGGCCTTCACGGTGGGATCGTTGGCCACGACGAGTGCCGGCCGCCCGTCGACGAGACCCTGCCCGGTGACCACACCGTCGGCGGGCAGATCGACCGCGAGCGTGTTGGCCAGCAGGCCGTCCTCCACGAACGTGCCGGCGTCGAACAGCAGGGCCAGCCGGTCGCGCACGAACAGCTTGCCCTGCCGTGCCAGCTTCTCGGCTTCGCGGTGCAGGTTGCCGGCGAGCGCGCGCTCGGTGCGCGCGGCCAGGTCGTCGTGCTCGTTCACTCGTCGTGCCCGTTCATGCGGTCATCATCCCACCGGCAGCCCGAGCCCGCGCGAGATGACCAGCCGCTGGATCTCGCTGGTGCCCTCGCCGATCTCGAGGATCTTCGCATCGCGATAGAAGCGGGCCACCGGACCTTCGATGAACCCGGCCCCGCCGAACACCTGCGTGGCGACGCGTGTGGCCGTGACCGCGGTCTCGGTGCTGTACAGCTTCGCCATCGCCGCGGCCTGCTTGAACGGCTTGCCCTGGTCCTTCAGGCGAGCGGCGGTGTAGGTGAGGTTGCGGCTGTTCTCCACCGCCACGGCCAGGTCGGCCAGCTGGAACGCGAGGCCCTGGAAGCGACCGATCGGACCGCCGAACGCGTGACGCTCCTTCGCATAGTCGACGGCGAGCGTGAGGCACGCCTGCGCGCACCCGACCGCGAGCGCGCTGATCGCGATGCGACCGTCGTCGAGGATGGCGAGGAAGCTGCGCAGGCCGCTACCGACCGGACCGAGCATGTTGGCCGCGGGCACGCGGCAGTCGCTGAGCGTGATGCCGTGCGTGTCGCTGGCGTGCCAGCCGAGCTTGTCGTAAGCGGGCTCGATGATGAGCCCGGGCGTGCCGCTGGGGACGATGAACGAGCTGATCTCGCCCGGCGCGGTGAGCGCGGTGACCGTGACCACCGAGGTGATGGGTGTGCCGGAGTTGGTGATGAACGCTTTGCTGCCGTCGATCACCCACGTGTCGGTGGCCTCGTCGTACGTGGCGCGTGTGCGTGTGCCGCCGGCGTCGCTGCCCGCGTCGGGCTCGGTGAGTCCGAACGCGCCGAGCGCGCTGCCGGCGACGAGCGCGGGCAGCCACTCGGCCTGCTGCTCGGGCGAGCCGAAGCTGTGGATGGGGTTGGCACCCAAACCGACCGCGGCCGACAGCGTGATGCCGATGCTCTGGCTGACCGTGCCGATCTCCTCGATGGCGATGCACAGCGACGTGAAGTCGCCCCCACTGCCGCCCCACTCCTCGGGGAACACGATGCCGAACAGACCGAGCTCGGCCATCATCCCCACCGCTTCGAGGGATAGCTCGCCAGCGGCCTCCCACTCGTCGATGCGTGGCGCCAGTGCCCGGCGGCTGAAGTCGCGCACGACGCCGCGGAACGCCTCGTGCTCGTCGGTGAACTCGGTCATCACGCGAACCTACCACGATCTCTTGAACGATCGTTAGGGACGAAGCCGCTCGACAGGTCGGTGCCGCTACGGTGCATGTCGTGCTCGATCCGGTAGGTGCTCTTCGTCATGTCGCGGTGGGTGGCTCGCTGCTCGCCGCGCCCGCCCTCGTCCTGATGGGCTTCCTCGGTGGTGGTGTGCACGAGGAGCGCTTCGATGCCAAGCAGGTGCTCGTCACGCCCGCCGGCGGCGAAGGCGTGCGCGTCCGCGAGGTGGTCGACCAGGACTTCGGCACCAACCAGCGTCACGGTCACGAGCGCATCATCCCCAACGACTTCGGCGAGCCGATCGACATCGAAGCCTCGTCGCCGGATGCCGACGCCGGCATGTCGGTGGTCGACATCGGCGGTGCCACCCGCATCCGTCTCGGCGACCCCGACGTCACCATCGACGGGCAGCACCGCTACATCCTCAGCTACACGTTGCCCGAGGCCCGGCTGGGCACCGGCGTGCTCGCGCTCGACATCATCGCCAACGACGAGACGGTCGACACCACTCGCTTCGAAGTGGTGGTGAGCGGGTTCGAGTTGCGTGATCCGCTGTGCAGCGTCGGCGCGTTCGGCGACGAGGGCGGGTGCGAACTGGTCCGCGACGGCGACGTGTACCGGGTCGTCATCGAACCGCTCGAGGCGGGCGACGGCATCACCATCGGCGGCGACATCGTCGCCATCACCGAGCCCGCCGAGGTGGCGGCTCCGCCGATGATCGAGCGCCGTGTCGATCGGTCGCCGGTTCCGCTGGCGCTCGGCGTCGCCGGACTCGGCGGCGTTGCCGGGTTGGGTGGCTTCCTGGTGGCGCGCCGGCTCGGCCGCAACGAGGTGGGCGGCGGTGGTGCGGCCGATGCTGCGTACGGCGCTGCCGGCGGACCGACACGGCTGGTGACCGACCGCGAGCTGAGCACGATGGTGACCACCGAGTTCGAACCGCCGCGTCGCCTGCGCCCGTGGCAGGGAACCGTGCTGCTCAACGAGCAGGTCGACACCGACAGTGTGAGCGCCTGGTTCGCCGACCAGATCGCGCAGGAGGTGCTGGTGCTCAGCGACGACCCGCAGGTGCTCAGCCCCGGCCCTCGCCGGGGGCAGGCACCGAACGAGACCCAAGTGCTGCTCACAGGACTGTTCGCCGGCGACGACTCGCTCGAGCTCGGCACCTACCAACCCCGGCTCGCAGCCACGTGGGCCGACATCCGCGCCGAGCAACTGGCCGCCGTTCGCGCGTCTGGGTGGTGGAAGAAGTTCGGGCCTGGCAGCTCGCCGCAGTTTCCCGTGCTGCTCGCCGCCGTGGTGATCGGAGCCGTGGCCGTCGTCGCGGTCGCCGGCTTCCTGGGCCTGCTCCGTGCGTGGCCGGTGGCGCTCGTCGTCGGCTTCCTGGTGCCGGCCGTGGTGGCCGGCGCGGCCTACCGACCGCTGCTGCCGGTGCGCAGTGCCGCGGGCAGCGCGCTTGCCCTGCGCACCGAGTCGTTCCGCCGCTTCCTGGAGGCGAGCGAAGGCACCCACGTGGAGTGGGCGTGGAAGAACGGGCTGCTGCGTGAGTACACCGCGTGGGCCGTGGCACTCGGCGCCGCCGACGCATGGGGTCGCGCGGTGGCCCGTGCCGCGGTGCCGCCGGCCGATCTCGCGTCGCAGACCTCGCCGATGCTGGTGGCCACGCAGTGGAGCCTGTGGAACGCCACTCGATCGGCGCCGGCGCCTTCGGGTGGCAGCAGCTCCAGCGGTGGCTGGAGCGGTGGATTCTCCGGCGGCAGCGTCGGCGGTGGCGGTGGCGGCGGCAGCTCCGGCAGTTGGTGACGCCTAACGTGCCACCGATGCCGACACGCTCCGACCAGATCCTGCGCGCGGCGGCAACCCTCTTCGCCCAGCGCGGCTACGGGGCGACGAGCATCGACGACATCGGCGCGGCCGCAGGCGTGAGCGGCCCGGCGATCTACTGGCACTTCAAGGGCAAGCAGGCGCTGCTGGCGGCGATGCTCACCGCGGTGAGCGAGCAGCTGCT
>CAZWCU010000073.1:4051-17741 GCA_964632715.1 uncultured Bifidobacterium sp. | reverse complement strand
GCTCGTCCGCCCGGTGGCCCGCGCGACCTTCCCGTCGATGCAGTCGGTGGCGAACTCCACCGCGGTTGAGCAACCGAACGTGGTGGAGGTGCCCTCGAGGTCGTTGTCGATGGTCTTGGGCACACCGATGACGCGCAGACCGGCCTCGTACAGATGGTTGGCGATGGTGAGCGAGCCGTCGCCGCCGATGGTGATGAGCGCGTCGATGCCCGCCCGATCGAACTTCTCCAGCAGCTCCGGCGTGCGATCGACCTCGACCCAGCTGCCGTCGGGTTGCTCGACGGGGAACGCGGTGGGATTGCCGCGGTTGGTGGTGCCGATGATCGTGCCGCCGAGGTGGGCGATGCCGCGGACACGTTCACGAGTGAGGTCGATGATGCCGCCGTCCGGGTACTCCTCGGGCGTGAGCAGGCCGGTGAACCCGTCGCGGATGCCGACGACGTCCCAGCCCCGGTTGCGGGCCGCGAGCGTCGCCGCCCGGATGACGGCGTTCAACCCCGGCGCATCGCCGCCACCGGTGGACAGTGCGATGCGTCGGATCGGTCGGGCCATGACGACGACCTTACCGTCGACACCGCGGAGCGGAAGAAGGCCGTGCTCCTACGCCGTGATGGCGGTGGGGCCGTTGATCAGACAGAACTCGTTGCCCTCGGGGTCGGCCATCACCTGGAAGCCACCGAGCTCGTCGTACACGGGAGCACCGATGACGGTGGCGCCGGCGGCGACGGTGGCCGCGATGGCCTCCAGCAGATCGCCGACGTCGATGTCGAGGTGCACGCGGTTCTTGCCCTGCTTGTGCTCGGGCACCAGCTGGAACGAGACGGTGATGCCGGTGGGTGGTTCGAGCGCCACCCACTCGTGGCTCTGGCGGACGATGTAACCACCGAGCATGCGCTGCCAGAACTCGGCCAGCAGGATGGGGTCGTGACAGTCGACGACGACCTCGTCGAGCCGGCCGATCATGCTCGCTCGCCCAGCGACTGCTCGGCGCGGCCGAAGATGAAGAACGAGTCCAGGTACGGCCCGGGATCGGCAGACCACTCGAACGCGCGCACTTCCGCGTCCGTGCGGCGACCCAACCGCCCGCGGAACCACTCGACGTCGGGCGCTGTCACCTCCACCGGCGGCAGACCCGCAGCGGCGACCGCTTCGGCGAACCCGTCGCGCATGGCCTCGCCCGCCCACGCGAGGAAGTCGACGGGCACCTCCAGCGGCATGCCCAGCGCATGGCGCAGGTCCGCCTCGTGCGTGTGGATGTCCATCACCGCCGCCGACGCGTTCACGCCGGCCGGCGAGGACAGGAAGCCCTCCATCAACTGTCCGGTGCCCTCCCACTCGGCGAGCAGCTCCGCGATCGAACGGGTGGCGCTGCGCTGCACCTGCGCGGCGGTCCACTCCTCGCCCGGCGCCCCGGCCATGTTGCCGCTGGTGCCGTCGGCCGCGACGCCCGACACGTGCGCGACCACGTCGTGCACGGTCCAGCGCGGCGTGGCCGGCACCGGCAGGTCGGGGTCGGTGGTGGGACGCGACACCAGCTCGCCGATGCGCGCACGCGCCGCGCCATAGAGAACACCAAGGTCGATACTCATGCTCGCAGCGTAGAGCGAGGCCGTAGCCTTGACGAGATGCCGGACCCCTCCGCCCAGCACCCTGCCACCACCGCCATCACCGCTGGTCGCGGCCACAGCGGCAGTTCGCTCGCCCCTGCGCTGTGGGCCAGCAGCGTCTGGCAGTCCACCGGCATGGACGACGCTCGCCGGCGCGCCACCGGTGTGCGCTCCGGCGAGTTCTACGGCCGCTACGCGAACCCCACCGTCGCGTCGTTCGAAGACGCAGTTGCGGCGCTGGAAGGCGCGGAAGCATCGCTCGCGTTCGCCAGCGGAATGGGTGCCATCAGCAGCGTCGTCCTCGCGCTGTGCGGCAACGGCTCGCACATCGTCGCGCAGCGGCAGCTGTACTCGGCCACCCTCGCGTTCCTGCAAGGCCCCTGTGCCCGGTTCGGCATCGAGGTCACGTTCGTCGACGGCACCGAGCCGGGCGCGTTCGCCGCCGCGGTGCAACCAGGCCGCACCATGCTCGCCATCGCCGAGACGCCGTCGAACCCGCTGCTCGAACTGGTCGACCTCACCGAGTTCGGTGCCCTGCGCGGCCCGATCACGCTGGTCGACTCCACGTTCGCCACCCCGCTCGGTCAGCAGCCGCTGTCGTTCGGCGTGCACCTCTCGCTGCACTCGGCGACCAAGGGCATCGCCGGCCACAACGACGCCACGCTCGGTGTCGTCAGCGGCGAGCGCGAACTGCTCGACGAGATCTGGGCGTACAGCGTGCTGCACGGGGCAACACCGTCGCCGTTCGATGCGCTCAACGCGCTGCGAGGCATGCGCACGTTGGCCGTTCGCACCACCCATCAGGGCGCCACCGCGCTCCGCCTCGCGCAGGAACTGCAGTCGCATCCGGCGGTCGCGGCCGTGCACTACCCGGGTCTCGAGTCGCACCCGCAGCACGCGCTCGCCGTGCGCCAGATGCGTGGCTTCGGCACCGTCTTCGCCATCGACCTCGCCGGTGGTGCGCCCGCCGTCGAGCGGCTGCTGGGCAGCGTGCGCCTGCTGCGCGTGGCCACCTCGTTGGGCGGCCCGGAGACGCTCGTGTGCCATCCGCGCACCACCACCCACGCCAGCCTCACCGACCGCGAGGCGGCCGAGCAGGGCGTCAGCGGCGGCCTGCTGCGCATCTCGGTGGGGCTCGAGGATTCCGGCGACCTGCTGGCCGACCTGCTGCACGCGCTCTCCACCGCGGGCTGACCAGCCGTGGCTCGCATCCTGTGCCTCCACGGATTGGGCGGGACGGCCGCCACCATGGCACCGGTGGTCGACGCGCTCCGCGCTGCCGGGCACGACGCGTTCGCGCGCACGCTCCCCGGTCACGATGCGCAGCCGGAGGCGCTGCTCGCCGTCGGGTGGGCGGAGTGGCTCGCGGCGGCGTGCGACGAGACCGTCGACGTGGTGGTCGGGCAGTCGATGGGCGGCTCGCTGGCGCTCGCGGTCGCCGCCCTCGGCGGCTGCCGCGCGGTGGTGGCCATCAACGTTCCAGCGCCCGACCCCGATGCGCTCGACGGGCTCGAGTGGCAGCGGTCGCGCGGCCTCGAGTGGGTCGACGGCCCGCCGCTCGCGGAGGGTGAGGTGGGCTACACCCGCCTGCCCGTGGCCGCGCTGATGCAGATGGTCGAAGGGTCGCTGGCCACCGATCTCACCGCGGTCACGGTTCCCGTGCTGCTGGTCACCAGCGCGCTCGACGAGGTGGTCGACCCGTTCGGCGCCGACCTCGTCGCCGCGGCCCTCGGCGGTCCCGTCGAGCGGTTGACGATGCACGGCAGCGGACACGTCGCCACGCTCGGCCCCGAGCGCGACCTCCTCGCCGCGGCGATCGTCCACTTCGTCGCCACGCTGCCCTGACCCATCCGAGTGCCAGCGTCCCACCGGGGTGCACGCTGCCACTCGGACGGTCGTGTGGCACTCGGACGGTTCTGTGGCACTCGGATGGTCGTGTGGCACTCGGATGGATCAGCGTCACGCTCGGTGGGGCAGGGCTACTGTTCGCGGCATGCGCCACCGATTCGGGGTTGGTCTTGTCGCCCTTCTGATCGTCGCTTCCTGCAGCGACGACGGCACGCCCACCGGCACCACCGACGCCTCTGACGGGGGCGACACCACCACGCCGGCAGCGGCGACCACCACCACCGAGGCCGTGCCCGGCTACTCCGCGCAGATCACGCGCACCGAGTTCGGCATCCCGCACATCGTCGCCGACGACTGGGGCAGCCTCGGCTTCGGCCAGGGCTACGCGTTCTCGCAGGACCGCGCGTGCACGCTGCTCGACCAGATCATCAAGGTGCGCGGCGAGCGCGCGAAGTGGTTCGGCCCCGGCGACGGCGACGCCAACATCAACAGCGACTTCGCCTATCGGCACCTCGGGCTGTGGGCCGACGCCGACGAGAAGTTCGGCGACCAGCCCGAGCGGGTCACGGAGATGGTCACCGGCTACGTGGCCGGGTTCAACGCCGCGCTGGAGGCCGACGGCGCGAGTGGGTGGTGTGCCGGCGAACCGTGGGTGCTGCCGATCACCACCACCGATCTCTACGCGAACCTCAACGACATCACCCTGTTCGCCAGTTCGGGCGTGCTCATCGACCCCATCGCCACTGCGCAACCACCGGAGGCGGCTCCCGCACCGGAAACGACCGCACCGGAGACGACGACGCCGGCGACCGAGACCACGACTGAGGGCGCGAGCGCCGACACCACCACCACCACGCTCGGCAGCAACGGGTGGGCCATCGGCGCCACGGGCAGCACCAGCGGCGGCGGCATGCTCATCGCCAACCCGCACTTCCCCTGGGAGGGCGAGAAGCGGCTGTGGGAGAGCCAGCTGACGCTGACCACCGGCGAGTTGAACGTGTACGGCGTCGGCCTGACGGGCGTGCCCGGCGTGCTGATCGGCTTCAACGATCACGTCGCCTGGACCCACACGGTGTCGGCCGGCCACCGCATGACCCTCTACGAACTGGCCCTCACCCCCGGCGACCCCACCAGCTACCAGTACGGCGGCGAGGCCCGGCCGATGACCGCCACCGACATCGACATCGAAGTGCTGCAGCCCGATGGGGCGGTCACCACCGAGTCGCGCACGCTCTACGCCAGCCACTACGGCCCGATGCTCGAACTGCCCTTCGGCTGGAGCACCGAGAAGGGCTACACGGTGCGCGATGCCAACATCGACAACACCGACATCCTCGAGCAGTTCTTCGGGATGAACACCGCCACGAACATGGACGAGTTCATCGACGCGCATCGCACGGCCAACGGCATCCCGTGGGTGAACACCATCGCCACCTCGGCCGACGGTCGTGCGTGGTACGCCGACACCGCTGCCACACCCAACCTGTCGCCGGCAGCGATCGCCGAGTGGCAGGCCAACGTCGCCGCGGGTGCGCTCGCCGCGGTGGTGCTCGACAACGGCGCCATCCTGCTCGACGGCAGCAACCCCGCCAACGAGTGGGTCGACGACCCTGCCGCCACGCGACCCGGCATCCTGCCGTTCGATGCGCAGCCGCAGCTGGAACGCGACGACTACGTGTTCAACGCCAACGACTCGCACTGGTTGGCCAACCCGGCACAGCTGCTCACCGGCTTCTCCCCGCTCACCGGCCCCGAGGCGGTGCCCCAGTCGGCGCGCACGCGTGAGAACGTCATCCTGCTCACCGACCCGTCGCTGCGCGGCGACGACGGCACGTTCGACCTCGCCGAGCTGAAGGCCGCCTGGTTCTCGAACCGCGGGCTGCACGCCGACCTGTTGCGCGACCAGGTGGTGAAGGCGTGTGACGAGCAGGGCGTGGTGCTCGTGGAAGGCGTGCCGTTCGACATCACACCCGCGTGCGACGTGCTGCGCGCGTGGGACGGCCGACTGAACACCGACTCACGCGGTGCCGTGCTGTGGCGCGAGTTCCTCGCCTCGTTCAGTGGCGCCGACCGCAGCAACGCGGGCGACCTCTACGCGGTGCCGTTCGATCCCGCGGACCCGGTGGGCACGCCCAACACGCTGGCCGAGAACACCACCGTGGTGAACAACATCGCGGTGGCGATGATGGCGGTGCAGGGTCAGGGCTGGGCGCTCGACGTGGCGCTCGGCGACGTGCAGTTCGACGGACGTGCGATCGACGAACGCATCGCGATCCCCGGTGGCACCAACCTGGAGGGCGCCATCTCGATCGTCGACTGCTGCAGCGGGTCGAACACGTTCGCACCGCAGGGCGATCCCGGCGAGTTCGTCGACGGCCGTGCGTTCAGCACGCTCGGCTATCCGGTCACCTACGGCAACAGCTTCGTGATGACCATCGCGTTCACTGCCGACGGACCCACCGCAGAGGCCATCCTCACCTACGGGCAGCCCGACGATCCGGCCGACCCGAACTTCACCGCGCAGACCAAGGTGTACTCGGGTCACGACCTCCGCGCGGTGCTGTTCACCGCCGACGACGTGGCAGCGGGCGCGGTGGGCGACACGATCACCGTCACCGGCGACCGGGTGTGACCCGACCCGTCAGTGGTAGTAGGGGTTCTCGCCGGAGGTGTGGTCGGTGAGGTCGCGCACGCGCTCGATGGCGGGCAGCGCCTCCACGATCATCGTCTGCACGCCTTCGAGCATGGTCATGCGGCTCATCGAGCAGCCGTGGCAGCCGCCGCCCATGGTGAGGTAGGCAGTGCCCTCGTTGTCGTGGCCCACGTAGGTGACGAACCCACCGTGCGCGGCGAGCGCCGGGTTCACCTCGGTGGCGACGATGGACTCGACCTCGGCGCTGAGCGGGTCGTCGTTGACGAGACCCTCGACGACCGGAGCCTTCGGCTTGTTGGGGTTGCGGATGACGAGGCCGGCGCCGGCGGTGTGATCGAGCGTGGCGCCGTCGAGCAGGTCGAGGCTGGCGGCCGGGATGATGACCTTCAGCGTGATGGTGTCGCCCGATTCGGTGGTGACGCTGTGCGTACGCACCTCGTCGGTGAACGCGGCCTTGGTGACCACGTCGAAGCTGAGGTCGTACTTGAAGTCCTCACCCGGCTGGCTGATGATCTCGAGCCGCAGCCCCAGACGATCGGCGTCGGGTTCCGTGTCGCGCAGCGCAGCCAGTTCGGTCATCGCCTCCGGCGTGACGGTGACGATGGAGCTGGCGGAGTCGGCGGCCAGCGGACTGGCGAGAGGGCTGAGGGGGCTCACGCACCAGAGGCTACCGTCCGTTTCGACACGCAACCATGGCAGCCCGCGGCCGACGTGCTCAGGCCAGCTCGATGACCTCGCGGCGGAACGGCGTGTCGCCCGACTCGCGCGCCGGAGCGTGCAGCTCTTCGGCGTAGAGGCGCCCGCTGTGCACCGCCTCGGCGATGGTGCCCGGGCAATGCGCGTCGCCGATCGCCTGCGCACGCGCGAACCCGAGCGCGTGCAGGTCGTGCAGCACCTGGTCGTCGGGCATGCGCAGCGTCACCGTGACGAGCGCGTCGCACGCGGTGGACCGTTCGCGACCGGTGTAGGTGCAGGCCAGCATCGCGGTGTCGCCGGCGTGGGAGAGCACGGCCGTGTCGGTGACGACGGCGACGCCGGCCTCGACCAGACGGCGGTGGATCTTGTGCTGCTCCATCGTGTTGACGGTCCACGCCGACACCTTCGACTCGGGAGTGACGATGGTGACCTCGAACCCTTCGCGGGCGAGCAGCTCGGCCAGCACGCCGCCGAGGTAGAACAGCTCGTCGTCGAAGATCGTGACCCGGCGCCCGCTGGGCCGCACGCCCGCGAACAGATCGTCGGGCGTGAGCGCGTCCGCGAACACGCCGCGAGAGTGCCAGCGGCCGAGCCCGTCGGCACGCCACGTGGCGCCCGTCGCCACGGCCACGTCGGTGAAGTCGTAGCCGGCGATCTCGGTCGCGGTCATCGGGCTCTCCAGCGCGACCATCACGTTCGGCAGCCTGGCCAGCTGGCCGACCCGGTGATCGGCGACCCGGCTCCACTCGGCCAGTCCGGGCAACCTCGACTCACGCGCGACACGTCCACCCAGCGTGCGCGTCGCCTCGGTGAGCACCACCTCGTAGCCACGGCGCCCCAGCCACAGCGCGGCTTCGAGACCGGCCGGGCCGGCGCCGACGACCAAGACCTTGCTGTCGGCCGGCGCGTTCGCAGGCTTCGGAGCAATGCGTTCGGGGTGCCAGCCGCGGCGCCACTCCTCCCCCATCGACGCGTTCTGCGTGCAGCGGATGGGCACGGCCATCCAGTCGCCGGCCACGCAGATGTTGCAGCCGATGCACTCGCGGATGTCGTCGACGCGACCTTCTTCGATCTTGCGCGGCAGGAACGGGTCGGCGATGCTCGGCCGTGCGGCGCCGATGAAGTCGGTGACGCCCTGGCGCACCAGTCGCACCATCGTGTCGGGCGACGTGTAGCGGCCGACGATGACGACGGGCTTGGTGGTGAGCTGCTTGAAACCGTGCACGAACGGCTCGCCGTAGCCCTCCTGCTCGAAGCGCGACGTGCTGCTGTCGAAGGCCCACTCACCCACCATCAGGTCCCACAGGTCGGGCAGTTCGCCGATCATCCCGAACACGTCCTCGATCTCCGACCGGCCGAGGCCCGCGTCGCCGATCAGCTCGTCGACCACGATGCGACACGCGACCGCGGCGCGATCCGCGCACAACTCGGCCGTGTCCTGGAGCACCTCGCGCAGCAGCCGCACTCTGTTCTCCAACGAGCCGCCGTAGTGGTCGGTGCGGTCGTTGAACCGTGGCGACAGGAACTGCTGGAACACGGTGAGGCCGTGCGCGGCGTACACGTAGACCAGGTCGTACCCGGCCTGCAACGACCGGCGCACGGCGGCCCGGTGCCATGCCCGCAGATCGGCGATGTCGCTGAGCGTCATCGCTCGTCCCTGCCCAGGGGTACCACTGGTGGTCGGCCGCACCGACGGGCCCATCGCCGGCACGCGCGGGTAGCTGTTGGGCGAGTTGAGTCCGCTGTGCACCAGCTCGATGCCGGCGAGGCTGCCGTGGTCGTGCACCTTCGCGACCGTGCGCGCGTGCGCGGGGATGTCGGCATCGCTCCACAGGCGACCCTCCACGGCGCCGTCGAGCGCGGAGGTGTGGTGGATCTCGACCTCCTCCGTGCACACCACGGCCCACCCGCCTTCGGCCTTCACGCCGCGCATCTCGGCCAGCGACGACGGGTGCCGGTGACCCATTCCGTTGCAGTGCGGCACTTGGAAGAAGCGATTTCTGGCAACTTTCGGACCGATGCGAACGGGCTCGAAAAGGATGTCGTAGCGGGGGTCACGCATCCTCATTGACTACCAGAGTGACAAGTGCCTCCACGGAAGCGACCCCGATCGCGTGGGCTCGGGTGTCACAATCGAGAGATGCGTCCCCCTCGCCGTCTCCCCCTCCTCGTTGCCGCGCTCGCACTCTTCGCCGCGTGCAGCGGAGGCTCCGAAGCGGAACCCACCGCCACGTCGCCGGCCACCGACCCTGCCACCACGGCGGTGCCGTCCACCGCGGCTGCCACCGACCCCACGGAGCCTGCCACCACCGTCGCCGAGACCACCACCACGGTCGCGCCGGACCCCGTGTACCCACTCACCGGGCTGCCGATCCCCGAGGGCAACCCGCTCGCGGTGCTGCGCCCCGCCATCGTCGCCAAGGTGGGCAACTACGACAGCCATCCGCAGTACGGCATGAACCAGGCCGACATCGTGTACGAGGAGATCATCAACGACAGCGTGTCGCGCTTCGCGATGGTGTTCCAGAGCCAGGGCGCCGATCTCGTCGGGCCGATGCGTTCCGGCCGGTTGCAGGACGTGGACCTGCTCGGCTCGCTGAACGCACCGATCCTGGCGTGGTCGGGCGGCAACCGCACCGTCACCAACGAGATCGACGCCAGCGACCTGGTCAACATGAGCCCCAACTTCTGCGGCAGCGCGTGCTTCCGCGTCAGCTTCGACAAGGCGCCCTACAACCTGTTCTTCAACATCAACGCAGCCTGGGAGCAGTCGCCTCCCGGCTACGGCTCGCCGCCGCAGCAGTTCCAGTACCGCGCGGCCGCCGACCCCGTGCAGGGCACGCCGTCGGCGGGCGTCGACGTGAAGATGGACAGCTATCGCGTCGGATGGACCTGGAACGCCGCCACCGGGCTGTACGAGCGGCAGCAGAACGGTCGCGCCGACAACGGCCCCAACGGCGACCTGGCCACCACCAACAACGTCGTCGTGCTGCACATGGTCTACAACGCAGGCATCAGCGGCAGTCCCGACGCGCAGAGCGTGGGCACCGGCGAGGCGTGGGTGTTCACCGGCGGCAACCTGGTGCACGGCACCTGGACCCGCGCCGACCGGCTCGACACCTTCACGCTCACCGCCGACGACGGCTCACCGATCCTGCTCACTCCCGGCCGCACCTTCATCGAGCTGCCGCGTTCCATCTTCGGCAACGTCGCGCCGCGCTAGCTGGTCGGCGGCGCGGCGGCTCAGCGGGTGCCACCGCCGTCGACCTCGATGCGCTGACCGGTCACGTAGCCGGCACCCTGGCTGCACAGCCAGAGCACCACGTTGGCGATGTCCGCCGGCTGACACACGCGACCGAACGGCGCTGCAGCGTCCATGCTGCGCAGGTCCTCCATGTCGCGGTTGCCGCTGATCGCACGCGCCAGCCGCAGGCCCATGTCGGTCTCCACCAGGCCGGGGGCCACCACGTTCACGTGGATGCCGTAGCGGCGCTCTTCCTTCGCGAGCCCGAAGGCGAGCGCTTCCATCGCGGCCTTGCCCATGTTGTAGGGCGCGCCGTTGGCCGACATGTGCGAGGTGGCCACCGACGAGATCATCACGATGTCGCCGCGACCGCGGGTGCGCATGCTGGGCAGTGCTTCTCGGGAGAGGTGGTGAGGGCCGAACGCGTGCGTGGCGACCACGCGCATCATCTCCTCCGGGTCGGTGTCGGCGACGGCGCGGCCCCGTGATGCGATGCCCGCGTTGCACACCAGAATGTCGATGCCGCCGAAGTCGGCCACCACCGCGGCGACGAGTGCAGCGCAGTCGGCGGCGTCGTCGACCGAGGCTGCATACGCCTTGGCACTGCCACCGGCGGCCTCGATGGCGGCCACCGTCTCGGCCGCAGCCTCCGCGTCCTTGCGATAGTTCACTGCCACCGTCGCACCGTGCGCGGCCAGCAGCTCGCTGATGCCACGCCCGATGCCACGGCCGCCACCGGTGACGATGGCCACGCGTCCGTTCAGTTCAGTCATGGCGTCATTCTCACCACCGCGGCCGCCGCAGCTGCGGTCGGAGGCCGTGGCGGCAGCCCTCGGTAGTGTGGCCGGAGTGCAAGACGGCAGCCGCAAGGCCATCATCGCCGCGTTCTTCGCGAACCTTGGCATCGCCATCGCGAAGTTCGTCGGCTTCCTCCTCACCCGTTCGGCCGGCCTCCTGGCCGAAGCCGGGCACAGCCTCGCCGACACCGGCAACCAGGGCCTGCTCATGTTCGGCGGTCGCCGCGCGAAGCGTCCCGCCGACCACGCGCACCCGTTCGGCTACGGCCCCGAGCGCTACTTCTGGTCGTTCGTGGTGGCGCTGGTGCTGTTCAGCATGGGTGGCCTGTTCGCGCTCTACGAAGGCATCCACAAGTTCAGCGACCCGCACGAGATCAAGAAGATCTGGGTCGCGTACGCCATCCTCGTCGTGTCCATCGCGCTCGAGACCTACTCGCTCACCACCGCCGCCAAGGAAGCCAACCGCGTGCGCGGCAAGCGCTCGTGGTGGACGTTCATCCGCACCTCGAAGGCGCCGGAGCTGCCGGTGGTGCTGCTGGAGGACATCGGCGCCGAGACCGGTCTGGTCGTGGCGCTGCTCGGCCTCACCATGGCCGACATCACCGGCGACGCCCGGTGGGACGCAGCTGGCTCCATCACCATCGGCGTGCTGCTGATCGTGATCGCCATCATCCTCGCCGTCGAGATGAAGGGTCTGCTCATCGGCGAAGCGGCCAGCGACGAACAGCTCGATGCCATCAAGACGGCACTCGTCAGCCATCCGGAGGTGCACGGCATCATCCACCTGAAGACCATGCACCTCGGACCCGACGAGCTGCTGGTGGCAGCCAAGCTCGACGTCGCACCGGAGATCACCGCCGCCCAGCTCGCGGCGGTCATCGACGAGACCGAAGCGACGGTGCGCGCCGCCATCCCGGTGGGCGCGATGGTCTACATCGAGCCCGACATCACACGGTCGCCCTCAGCATGACCTGCCCGCCCGAACCCACCTCCGTCGACCTGCTGCAACCCGTCGAGTCCACCCGGCGCGCCGATCTGATGGCACGCATGCCCACCGGCACCGCGCTCGGCCTCACCGCGCTCGTCGCCGTCATCGTGCTGTTCAGCCTCGGCTCCACGCTGGTGAAGCTGGCCGAGACGCCCGGCATCACGGTCGCGTTCTGGCGGATGGTGCTCTGCTCACTCATCTGGTGGGCCATCCTCTGGGTCACCGAGCGGCGCTGGCTCAGCCGCGCCGACCTGCGCGCCTCGCTGGTGCCCGGAATTGCCTTCGGTCTCAACATCACCGCGTTCTTCACCGGCGTCACGCGCACCACCGTCGCCTCCGCCGAGTTCACCGGCGCGCTCACGCCGCTCATCGTCGTGCCGCTCGGGGCCGTCATCTTCAAGGAGCGGCTGCGGCTCGGTGCGCTCGCGTTCGGCCTGATCTCGCTCGTCGGTCTGGCCATCGTGCTGTTCAACGCGCCGCCCACCGGAGAGTTCTCCTGGAACGGCGTCGCGTGGGTGGGTGGCGCGCTGTGCCTGTGGGCCACGTACCTGCTCACCAGCCGCCAGCTGCGCCAAGGTCGCTCGGTGGCGGTGGTGATGTCGCACATCACGCCGATCGCGGCCGTCGTGACGCTGCCGCTGGGACTGTTCCTGTTCCCCGGCACGCTGCTCGAGGTCACGTGGCGCTCGGTCGTGTTCATCGTCATCCTCGCCGTGCTCACCGGCACGGCCGCCCACGGGTTGATGGTGTTCGCGCAGAAGTCGGTACCGATCGGCGTCATCGCGATGCTGCAGGTCTCGCAGCCGGCACTGGCCGTGGTGTGGTCGGTGCTGTTCCTCGGCAGCTCGGTGGCACCCATCCAGATCTTCGGCATGGCGCTCGTCATCCTCGGCCTCGTCGCGGTCACCATCCAGACGCAACGCAGCCGCGGCTGACCGTCGGGCGAACGGGGTACACTCGCCCGTAACCGAAACGGGGAGCTCGCACGGATCGTGGGCTGAGAGGGTGGCCGCCGCCACCGACCCGAGAACCTGATCTGGGTAATGCCAGCGGAGGGATGCGAATGAGCCAGGCAATCGTGGTCATCGGAGGCGGGGCACTCGGCGCGCTCGCCCTCGAGGCCGCGCGCGAGGGCGCCGTCGTCATCGCAGCCGACAGCGGGCTCGACCACGCGGTGGCAGCCGGCTTGCGGCCGCACGTCCTGGTGGGCGACTTCGACAGCATCAGCGCCGCCGGACGGATGTGGGCCTACGCCCACGAGCTCGAGATCGACGAGCACCCGTTCGACAAGGACCTCACCGATGCCGAACTGGCCATCAGCCGCGCGTTGTCCGTGCCCGACGTGCGCCAGCTGCTCGTGATCGGCGGGCTCGACGACCCCGACGACCCTCGCCTCGACCACCTGCTGGGCACGCTGCTCGCGCTGGGGCACCCGTCGTTGGGCGAGCTGGCGTCGGTGCGCGCCGTGCTCGGCAACACTCGTTTCTCGGTGCTGCACCCCGGCCGGCAGGCGGTGCTCGACGTGGAGGTCGGCCAGACGTTCTCGCTGCTCGCACTGCACGGCCCCTGCTCCGGCGTGTCGGTGAGTGGCGCGCGTTGGCCGCTCGACAACGCCACGCTGCGCGGCACGGAAGCGCTCGGCGTCAGCAACGAAGCAACCGAACGTACCGAGGTGCAGGTCACCTCGGGAGTCCTCACGGTGGTGATCCCATGAAGTCCATGTTCCTCGGCGGCGTCCTCGCCGCCTCCCTCCTCATCGCCGCATGCAGCGACGACTCGGCCAGCGACGACACGCTCGACGGTGGCGGCGAGCCGGGGGCCATCACCCTCGTCGCCTACGACTCGTTCCCCACGGCC
>CAZWCU010000073.1:0-3951 GCA_964632715.1 uncultured Bifidobacterium sp. | reverse complement strand
CTGCGCGCCAACGGCGTGGAAGTCATCGACTCGTGGACCGTGGCCTACTACGAGCGGTTCAGCGGAGCGGCCGGCAGCAATGGTGATAAGCCCCTGGTGGTCAGCTACGGCAGCAGCCCGCCGTCTGAAGTATTGCTCGCCGACCCGCCACGCACCGACGCGCCCACCGGGGTCAGCTCGGGCACCTGCTTCCGCCAGGAGGAGTACGCGGGCGTGCTGCGCGGCAGCGACCAGCCGGCCGAAGCCGCCCAGCTGGTCGAGTTCCTGCTCAGCCCCGCGTTCCAGCAAGAGCTGCCGCTCACGCTGTTCGTCTACCCGGCCAACCCGACGGTGCTGCTGCCCGACGTGTTCACCCAGTTCGCCGTGGTTCCCGCCGAGCCGCTCACGCTCGACCCGGCTCTCATCGCCGCCAACCGCGAGCAGTGGCAGGACCAGTGGACCGAGATCGTGCTGCGCTGAACCGCGTTCCTCGATGGCTGGTGCCCGCGCTCGCCGCCGGTCCCGTCATCGGGCTGACGCTGTTCTACCTGTGGCCGCTGGGCACGCTGCTCGCACGCGTGCTGCAGCCGGGCTCGGTGAGCGACGCGCTCGATGCACCTGGCCTCGGCCGCGTGCTGTGGTTCACGTGCTGGCAGGCACTGGCCAGCACGGCGCTCACGCTGGGGGTGGGCTTCGCCCCCGCCTACCTGCTCGCCCGCTACCGCTTCCTCGGACGGCGTGCGGTGCTCGCGCTGGTGACGGTGCCGTTCATGCTGCCGACGGTGGTGGTCGGCGCGGCGTTCCTGGCGCTGCTGCCGCAGTCGTGGCACGGCACCGCCCGCGCCGTGGTGGTGGCGCACGTGTTCTTCAACATCGCGGTCGTGGTGCGGCTGGTGGGCGCGATGTGGGTGGTGCTGCCCACCGATCTCACCGCCGCGGCCCGCACGCTCGGTGCGTCGCCGGCCCAGGTGCTGCGCCACGTGGTGCTGCCACTGCTGCGCCCGGCGCTCGCCGCCGCCGCCACGGTCGTGTTCCTGTTCACGTTCACCTCCTTCGGCGCCGTGAAGCTGCTCGGCGGCGCGGCCAACCCGACGCTCGAGGTGGAGATCGCCCGGCGCGCGACCCAGCTCGGCGACGTCGACGGCGCCGCCGTGCTGTCGTTGCTGCAGCTGGTGGTGCTCGCAGTGCTCGTGTGGTGGTCGGCCCGCTGGCAACGCCGCGCGGCTCACCCGTTCGCCGGGACAGCGGGCGCGCGGCGCGCACGGTCGGCCCGCGAGCGACGCATGGTGCTCGGCGGCGCGGTGCTGACGGCGGTGGTGATGCTCACTCCGCTGCTGGTGCTCGTGTCGCGATCGTTCCGGCTGGGCGGCCGCTGGTCGTTGCATGCCTGGCGCACGCTCGGCTCGGCGGAGGTGCGTCCGGGGGTCAGCCTCGGTGTCGACCCGCTCGCTTCGCTCGTCACCTCGCTGCGTTTCGCAGTGGTCGCGTCGGCGATCAGCGTGTGCATCGGTGGAATGGCTGCGCTGGCCATCGCCACTGCTCGCCGCCACGGTCGCTGGCTCGACATCGGGTTGATGCTGCCGCTGGGCACGTCGGCGGTCACCATCGGTCTCGGCATGCTCATCACCTTCGACACGCCGCCGTTCGACTGGCGCGGGAGCTGGTGGCTGATCCCGCTCGGTCACGCGCTGGTGGCCACGCCGTTCGTGGTGCGGGCACTGCTCCCGCTGCTGCGATCCATCCCGCCCGAGCAAGGCGACGCGGCGGCCACGCTCGGCGCGTCGCCGCTGCGCGCATGGGCGGCCATCGACCTCCGCCACATCGCGCTGCCGTTGCTCGCGTCGTCGGGGCTGGCCGCCGCGATCTCGCTCGGCGAGTTCGGCGCCACCACGTTCCTCACGCGTGCCGGGCGCGACACGATGCCCATCGCCATCGCGCGACTGCTCGGTCGCGCCGGCGAGGTGCCGCGGGCGCAGGGCTTCGCGCTGGCCAGCATCCTGCTCGTGGCCACGGCGGTCATCATCGGCGTGGCCGAGCGGCAGGGGGTGCTCGATGCTCGCGGTTCGTGACCTCACCGTGCGCTTCGGTGAGCGCACCGTGCTCGACCGGCTGTCGCTGGAGGTCGCCACCGGCGAGGTGGTGGCGCTGCTCGGGCCGAGCGGAGTGGGCAAGAGCACGCTGCTGCGCGTGATCGCGGGGCTGCTCGCCGCCGACAGCGGCAGCGTCTGGCTCGACGACCGCGACATCACCTCGCTGCCCTCGCATCGGCGCAACATCGGGCTCGTGTTCCAGGACGAGCAGCTGTTCCCGCACCTCACCGTCGGCCAGAACGTCGGCTTCGGTCTGCGCATGCAGGGAGTCGGCCGCGCCGAGTCCGCCGCGCGGGTCGCGGAGCTGCTCGACCTCGTCGGTCTCGGCTCCTTCACGAACCTCCACGTGACGAAGTTGAGTGGGGGTGAGGCGAAGCGGGTTGCGCTCGCCCGGTCGCTGGCGCCGCGGCCGGCGGTGCTGCTGCTCGACGAGCCGCTCACCGGACTCGACCGCGAGCTCCACGACCGCCTGGCCGGCGAGCTCGCGACCCTGCTCCGCGTCACCGGTACCACCGCGCTGCTGGTCACCCACGACCACGACGAAGCCGCCGCCCTCGCCGACCGCATCCACACGCTCTGACTCCGCTGCGCCGGGCCGTTGCGTGTCTGGCATGCTGGCCGACGATGAGCGCGCAGCACACCGACGCAGCACCGGTTCGAATCGGCTTCCTGGGAGCGGGGCTGATCGCCACCTACCACTCGAAGAGCCTGAAGCGCAGCGGCGCCCCCGTCGTGCGCGGCGGGGTGTACGACCCGCACTCCGAACGCGCAATCGCCTTCGCCGCGGCCAGCGGGCACACCGTGCACGACAGCGAGGACCAGGTGATCGCCGACAGCGACGCCGTCTACATCTGCACCTGGACCAACGAGCACTCGCGTCTGCTGGCGAAGGTGGTCGCCGCCGGCAAGCACGTGTTCTGCGAGAAGCCGCTCGCGTTCACCACCGCGGAGGCGCTGCAGATGGCCGAAGCCGCGCACGCCGCCGGCATCACCCACCAGGTGGGCCTGGTGCTGCGCCGCTCCCCCGCCTACCTGTGGGCCAAGCACCTCGTCGACGACCCGGCGGCCGGCCGGGTGATGACCGTGGTGTTCCGCGACGACCAGTTCATCCCCATCCAGGGCCACTACGCCAGCACGTGGCGCGCCGACAAGACGCTGGTCGGGGCCGGCACGCTGCTGGAGCACAGCATCCACGACGTCGACATGCTGCGCTACCTGGTCGGCGACGTGCGCCGGCTCAGCGCGCACACCGCCAACTTCCACGGCCACGACGGCATCGAGGACGTGGCCACCAGTTCGCTGCGCTTCGCCAACGGGGCCACCGGCACGCTGACCAGCGTGTGGCACGACAACCTTGCCCGGCCGAGCCTGCGCCGGGTGGAGATCTTCTGCGAGCGGCGCCACATCGTGATCGAGGGCGACGACTGGTACGGCCCGGTCAGCTGGACCGACCACGACGGCGCCACCGGGTCGATCGCCGGCGACGAACTGACCACTGCCGTCGACCCGATGCGCGACGGCAACGAGAACCCCGACGGCGAGTTCGTGCGCGCGATCGTGGAAGGCCGCGGTGCCACGCCCGATCTGTTCACCGCCGTCGAGGCGCACCGCATCGTCGACGCGATGTACGCCTCCGCGGCCGCCGACGGCGCGGCCGTCGACGTGTGATGACCACGACCGAGATCGTCGAGCTGACGCCGGCGGAGACGCATCCGCTGCGCCTCGCGGTGCTGCGCTTCGACACGCCGACCAAAGAGGTGGTGTTCCCGGAGGACACCTGGCCCGGCGCGGTGCACCTCGGTCTGCGCCTCGACGGTGAGCTGGTCGCCACCTCCAGCTGGGTGCCGCGCCCACTGCCGGGTACCGACTCCGAACCGGGCGA
>CAZWCU010000072.1:0-17752 GCA_964632715.1 uncultured Bifidobacterium sp. | reverse complement strand
TCGAGGGTGTGGGTCACGCGCTCGGCGTCAGGCGACCGGACTCGTCGTGGCATCTCGCTGCCGGAGCAGGAGACCCATGAACCACCGTTGCGGGACAGTGCCGGATTCTCACCGGGCTTCGCTGAACACCGTGCATCCGGTCGTTGGTTCGACAGGACGGAGCAACCGTAGCGCACTCGTGCCTATGCTCCCAACCTCCATGACCAACGACGCCACGCCCCCCACAGAAGACCCCCGCCCCCAGCTGCGCCGGGCCGAATCGCTCGTCATCGTCAACACCGGCAACGGCAAGGGCAAGAGCTCGGCGGCGTTCGGCGTGATGCTGCGCGCCCTGGCACGCGACTGGAAGGTGGCCGTGCTGCAGTTCGTCAAGAGCGGCGACTGGAAGGTCGGCGAGGAGAAGATCGGCCGCACGTTGGGCGTCGACTGGCAGTCGCTCGGCGCCGGCTTCACGTGGGATTCCACCGATCTGCAGCACGACATCGCGCTCGCCCGCGATGCGTGGGCCACCGCCGCCGCCGTCATCGCCACCGGCGAGCACCAGCTGGTCATCCTCGACGAGCTCACCTACCTGTGCACGTGGGGCTGGATCGACACCGACGACGTGGTCGCCGCCATCGTCGGCCGCCCCAGCCACGTCTCCATCGTGATCACCGGCCGCGACGCCCCGCAGGCCATCATCGACGTGGCCGACACCGTCACCGAGATGCGTGAAGTGAAGCACGCGTACACGTCCGGGATCGCCGCCAAGCGCGGCATCGACTACTGATCGGCTGAACACTCATGCTCACGTTCCTCGTCGGTGGAGCCCGTAGCGGCAAGAGCACCCTCGCGGTCCAGATGGCCGAACACCACGGCGGCGCAGTGCACTTCCTCGCCACCGCCGAACCGTTCGACGACGACCTGCGCGCCCGCATCGCGCGTCACCGCGCGGAGCGGCCGACGGGCTGGTCCACCGGAGAGGTGCCGCTCGAACTCCCCGACGCGATCGTGGCTGCACCGGCCGACGCGTTCCTCATCGTCGACTGCCTCACCGTCTGGTTGGGCAACCTCACCGTGCACACCGAGTCGCCGTTCGAGCTCGCCAACCACATCGACGACCTCGCATCGGCGTTGCGCCAACGGGCCCACAGCACCGACGTGCCCACCGTCGTGGTGAGCAACGAGGTCGGCATGGGCCTCCACCCCGACACCGAGCTCGGTCGCCAGTACCGCGACGATCTCGGTCGACTGAACCAGCTGGTCGCCGCCGTCGCCGACCGCACGCTGCTGCTCGTCGCGGGCCGTGCGCTTCGGCTCGACAACCCGTGGGAGCTGCTGACATGAGCTGGTTGCGCACTTCACTCGCGCACCTGCCCGGCCCCGATCTCGCCGCGGGCGACGCCGTGCGGGCGCGTGCTGCCGACATCCTGCGGCCGGCCGGTGCACTCGCACGCCTCGACCAACTGGCCGCATGGATAGCCGAGTGGCAGGGCACCGCCACGCCCGCGGTGCGGCGTCCGGCGGCCATCATCTTCGCCGCCGACCACGGTGTCGCCGCGGCCGGCGTGAGCAAGTACCCCATCGAGGTCACCGGCGCGATGCTCGCCGCGTTCTGCGCACACCAGAGCACCGTCACCGCGTTCGCCGCTGCGGTCGGTGCCACGGTGCAGGCCGTCGATGTCGGCGTCGGCGTGCCCACCGGCGACATCCGCGTCGAATCGGCGCTCTCGTTGGAGCGGTTCGAGCAGTGCGTCGCCGCCGGCCGCGCCGCGGTGGAAGCTGTCGACGCCGACCTGCTCGTGCTCGGCGAGATGGGCATCGGTAACACCACGGCGGCCGCAGCAGTCGCGGCAGCGTTGAGCCGCGGCGACGGGTCGAGCGAACTGGCCGACTGGGTGGGCCGCGGCACCGGCGTCGACGACGAGGGGCTCGCCCGCAAGCGCGACGCCGTGGCCGCTGCCGTGGCGCGCATCGAAGGCGTCAGTGACCCGCTGGAAGTGCTGCGCGAAGTCGGCGGCGCGGAACTGGTGGCGATGGCAGCCGCAGTGGTTGCCGCTCGTCAGCGCAACCTGCCCGTGATGCTCGACGGCTACGTGTGCACGGCCGCCGTGTGGCCGCTCGTGCTGGTGCAGCCCGGCGCGCTCGACCACTGCCAGGTGGGTCACTGCAGCGCCGAACCTGGCCACCGTCGACTCGTCGAGCGACTCGGCACGTCACCGCTGCTCGACCTCGGCATGCGCCTCGGCGAGGGGTCGGGAGCGATGGCCGCGGTCCCGCTGGTGCGCATGGCCTGCGCGGGCATCACCGACGTGCCGACCTTCACCGAGTTCTTCGCCTGAGCCGATGGGCCTGCTCGCCGCGCTGCAGTTCCTGACGCGGGTGCCCATCCGGCTGCGCCGCGAGCCATCGCTCAGCCACACCGTTGCGTGGTTTCCCGCGGCCGGGGCGCTCATCGGCGCGGCAGTCGGCGGTGTGGCGGCGGGAATGTGGCAGCTCACCCCACCACTCGTCGCGGCGGCAGTGGCCATCACGATCGGCCTGCTGATCACCGGCGCGTTCCACGAGGACGGGCTGGGCGATGTGGCCGACGCGTTCGGCGGCGGATGGACCGTGGAGCGCCGCCTCGAGATCCTGAAGGACAGCCGTCACGGCACCTACGGCGTGGCGGCGATGTGCGCGTCGATCGTCGTGCGCATCGTCGCCCTCGGCTCGCTGCCCGGCCCCGCCACCATGTTCGCCGCGGCCGTGGCCGCGCACACGATGGGTCGAGTCGCGGCGGTGGGCATGGCCGGCACGATGCGGCTCGCCACGAACACCGGGTTGGGTGCCGACTACGGCCGCAGCACCACGCCCCTCCGTGCGCTGGTCGGCTGCGCGGCCGGCGTGGCCATCACGGCAGTCGTCACCGGCTGGTGGGTGGGCCCGCTGCTGGCGGCAGCCGTGGTTGCCGTTCTCGTCACCGGGTCGTTGGCCCGACGCAAGATCGGCGGCATCAGCGGCGACGTGCTCGGCGCCGCCGAACAGGTGGCCGAGTGCCTGTGCCTGGTGGTGCTGAGCGGCCTCGCCATGCACCACTCGCTCTGGTGGCCCGCCTCCTGACTCAGAGCACTGCGCACAGATTGCGCTGACGGCAGGCGGTCGCCAGCCGATGGTCGCGCGTGAGCAGCGGTGCCTCCAGTTGTTGCGCAAGTGCCACGTACAGACTGTCTCGCTGTGAGACGTTGTCGCGGAGCTCGAACGCCGAGCGCAACAGGCGCGGCAGCGGCACGCGGTCGAGCGGCAGTTCGGCCAGCCCTTCGATCATGTCCACGACCGCACCGTCGCTCAGCACGTCGGCGCGGCAGAGCCGCGCCAGTGCGGAGAGCACTTCCGCATCGAGGTGTGCCGGCGCGACGAGCGTCGCCCCACTCGGCAACGTGGCGTCGCTGCGCACGAGCAGATCGACCACTGCCGATGCATCGACCACCACGAGCTCAGCCACTGGCACCGTACAGATCGTCGCGACCGGCATCGACCGCAGCAACCGCGTCGACCGACGATGCGCGGTCGTCGGCAAGCCATCGTGCGCGACGGCGCGCCATTCGTTCCATCCACTCGTCCATCGTGGGGCGCGCACAGTGCTCGTCGAGCACCTTCAGCGTGTACTGCCGCAGCGACATCCCCTGACCCGCAGCCCGCCGCTGGAGCTCCTCGTGCAGGCTCTCCGGCACGTCACGCAAGTGCATGTTCACCGTCATGACAACCACCATACGCAGGACGGGTAGCGAACCGCTACCACATTCACTGGATCAGCCGAACCGACTCATCCGTTCGACGATCTCGCGCAGCACGGAGGGCGAGGTGGCGAAGTTGAGGCGGGCGTGGCCGTTGCCCTCGACGCCGAAGTTCGGGCCTTCGCTCAGCCGCACGCCACGTTCGAGGAACCGAGCCGACGGGTCGTCGCCCCACCCGAGGGCTCGGCAGTCGAGCCATGCGAGGTAGGTGGCGGCGGGTGGCGAGTAGCGCACGTCGGGCAGGTGCTCGGCGAGCAGCGACGCGAGCAAGGTGCGCTGTGCGTCGAGGTGCTGCACCACGGCTGCCAACCACTCGTCACCGTCGCGCCACGCCGCCTCGGCGGCGACTGCGCCCATCAAGTTGGCGGCGCCGAACAGGTGCCCCGGCACCGTCGCGAGCGCGGCACGCACCGGCTCGGCACCGATGTGCATGATCGCGTAGCGCATCCCGGCCAGGTTGAACGCCTTCGACGCGGCATGAATGGTGACCGTTCGTTCCGGCGAGTGCAGCGCCATCGGCCGGTGCGCAGCCGGGCCGTAGGCGAGGTCGGCGTGGATCTCGTCGGAGATGATCAGCAGGTCGTGGCGCTCGGCGAGCTCGGCGAGCGACTCGAGCTCGTGCTCGGAGAACACGTGACCGGTGGGGTTGTGCGGGTGGCAGAGCAGCAGCACCTTCGCCGGCGTCTGCGACAGCGTCGCGTCGAGCGCGTCGTGGTCGAACGCCCAGCCGGTCGACGACGCCTCGGATCGCTGCGCGGGCACGGGCACGACCACCCGCCCGCTGTCCTCCACGCTGTGCAGGAACGGCGGGTACGCCGGTGTGTGCACCACCACGCCGTCGCCGGGCTTCGTGCACAGGTGCAGCACGATCTGGATGCCCTGCACCACGTCGTTCAGCTCCAGCGTGTCGGACTCGTGGATGGCCCAGCCGTAGCGACGGGCGCAGCGCTCGACGAACACGTCGGTGGCCGGCGAACCGCCGGTGATGTGCCGCCAGTCGGGGTAGCCGAGATCGCCACCGGCGACGACCTCCTGCAACGCGTGCACGACCACCGGCGGTGGCGCGAAGTCCATGTCGGCCACCCACGCCGCGATGGCGTCCGGAGTGCGATGCCACTTCGCGCCAGGCTTGGCGTGCAACCACGGCAACGCGACGGAGTGGAAGTCGAAGGAACCGGGCGATGGCGTCACGACGGCGACGCTACGCCACGCGCCCTACGCGGTGACCCACGCGTGGATGCGCCGGATGCCTTCCTGCATGTCGGCATCGGCCATCGCGAAGCTGAAGCGCGCATAGCCGGGCGTACCGAACGCCTCACCGGGCACGAACGCCACCTTCGCCTCGCCGAGGATGGCATCGGCCAGCTCGAGCGTGGTGCTCGACACGGTGCCGCTGGGCCCCAGCGGACGGCCGAGCAGCGACGAGAAGTTGGGGTAGCAGTAGAACGCACCCTGCGGCACGATGGCGCTGACGCCAGGGATGTCGTTGAGCATCTGGTGCATCGTGACGGCGCGACGCGAGAACGCTTCGCGCATCATCGCGACGGCCGACAGGTCGCCGCTCACCGCTTCCAGCGCGGCGAGCTGGGCGACGTTGGTGACGTTCGAGGTGCTGTGCGACTGGTAGTTGATGGCCGCCTTCATCACGTCGGCGGGCCCGATCATCCAGCCGACACGCCAACCCGTCATGGCATACGTCTTGGCGACGCCGTTGACGATGACGCACTGGTCGGCGAGCTCGGGCACCACGGTGGGCATGCTGACGAAGCGGTTGTCGCCGTAGACGAGGTGCTCGTAGATCTCGTCGGTGAGCACCCACACGCCCTTCTCCACCGCCCAGCGACCGATCGCCTCGACCTCCTCGGGCGAGTAGATGGCGCCACTCGGGTTGTCGGGGCTCACGAACAGCAGCACCTTGGTGCGCGCGGTGAGCGCGGCGTCGAGCTGCTCGACGGTGACCTTGAAGCCGGTGGTCTCGTCGGTCTGCACCACCGCCGGCACGCCGCCGGCCAAGGTGATGGCTTCCGGGTAGGTGGTCCAGTACGGCGCAGGGCAGATGACCTCGTCGCCCGGGTCGCACAGTGCCGCGAACGCGGTGAACACGGCGTGCTTGCCGCCGTTGGTGACGAGCACCTGGTTGGCCTGGCACTGGAACCCGCTGTCGCGCAGCGTCTTGGCGGCGATGGCTTCGCGCAGGGCGGGCAGGCCGGCGGCGGGCGTGTACTTGTGGCTCTTCGGATCGCGGCAGGCGCGCACCGCGGCCTCGACGATGTTGTCGGGTGTGGGGAAGTCGGGCTCGCCGGCGCCGAACCCGATGACGCTCTCGGTGCCATCCTGCACCGCCTGCGCCTGCAGAGCCTTGGCCTTCGCGTCGACCGCCAGAGTGGCCGACTCGGCGATGGCGGCGAGACGCGCGGACGTTCTGGCGGTGGGTTTCACGGAAGGGCCTTTCGAGCGGCGGACGGCCCCGATTCTACGGCCACCCCACCCACCGCCCCCACGAATTCCATCCGAGGCTTTCCTCCAACCCGAGGCTCACGTCCAGGATCCGCCCGCACAAACCCTCGGATGAGGCAGATCTGGAGGAAACCCTCGGATGGGGCGCGGTGAGGTTTTCGTCCAACGTTCTTGGCCGCGACGGGCTGCGGTGACGAGACTGTGGGCGTGACCGTCGACCCGAGCTCCATCACCATCCCGCACGATCTGCTGCCCACCGATGGGCGCTTCGGGTGTGGGCCGTCCAAGGTGCGCGCGGATCAGGTGCTCGCGCTCGCGAAGGCGAACAGCAACCTGCTCGGCACGTCGCACCGGCAGCCCCCCGTGAAGCACCTCGTCGGTTCCATCCGGGAGGGCCTGCACGAGCTGTTCGGTCTGCGCAAGGGCTGGGAGATCGTGCTCGGCAACGGCGGCGCCACCACGTTCTGGGATGCCGCCACGTTCGGCCTCGTTCGCGAGCGCAGCCAGCACTACGTGTTCGGCGAGTTCTCCTCGAAGTTCGCCGACGCCGCCGCGGCCGCACCCCACCTCGGCGACCCCGTGATCACGCGCAGCGACCCGGGCACGCACCCCGCCATCGAGGCCACGGCCGATGGCGTCGACACGGTCGCGCTCACGCACAACGAGACCTCCACCGGCGTCTCGATGCACCTGTCGCGTCCGGAAGGCGATGCGCTCGTCGTGGTCGACGCCACCTCCGCTGCCGGCGGCCTGCCGTGGGTGCCCGACGAGGTCGACGTGTACTACTTCTCACCGCAGAAGTGCTTCGCCGGCGACGGCGGTCTGTGGTTGGCCGCGTGCTCACCCGACGCGCAGGAACGCATACGCGAGATCGGCCGTAGCGACCGCTGGTGCCCCGCCTCGCTCGACCTCAACATCGCGCTCGAGAACTCGGTGGCGAACCAGACCTACAACACCCCCGCGCTCGCCACGCTGTTCCTGCTCCACGAGCAGATCCTGTGGATGCTCGAGAACGGTGGGCTCGACTGGTGCGTCGGCCGCACCCGCGCCTCGTCGGCACAGCTGTACGACTGGGCGGAGGCGTCACCGTACGCGAGCCCGTTCGTCAGCAACCCGATGCAGCGTTCGGCCGTCGTCGGCACCATCGACCTCACCGGCGTCGAGGCCCACGACGTCAACCTCGCACTGCGCGCGAACCGCATCGTCGACACCGACAGCTACCGCAAGTTGGGCCGCAACCAGTTGCGCATCGGTATGTTTCCTGCCGTGGAACCCGACGACGTGGCCCAGCTCACCAAGTGCATCGATCACGTCGTCGGCGTGTTGGCGGAGGCCACCGCTTGAGCGAACCGGTGCTCACCACCGCGTTCGACATGATCGCGCCGCTGCACCGACCCATCATGGTGCTCGCGTTGCGTGGGCTGTTCGACATCGCCGAGGTGGCCACCGACGCGGTCGAGACGCTCGCCACCGGGCGCGTCGCCCCGGTGGTCGCTGCCATCGACCCGGACCCGTTCTACGACTTCACCCAGGAACGCCCGCTCGTCGAGTTCGACGAGTCCGACGCGCGTCAGATCCTGTGGCCCACCAACGAGTTCCGCGTCGCCCGCTTCCCCGGCATGGCACACGACCTCGTGCTGCTCGCCGGCGTCGAGCCGCACCTGCGCTACGCGACCTTCGCCGACAGCATCATCTCCGTCGCCGAGCAACTCGGCTGCGAGATGGTGGTCACGCTCGGCGCCGCACCCGAAGCCATCCCCCACTCGCGCCCCGCACAGGTGGTCGGCAGCAGCACCAACGACGGCCTGGTGCGCGCGCTGGGTCTCGGTCGGCCGCAGTACCAGGGCGTCACCGGCCTGGTCGGCGTGTTGCAGGAGCGGCTCGACCGCAAACACATCCCCGCGGTGTCGCTGCGCGTGGGTGTGCCGCACTACCTGGGCAACGCGAAGCATCCGCAGTCGTCGGCCACGCTGCTGCAGCACCTGGAACGAGTGCTCGGCGTGCCCACCGGTCATGCGGCGCTGGCGGAAGACGCGATGCGGTGGCGCACGCTGCACGACGAAGCGGTGGCCGAGGACGACCAAGCCGCACCCTACGTGGCGATGCTCGAGCACCAGTACGACCGCCGCATGGAAGCTGCGTTGCCCACCGGCGACGACCTCGCCGCCGAGCTGGAGAAGTTCCTGCGCGAGCAGCGCAACGACGACGAGTGACGGTCGCCGTGGTGGTGACGGTCAGCCGGCGGCGGCGTCGAGCTGCTCCTGCGTGACACCGCACCGCTTGGCGGCGGCGTCGAGTAGCGCGTCGACCTCCGCCGGCCGCGGGTCCTCGGCGATGCCCATCGCGAGGAGGTCGGCCTCGGGTGTGGTGGCGATGAGGTCGTCGGCCGCGCAGCGCGCCACGCCGGGGTCGACGCCGACGCCGACGAGGGTGTCGAAGAACACGCCACCGATGAGACCCGCTGGCTTCTCCGGCGGGCCGGGCGGCAGCGTGGAGTCGGGCGCGAGCGACGTGGTGGGCGCCGCGGTGGTCACCGGCGGGATGGTCGCGGGTGCCTCCATGGCCTCTGTCTGGCGCGGCAGCGCCGCGGCCGGCTCGGAGTCGGTGATCGCCTGGCCCACCATCACGAGACCGACGATCGCGATCGCAGCACCGGCCACGACCGCCACACCCGTGCGGCGTCCGGTGGCGGCCGTGTGCGAGTCGGGCCCCATCGACAGCAGACCGCGGCGGTCGGCCTCCTTCACCATCGGTGGCACCACGACCAGCGCGGCCAGCAAGGCGACCGCGATGTTGATGGTGACCACGACACCGAAGTCGCTGAGCAACGGCAGCGTGCTGAACATCAGCACCGCGAACCCGCCGAGCGTGGTGAGCGCGGAGGTGAAGAACGCACGCCCGGTGCGTTGCGCGGCCACACGTGTGCTCTCCCCGGGGTCCAGCCCCTTGCGCCGCTCCTCGGAGTAACGGTCCACGAGCAGCACGGAGAACTCGGCGCAGGTGGCCACCACGAGCGGGCCGCCCACCGTGGTGAGCGGGCTGAGCGTGATGCCCAGCACTCGCACGAGCACCGCCGACGTGCCGACCGCGAGCAGCACCGGCAACATCGTGAGCAACGCGCGTGCCAGGTCGCGGTAGCGCAGGATCACGAACGCAGCCACCAGCAGCACGGCCACGATGGTGAGCTCGGCACGGTTCGCCGTGATGTTCTCCAGCAACCCGACACCGACGACGGCCAGGCCGCCGGGTGTCGCGGTGGCACCCGCGGGCAGCAGCGGCGGCTCGTTGCCGTCGACGGCGACCGGATCGGCGATCGCAGCGACCACGTCGTCGAGCACCACCGAGCGAGTCTCCAGCGACGACGGACCCACCTGGAACAGCACCTGCGCCGCGTTGCCGTCGTCGGCGATGAGCAGCTGCTGCAGCGTGGTCGGAGCCAGCTCGTACGCCTGCAGCATGTCGAGCCCGGTCGGCGGCAGCGGCGTGGTGCCCGGTACCTCGATCAGCCAGCCGACGGTGGTCGCCAGGCTCGATGCCTGCGCGAGCTCGGGGTTCTGGGCCATCGAGTGCTCGATCAGGTTCATCTGGAACGCGCCCATCTGGTCCGTGAACACACCGTTGGCGGCCACCGACGGGTCGCTCTGGATGAACACGCCGAGCGTGCTCGCGAAGCCGGCCTCTTCTTCCAGCGTGCGCGCGTTCTTGATGGCGGTGCTCGACTGGTTCGCCCAGTTGATCGGATCGCTCTCGATCTTCGAACCGGTCTCCAGCACCAGGCCGAGCACCGGGATGACCACCGCGATCGCGGCCAGCGGCACCACGGTCCATCGCGGAAGGCTGCCCAGCGTGTGCACGGTGGCCTCCACCCAGCTCGGCTTCGGATCGCGCTCGGTGGGTCGCCGGCGTTCACGGGCACCGATCAACGTCAGCGGCACCACGATGCCGGCGAGGAGCAACATCACGATGCCCATTGACAGCAGCACACCGAAGTCCTGCACCATCGGCACCTTGGAGAGCTTCACCACGAGGAACGCGATCACGGCGGCCACGGTCGCGGTGAGCAACGGCGGCCCCATGTGGTGCAGCGTCTCGCCGAACGGGTCGATCGACGAGTCGTGGTTGCCGCGTTCTTCCTCGATGCGGTTCTGGATCTGGATGGCGAACTCGATGCCGAGCCCGATCAGGATCGGCAGGCCGGCGATGGTGACCAGCGACAGCATCGTGCCACTGAAGCCGAACGCACCGAAGCCCCACACCACTCCGACCACCATGCCGACCAGCGGCAGCAACCGCCAGCGAACCTTGAACGCGACGATCAGGATGATCATCATCACCAGCACGGCGATGGCGCCGAGTGTGAGCATGCCGCCCTGCAGGTAGTCGTTGATGTCGGTGAGGAAGGTCGGGGTGCCGGTGACGACGACCGACGCGTTCTCGAACGTGCGACCGTCGAGCGCCGCCTTCACCGCGTCGGAGCCGGTGGCCAGGTCGTCGAGCGGTGCGTTGCCGACGAGCACCGCGGCGAACACCGCGTGATGCGGATCCGGGATGAACGCACGCAGTGGCTTGCGCACGACCAGTTCCTGATCGGGTGGCTCGACCAGCGAGTTGTCGGCAGCCAGCGAGAAGCCGGTGTTGTCGTAGAGGAGGAACTTCACCCAGCCCGGGTTGTCGAGCGACTGCTCGCCGGCGGCCCCCAAGCGGATGGTGGTGAGCGTGGCGTCGGCCTGACGCAGCGCCTTGGCGTCGGCGCTCGGGTCGCGTTCGATGGCGCGGCCGAGGATCTCCAGCGCGGCCCCCTTGCCGATGAGGTCGCTGCTCCACTGCAGCAGGGCAACCGGCGACACCACCGAGTGCACGGCTGCGTTGCCCAGCAACGCGGTCTCCATCTCGTTCATCTGCCGCTGGTTGCCGGTGGTGAACAGGTCGACGAGGGTCTTGTCCTCGGGAACCGTGAACAGCACCACCATGCTCTCGCCACCGAACAGGTCCTGGTACGCGCGGTTGTCGGCCGCCACCTGAGAATCAGGGTCGATGTAGCTGTCCTGCCCGGTCGCGAAGTCGAGCTGCCCCAACCCCACCACGAAGATGGCGGTCACTGCCGCCACCGCTGCCAGAGTGGCGACGGTCTTGCGACTCAACCACTCACCCACTCCACGCCACATCGATGTCACGGCAACCCCCTCGGTCGACTCGCCGTGACTGTACGCCCGGGTCCGTCGTCGCCAACAGGGGCGTTCGGCACTGCCGCAAGTTGTTCAGCGTGCTGTCGTTCAGCGTGCTGTCGTTCAGCGAGCGGAGGTGAACCCGCCGATGTCGAGCCGAGCATCGAGCTCGGCCCGCCGCGCCGCGGCCTCCGACGGGAATCGGGCTCCCGTGCCGTCGGCGACGCGGGTCATCATCTCGAAGTTGGCGACCACGGCGGCAGCATCGATCATGAACGCTTCGCCGGCGGCGTTGCTGAGGCGCTCGCGTGCTGCCGCGAGCACCGCATCGTCGAAGCCTCCGATGGCCTCCGCGAAGGCGATGATCTCGGCACCGAACGGCAGGCCCGCGTCGCCGTCGCCGTGCACGACAGCGCCGATGTCGGCGGGGGAACCAGATTCAGTGCTGCTCCAACTGAGCATGCCGGCATGGGCCGTCGTTCAAAAGAAGCATTCTCGGATGTCGGAGATGCGGCCCGCCGCCAACTCCATCTGCGGTCGGCTGAGCGTGCCGCGGTTCCACAGCGGGTCGGCCATCTGCGCGTCGCTCATGTACTGCGCGGCGGCCAGCTGCCACAGGTTGTCCCACTCGTCGGGCAGCGCGCTGAGCGCCTGCACCACCGAGGCCCGCGCGTCGGCGGGTGCGGCGACGGGCACCCAGTTGAGCGTGGCCGGTGCCAGCTCTGCAGCCTCGCGACCGTGTGGCGCGCCGTCGAGGGGAGCGGGGATGGCGGGCAGCGGCGCGCCGATGCCGCGGGCGAACGCGATGGGCGGCACGGTGGCGACGACGATGCCGATGATCTCCACCCACTCGAGCGGGTGCATGCCCTCACCGATGATCTGTTCGTACCACTGCTCCGTGATGGTGCCCGCGTGGCGCGCCACACGGTAGGCCACATCGAGCGCCGGGTCGCCGAACGGGCGCACCCACGGCGGCGAGGGTTCAGCGGCGAGGTAGGCATCGCGCACGACCTGCGCGATCTGCACGCGCCGGCTCGCCGTGAGACGCGATCCCGGCCGGGCCACGTGCGCCAGCGACTGCTCGTGCGCGCCGGCGAGATCCGCCCGCACAGCCTCGTTCACCGCTCCCCCCGACATAGGGCCAACCTACCCTGGCACCGGTGGCGCCGCGAGCACACACTCGCTCCATGCTGCACGACCCCGCGATGCTGCACGACTCGACGCCGGCCGGCCGCACCTCCGTGGTCAGGTTGGTCGCCACCCGCATCCGCGGGCCGGGCATCGCTGCGCTCACCGCGCTCGCCGTCGCGTCGACCGGGTACGTGGTGATCGAAGGGTGGGGATGGTTCGACGCGGTCTACATGTCGATCATCACCCTCGGCCAGGTGGGCTACGGCGAGGTCCACCCACTCGACGGCGGCGGTCGGTTGTGGACGATGGGTGTCATCTTCACCGGCTTCACGATCTACATCTACTCGGCGGCGGCGCTGACCGCGCTGTTCCTGTCGGGCGAGGTCAAGGCAGCACTGAAGGGAACCAGGAGGGCGAAGATGCGGGAACATCTCACCGACCATGTAGTGGTGGCCGGCTTCGGCCGGGTGGGGCGCGCCGCCACCGAGGCCGCCACGCGCAGCGGACGACAGTGCGAAGTGATCGACTGCGACGCGTCGCGCGAAGCCGCGGTCGAAGCTGCCGGCGCGCTGTTCCTCCACGGCGACGCACGCGACGCGGCCGTGTTGCGCGCTGCGGGAGTGACGCGCGCCGCCGCACTGATCACCAGCCTCGACGATCCGTCGAACGCGGTCGTGGCGCTCACCGCGCGATCGCTGGCGCCGAGCCTGCGCATCGTCAGTCGGGTCACCGACGTGTCGTGGCGCGACCGGCTGATGCGCGCCGGTGTCTCCCACGCGGTGCCCGTCTACGAGAGCGTGGGCGCCGGCCTCGCCGCGTCGGCACTCGACGCCGAGGTGTTGAGCGTGCTGCCCATCGCCGGCACCGACATGCGCGTGGAGGAGATGGAGGTGGGTCGCGACTCGCGCGCCGAAGGGATGGTGCTCGCCGACCTGATGCACTCGGCTGCGGGCGCGCACATCCTCGGTCTCCGACGTGATGCCCGGCTGGCGCGCTGGCACGAGGCGAGCGACCCGCTCGGCGCGGGCGACGTGCTGGTGGTGATGGGCGACGCGCACGCGCTCGAACTGCTCACCGATCTGGTGCGTCGCGGCGGCGAGGCAGAACTGACCTGAGTCAGCGCGTCACTTGACCGCGGCGAACCCGACTTCGAGGTCCGCGATGATGTCATCGATCGTCTCGAGGCCGACGCTGAGGCGCACCAGGCCCGGACGCACACCGGTGCTGGCCTGCTCCTCTTCGGTGAGCTGGCTGTGCGTGGTGCTCGCCGGGTGGATGACCAGGCTGCGCACGTCGCCGATGTTGGCCACGTGGCTGTGCAGCTCGAGGGCCTCCACGAACCGCTTGCCGGCCTCGGCGCCGCCGGCGATGGTGAACGCCGGCACCGACCCGGGCGGCTTGCCGCCGGTGTAGTGCTGGGCCCGGTCGTACCAGCGCGAGGTGGGCAGTCCGGCGTACTGCACCTCCTCCACCTGCTCGTGGGTGGCCAGGTACTCAGCCACGCGCTGGGCGTTCTCGGTGTGGCGCTCCATGCGCAGGCTCAGCGTCTCGAGCCCTTGCAGGAAGAGGAACGAGTTGAACGGCGTCACCGATGGTCCGAGGTCTCGCAGGAGCTGCACCCGGGCCTTGAGGATGAACGCACCAGGACCCAGCGCCGGCCAGTACGCCAGCCCGTGGTAGCTGGGGTCGGGCTCGGTGAAGTTGGGGAAGCGACCGCTGGCAGCGAAGTCGAACGTGCCACCGTCGACGATGGCACCACCGATGCTGGTGCCGTGGCCACCGGCGAACTTGGTGAGGCTGTGCACGATGATGTCGGTGCCCCACCGGAACGGACGGAAGAGGTCCGGCTTGGGCCCGGGTTTTTCGGCGGTGAGCGGGATGCCGTGATCGTGCGCGACTCGGCTGACGCCTTCGATGTCGAACACGTCGTTGCGCGGGTTGGCGAGCACCTCGCCGTAGAACGCCTTGGTGTTGGGGCGGATGGCGGCGCGCCACTGCTCGAGGTCGTGCGGATCGTCGACGAAGGTGACCTCGATGCCCATCTTCGGCAGCGTGTAGTGGAACAGGTTGTAGGTGCCGCCGTAGAGCGACGGGCTGGCCACCAGGTGGTCGCCGTTCTCGGCGAGCGTGAGGATGGCGAGCGTCTCCGCGGCCTGGCCGCTGGCCACCACGAGCGCGCCGGGCAGACCGACCGCGGTGGTGACGCCGCCTTCGAGGCTGGAGATTCGTGCTTCCAACGCACCCTGGGTGGGGTTCATGATGCGGGTGTAGATGTTGCCGATCTCGGCCAGCGCGAACAGGTTCTGCGCGTGCGCCGCGTCGCGGAACTCGAAGCTGGTGGTCTGGTAGATGGGCACGGCCCGTGCCCCGGTGGTGGGGTCGGGCTCGCCGCCGACGTGGATCTGCTTGGTCTCGAAACCCCAGGTGTCGCTCATAGGGCCGGAACCCTAGCGGGCCGAATCCCGACCTGACAAGTCGGAATTAAGGGTCGAGCAGTTCGTGACGGCGACGGCGCGTCAGGACGACGATGCCCGCGACCAGGGCGACGAGGCCGCCGAGGATCCAGTACCAGTTGCGGATCACCACTGCCGGGAACGACCCGTCCTCCCCCACCGGCGAGCTGCCGGGCAGCACGAGGCCCGGTTCGCCGAGCCCGCTCGGCAGGCCGACGCCACCCAGCGAGCGCGTGCCGCCGCAGAGGCCGGCCTCGTACTCGCCGTCCTCCAGGTCGTACGACGCGGCGCCGGTGGCGAACACCAGTGCTCGCTGGCCCACGTCGATCTCGAGCCCACACGACGCGCCGTCGCTCGCCGAGGCGATCGACTGCACCGTGTGCACCTCGCCCTTGTACACCGCCTCCACGTCGAACAGGAACCGGCTCGGCGCGCTCGAGTCGATCATCAGTGCCGGCCCGCGCACTTCCCGCAGCGTGCCGACGAACACCGCCTGCGCCTGGCGCAGCGCCTCCGCATCGGTGAGTCCGACGCAACTGCACGCGCACGCGGTGCCGCTGGCGGCGGCGAGCGTGGCGAACGCCACCACGAATGCGATGCCGGTCCGTCCGCTCCACCGTCGCCACGCCATGCGCCATCGTGTCACCTCGACGCGCCCACGGGCGCGAACCCCGGACAGTTGCGTCAGGGTTTCGCGCCCGTGGGGGTCGAGGCGGACAGAGTTGTCAGGGTTTCGCGCCCGACCGAGGTGCGGTGGGGCGGCCGTCCTGAGGGGGCGAGTGAAGGAGGTCAGCCGCCGCTGACGTCGGCGACCTTCTGCTTGCCGGCAGCGAGGAACGGCATCATCGCCCGCAGCTGACCGCCGACCTGTTCGATCTGGTGGCCTCGGCCGGCGACCTGCAGCTCCTGCATCTTGGGACGGCCGGCCTCGCTCTCGGCGATCCACTCCTTGGCGAACTTGCCGGACTGGATCTCCTTGAGGATCTTCTTCATCTCCGCCTTGGTCTTCGCGTTGACCACGCGCGGGCCGCGGGTGAGGTCGCCGTACTCGGCGGTGTCGCTGATGCTGTAGCGCATGCCGGCGATGCCTTCCTCGTACATCAGGTCGACGATCAGCTTCACCTCGTGGAGGCACTCGAAGTAGGCCATCTCCGGCTGGTATCCGGCCTCGACCAGCGTCTCGAACCCGGCCTGCACCAGCGAGGTGACGCCGCCGCACAGCACGGCCTGCTCACCGAACAGGTCGGTCTCGGTCTCTTCGGCGAAGGTGGTCTCGATGACGCCGGCGCGGGCACCGCCGATGGCGTCGGCGTACGACAGCGCCAGCGCATGCGCGCCGCCGGTGGCGTCCTGGTGCACGGCGATGAGTGCCGGCACGCCGCCACCCTCGGTGTAGGTGCGACGCACCAGGTGGCCGGGGCCCTTGGGAGCGATCATGATCACGTCGACGGTCTTCGACGGACGGATGCGCTTGAAGCGGATGTTGAAGCCGTGGGCGAACGCGAGGGCCTTGCCCTTGCGCATGTGCGGCTTGATGAACTCGTCGTAGGTGGCCTTCTGCTCGGTGTCGGGCATGGTGAGCATGATGACGTTGGCCCACTTGGCCGCGGCAGCGATGTCCATCACCTTCAGGCCGGCTGCTTCGGCCTTGGCGGCCGACTTCGACCCTTCGCGCAGACCGACGACCACGTCGACCCCGGACTCCTTCAGGTTCAGCGCGTGCGCATGCCCCTGCGAGCCGTAGCCGATGATGGCGACCTTGCGGCTGCGAATGATGGACGGATCTGCGTCCGCCTCGTAGTACATCTGTGCGGCCATGTCAGCCAGCCTTTCCTTGATTGGACTTGGACGAGACCGCGCGGAGACGGGCCTCACGATCGAGCTTGGGCAGCGCCACCCGGCCGGTGCGCTGGAGCTCCACGATGCCATAACCGGCCAGGAGTTCCTCAAAATCGTCGAGTTTCTCCGGATGGCCGTCGAGCGAGACGGTGATCGCCTCGACCCCGACGGCGAGGATCTTGCCTTCGAAGATGTTGGTGAGCTCGACGACCTGAGCGCGCTGGTCGCCGGTGGTGCGCACCGTGGCGAGCAGCAGCTCGCGCTCCACGCTGCGGCGCGGGTCGAGCTCGCTCATCTTGACCACCTCGATCAGCTTGAACAGCTGCTTCACGATCTGCTCGAGCGACGTGCTCTCCACGTCGACCACGATGGTGATGCGACTGAACCCTTCGTCCTCGGCCGGCGCGACCGCGAGGCTGAAGATGTTGAACCCGCGACGGGCGAACAGCCCGGCCACGCGTGCGAGCACGCCGGGCCGGTTCTGCACGAGGACCGACAGGATGTGGTGGTTGATGTCGGCGCTCACTTGAGACCTCCGCGGTTGGCTTCCTGCCACTCGGGCAGCAGCATGTCGTCGTTGCCGAAACCGGCGGGAACCATCGGGAACACCTTCTCGCGTGCATCGACCCGGAAGTCGATGACGACGGGGCGGTCGTCGATGCTGTTGGCCTTCTCGATGGCCGGCTGCACTTCTTCGGGGCTGTCGACACGGATGCCCACGCAGCCCATCGCCTCGGCCCACATCACGAAGTTGGGCACCTCCGGCGACAGGTAGACCTCGCTGTAGCGCTCGTCGTAGAACATCTCCTGCCACTGGCGCACCATGCCGAGATAGCTGTTGTTGAGGATGGCGACCTTGATCGGGATCCGCTCGACGGCCGCGGTGACCAGCTCCTGCGCTGTCATCTGGAAGCAACCGTCGCCGTCGATGGCCCACACCGTGCGGTCCGGG
>CAZWCU010000071.1:0-18032 GCA_964632715.1 uncultured Bifidobacterium sp. | reverse complement strand
GGCCCTGGCCGTCGGTGAGGCGGCCGTCGTCGAGCACCTGCAGCAGCACGTTGAACACGTCGGGGTGCGCCTTCTCGATCTCGTCGAGCAGGATCACGCTGTACGGACGGCGGCGCACCGCTTCGGTGAGCTGGCCGCCCTCGTCGTAGCCGACGTAGCCAGGCGGCGCCCCGATGAGCCGGGTGACGCTGAACTTCTCCATGTATTCGCCCATGTCGATGCGCACCATCGACTTCTCGTCGTCGAACAGGTACTCCGCGACCGCGCGGGCGAGCTCGGTCTTGCCGACGCCGGTGGGCCCGAGGAACATGAACGAACCGATCGGACGGTTGGGGTCCGACAGGCCGGCACGCGACCGGCGGATGGCGTTGGCCACCGCGGTGACTGCGTCGTCCTGGCCGATGACGCGCTGGTGCAGCTGCGACTCGAGGTGGATGAGCTTGGTCATCTCCCCTTCCATCAGCCGACTGACCGGCACACCGGTCCACTTGGCGACGACCTCGGCGATGTCTTCCGCGTCGACCTCTTCCTTCAGCATGCGAGTGCCGGCCTGCAGCTCGTCGAGGTGACCGGTGGCCTCGTCGATGCGACGCTCGAGCTCGGGGATGCGGCCGAAGCGGATCTCGGCCGCGACGTTGAGGTCGGCCTCGCGTTCGAGCTGTGTGCGCAGGTGCTCGAGCTCTTCCTTCAGGGACCGGATGGCGTCGATCGCTTGCTTCTCGTTCTCCCAGTGCGCCTTCATCTCGTGCACCTGGTGGTTGAGCGCGGCGAGCTCGTCGACGATGGTGTCGAGCCGTTCCTTGGAGGCCGTGTCGGTCTCCTTCTGCAGCGCGACCTCTTCGATCTCGAGCTGCAGGATGCGGCGCTGCACCACGTCGATCTCGGTGGGCAGCGAGTCGATCTCGATGCGCAGCTTGCTGGCCGCTTCGTCCATCAGGTCGATGGCCTTGTCGGGCAGGAAGCGGTTGGTGAGGTAGCGGTTGCTGAGCACCGCGGCCGACACGAGCGCGGAGTCCTGGATGCGCACACCGTGGTGCACCTCGTAGCGTTCCTTCAGGCCGCGCAGGATGCCGATGGTGTCCTCCACGGTCGGCTCGCCCACGTAGACCTGTTGGAAGCGCCGCTCGAGCGCGGGGTCCTTCTCGACGTACTTGCGGTACTCGTCGAGTGTGGTGGCACCGATCATGTGCAGCTCGCCGCGAGCCAGCATCGGCTTGATCATGTTGCCCGCGTCCATCGCGCCTTCGGCACCGCCGGCGCCGACGATCGTGTGGATCTCGTCGACGAACGTGATGACCTCGCCGGCTGCGTCGGTGATCTCCTTCAGCACGGCCTTCAACCGCTCCTCGAACTCGCCGCGGTACTTCGCGCCGGCGAGCATGCTGCCGATGTCGAGGCTGATCAGCCGCTTGTTCTTCAGCCCCTCGGGCACGTCGCCGTCGGCGATGCGCCGCGCGAGACCCTCGACGATGGCGGTCTTGCCGACGCCCGGCTCACCGATCAGCACCGGGTTGTTCTTCGTGCGCCTGCTGAGCACCTGGATGACGCGACGGATCTCGTCGTCGCGACCGATGACGGGGTCGATCTTGCCATCGCGCGCCCGCTGCGTGAGGTCTTGCCCGTACTTCTCCAGCGCGGCGAAGTTCTCCTCCGGGTTCTGGCTGGTGACGCGGTGGCTGCCGCGCACGTCCTTCAACGCCAGCAGCAGCTCTTCGCTGCCCACGCCGAGGCGAGCGTTCATCGCGAGCAGCAGGTGCTCGACGGAGAGGAAGTCGTCCTTCAGGTCGCTCTGGTACTTCTGCGCGTTCTGCACCACGTTGTCGAGCTCGCGGTTCATCCGCGGGTCCTGCCCGCCGTAGGCCTTGGGCAGCTTGGCGACGGCCTCGTCGGCCTTGTTGCGCACCATCAGCGGCGCGAGGCCGAGCTTGGCCAGCACCGGCGGCACGATGGTGTCGTCCTGCCGCATCAGTGCGGCCATCACGTGGTCGGGGGTGAGCTCGGGGTTGCTGAGGGCCCGTGCCTGGTCGATGGCCGCGGCAAAGGCTTCGTTGGTCTTGAGAGTCCACTTCTTCGGGTCGAGCGCCATGTGGTCAGGCTACCTGTCGTGTGCTCAGAAGTTGCTACGAGTCGTATCAACTTTGGTGAGTGCCGTCACAGTGGACCTACTCCTTGACCTGGAAGTCGATCACCAGGCGGGCCGGCGACGAGAGCTCGGTGACGGTGAACGGGTACTCGTCGTCGAGGCCGATCGCCCAGTGGCTGATGCCCTCGAAGTTCTCGGTCTGACGCAGCTCGACGATGTGATCGACCGTGGTCGGGAAGATCTGCAGCGAGCCGTCGTAGCCGTTGCCCTCCATGTCGGGCATCCACATGCCCATTCGCACCAGCAGCGTCGCATCGCCCTCGATGTCGGTGAACTCGTCGCTCTCGCCGAGGCGCACGGGGTCGTCCACGTACTCCGCTCCCCAGCCCGGGAAGTCACCGGGTCCGGCGAGCTCGATCACCACGCGCTCGAAGCACGGATGGTCGCCGACCCGGATGTCGTCGCCCACCATGCCCGACATGGTGAGCACGTCGGGCTGGCCCTTCTGCTCGGTGTCGCCGACGGACGGGCACGGCTCGGCGGTCGTGGGCGCGGTCGTCGGCTGCACCGTCGTCGTCACCACCGTCGTCACCACGACCGTGGTGCCCGGTGCGGTCGACGACGTCGCGCCGTCGGTGGTGGCGGTCGGTTCGGTGGTGGTGCCGTCGACCGATGTGGTCGTGGGACTGGTCGAGTCACTGCCGTTGGAGGACTGCTCGCTCGAGCACGCGGCGAGGAGCACAGCAGCAGCCATCAGTCGGAGCAGCTTCATGTCTGCAGCATGCGCCAGTGCTGCGGCGTTGGGAAGAGGCTTCGGACCGTTGTCGGCGTCAGCTCGCCGGGGGCCGGTGGACGTTGACGCCGGTGGCGGCGAGGCGGTCGGTGTGCACCTGGAGGCGGGGCCGGAAGTCGTCCCACGCGCGGTGCGCCTGCGCGGTCCAGCCCACTTCCGCGATGCACGCCAGTCGCGGGTAGCAGAGGTACTCCACATCCGCGAACGACACCACGCGCTCGGTCCACAGCGGAGCCTCCACTCCCGCGATGCGGTCGTCTCCGACACCGTCGATCAGCGCTGCAGGGTCCCATCCGTATGCGGTGGCGAGGTCGATGAAGCCGGCCCACCGTCGGCCCACGTGACACTCCGCCGAGTGCTTCATGTCGAGGTAGGTGTGCCGGGACGGCGACATCACGAACCGCGTGCCGCTCGACGCGCCGGCCGCGACCGCAGGTTGCAACCAGTGCTGCACCAGCGTCGCCGGGGCGAGCGGCGCAGTGGCGATCTCCTCCCAGCCGATCATCCGTTTGCCGTGCGAATGCACCTCACGCTGCAGCAGCGCGATGAACTCGACGTAGGCGTCGCGGTCGGTGGAGTGCGCTTCGTCGCCGCCGACGTGCAGGTACTCGCCCGGCGTGTCGGCGGCGAGCTGTGCGATCACGTCGTGCACGAATCGATGCGTTGCCGGGGCCGCGAGGTGCAACGAGCTGAACCCGACCTCGGTGCCGGTGTACAGCGGTGGGGTCACGCCGTCGACGTTCAGATCCGGCACCGACGCCAGCGCCGCGTTGGTGTGCCCGGGCATGTCGATCTCCGGGACCACCGTGACGAAGTGACGAGCCGCGTGCGCGACGATCTCGCGGTAGTCGGCGCGGCTGAAGAAGCCGCCGTAGTCGCCGCCGACGGCAGAGCTGGCACCAACCGCGGTGAGCGCCGGCCAGCCGTCGATGGCCAACCTCCAACCCTGGTCGTCCGACAGGTGCAGGTGCAGCCGGTTCAACTTGAACCGGGCCATCAGCTCGACGAAGCGCAGCACGTGGTCGACGCCGAAGAAGTGGCGCGCCACGTCGAGCATGGCACCGCGCCACTCGAACCGTGGCCGGTCGACGATGTGCACCGCCGGCAACTCGCCGTCGTGCATCGAGTGCGAGAACAGTTGCACGAGGGTGCGAGTGCCGTGCCACAGACCATGTCGCGTGGCGGCGACCACCTCGGCTCCGTCGCTGCCGATGGTGAGCTCGTACCCCTCGTCGCCGTGCAGCGCGACCGTGGACGGGTCGAGGCGCACAGCGATGTCGCCCACGGCCGGCGGCTCGGTGGAGCGGCGCAGGTGCAACCCGGTGGCGAACTGCACATCGGCGACGAGGTGCACGACCACCGGATCCATCGGATCCACGCCGTGGCCGGCGACCACCCGAGAGTGCGCGTCGATCACGAGGGAACCGTTGCGCGCGGTGACCTGCTGCGGCAACGGGAGCAGCCGATCGCTCGGACGCCCGCCTCCGATCCGGTTGGTCATGTCACAGCTCGAGGAACGTGTGGTCGGGAGGCACCACCGGCAGGCCGGCATCGCGCCATGCGCGCATGCCGCCGGCCAGGTCGGTGGCCTGCGAGTAGCCGAGGCGCTGCAACGACGCCGCGGCGACCGACGAGCTGTAGCCGTGGTTGCACACCACGACCAGCCGCTGTTCGAAGCCGGTGATCGCGGGATGGAGGTACCCGTTGGTGGGGTCGACACGCCACTCGAGCACGGTGCGCGGCAGGTGGACGGCGCCGTCGATGGTGCCGAACCGCTGGCGGTCGCTGGGCGTGCGGGTGTCGACGACCAACACGTCGCTGCGTTCGAGCAGCAGCTGCGCCAACTGCGGCGCCGTCACCCGCTGCAAGGTGCGCCGAGCCTCGAACACCATGTCGTGCACGGTGAGGCGATCGGTGCGACGCAGGAGCGTGCACCACAGCTCGCCCACCGCGCCTTCGTCAGCGACGGTGAGGTCGCCGGTGGGCAGGTCGACGAGCGGCGAATCCGTGTCGCCGCGGTGCAACACCGCCAGGTGACCAGCCGGCTCGACATGCTGTTGCGCGGTGTGCACCACGGCGCGCCGAAGGCCGGCGTCGCCGCGCCAGGCATCGGCGCCGACCACCACCAGGGCGAACCGTCGGTCGAGCTGCGCCGACCGTGCGTCGGATGCCGCGACCACCACCGGCCGGCAGCGGTACAGCTGTTCGGGCACGGTGCCGAGGTGGAGCACCGACGACGGTTCGGTGTCAGCCAGCACCGAGTTCGCTCTCTGCGAGCGCGGCGTCGAGCACTTCGTGGAACCTCGGCCAGCACGTGGCGATCCACGCCGGGTCGTCGTCGGCGAACGCCGCGCGGACCTGCGCGCGGATGGCCGCCGCCTCGGGGCCGGTGGGGTCGCCGTACCCGTGCAGCCACGCGTCGGCGCGCAGCGACTGCAGCACCGTGATGGGATCGACGGTGCCGTACTCGATGCAGATGGGCGTGACCTCGGCGTGTGGCGCCAACTCGTCGGCCACCGCCAACCAGTCGCCCGCCAGCACCGCCGACACGCTGTCGCCGGCCATCATCGACTTGGAGTCGGGCCACAGCGCGAGCGCCCGCTGGAACATCGGTTCGTCGGGCGCGGCGCTGGCGATCAGCTCGCCGTGCCCCCACGGCCCGAGCCCGGTGTGCAGGTCGATGATGACGACGCGTTGCGCGTCGGCGAGGTTCGCCGCGCACCAGTCGCGCAACCAGCGGTGCGACCACACCGCGCCGGTGCCGCCGTAGAACACGCCCTTCGGGTGCGCGTACTGGCCGCCGCTGACCACGGCCTGCACTCTGGGGAGACCCCACTCGCCGACGAGCGCGAGCAGGTTCTCGAGCGTGCGCTGCTGCGCCTCCGCGGTCCACTCGGAGGGCACCACGTCGTCGGCGATGCCGTCGTACTCCGGGTTCTGCGGCGGCGGTTGCGACCAGTCGACGAAGTTGCGATTGAGGTCGACGTTGTCCTCGTTCACCCGCCGCACCCAGGCCATCCCGAACGGGTTGAGCGCGTGGATGTTCACCACCCGCGCCGACTGCGGCCGCTCGTCGGCCCACGTGGCGAGCCAGTGAGTCTGCAGCGCGGAGCCGCAGTAGCCCTCCACGCCGTGTGTCGCGGAGACCACGAGCACCACCGTCGCCGCGTCGCGCGGCCCGAGCTCGGCCACGTCGATGCCCAGCGGTTCGCCGTCGGGCCCGCGCAGCGGATGCTCGAACGTGTCGATCACCGCACCCGCCGCGTCGGCCGCGGCGAGGAACGCCGCACGGGCTGACGAGTACGAAGGACTGAGTGCGATGGTGGACATGGATCAGATTGTGGTCGCCCGATCAGCTCGGCGCCACCACCTGTACGCCGTACGGCGCGAACGCGGGATCCTTGGTGACGAGTTCGAGACCTTCGACCAATGCCTGCGCGATGAGCATGCGGTCGAACGGGTCGCCATGATGCAGCGGCAGCGCACCGGCGACCTCAGCGTGCGAGAAGCTGATCTCGAGGGCATCGAAGCCATGGTCCACGCATGCCGACCCGAAGCCGTCGGGTGCGTCGAGCTTGCCGATCGCCCGCTTGATCTCGACCTCCCACACGGATGCAGCCGAGACGACCACCTCGTTGCGGGGGTCTTCGAGTGCAGCGCGAACGTGAGGCGCGAGCTCGGCGGGAGTGGACAGCGCCCACAGCGCGACGTGAGTGTCGAGGAGCAACCGCCTCACGGACGCGAGCCCGCGAACGCTGCTGCGACCTCGGCCGGGAGGTCGTCGAAGTCGTCGTGCATGACGACCTGACCCTCCCAGCCACCCAGCACCCGCGGCGGCGACACCGGTCGGAACGGAACCAGCTTCGCGACCGGAACGTTGTGCCGACGGATGACGACCTCCTCGCCCGTCTGCTCGACCTGCGCGATGAGTTGGGAGAGGTGGGTCTTGGCCTCGTAGATGCTGACTGCCATCGGACTAGTCTAGTCAGACCTGACCAGATTGCTCAGCCGCGCAGCAGGTCCTTGGCGATGGCGACGATCTGGATCTCGTCGGTGCCGGCGTAGATCTGCAGCACCTTGGCGTCGCGCGCCAGTTGCTCCACTCGGAACTCGCTCATGTAGCCGTTGCCACCGAACAACTGCACGGCCTCCATCGCGACCTCGGTCGCGGCGCGAGCGCTGTACAGCTTCATCGCCGAGGCCTCGGCCAGGGTCATCATCCGGCCGGCTGCGCCCATCTCCATCGTGCGGAACACGAGGTTCTGCACGTTCATGCGAGCCACCTCCATCCGCGCCAACTTCTCCTGGATGAGCTGGAACTCGCCGATCGGCTTGCCGAACTGCACGCGGTCCTTCGCGTACTGCACGCTCAGCTGCAGGCACTCCTCGATGATGCCCAGTGCCATCGCGGCCACTCCGCTGCGCTCCTGCTGGAAGGTCGCCTTCGCACCGTCGCGGCCGCCGGCGGGGATGTCCTCGGTCTCGCCGATGAGGCGATCGATGCCCACGCGCACGTCGTCGAGGAACAGCTCGCCGGTGGGCGAACTGTGCATGCCCATTTTGCGCAGCGGCTTGCTCTGCACGAAGCCGGGCATGCCACGGTCGAGCACGAACGACAGCACCTTGCGCTGCTCGGGCGGGTTGCCCTCGTCGAGCTTGCAGATGAACACGGTGGTGTCGGCGTAGGGCCCGTTGGTGATGAAGGTCTTGCTGCCGTTCAGCACGTACTGGTCGCCGTCGCGGCGGGCGGTCGACTTCATCGAGCCGAAGGCATCGCTGCCGGAGCCCGGCTCGGTGATCGCCCACGCGCCCACCTTCTCCATGGTGAGCAGGTCGAGCGCCCATCGCTCCTTCTGCGCCGTGGTGCCCTTCGACATGATGGCCGACGACGTGAGCCCCATGCTGACGCCCATCGCGGTGACCATGCCCGGGCACACCCGGCACAGCTCGATGATCGGGATCAGGCTCAGCCCACCGCCGTCGCCACCGCGTGACTCCTTCGCCGGCGCAGCGTCGCCGGCGGCCGCCGCCTTCTCGCGCTCGATCTGCTTCTTGAACCGGTCGCGGGCCATGGCGTCCATGCCGAACGTGGCGAACAGCTTGCGCAGGATGTCGTACGGCGGAAGGTCGCCGTGCTCGAGCTCCTCCACGTGCGGGCGGACCTCCTCGTCGACGAACCGCTTCACCGCGTCGCGGATCATCTGGTGCTCATCGCTCCACTCGAACATCGCATGCCTCGTTTCCTGCGCCCGACCGGGCGGCTTCTGCAGCGATGGTAGGGAGGGCGGCCGCGCCGCACCCAACCGGCCGGTCAGGCGGAACGATCGCTGGCGGCGCGCATGTCGTCGGCGACCTGCCGTGCGGCGGCGTCGCGACCCGACAGCCCGTCGATGGCACCCGCGACGTCGGCGGCGGTGCGGTTCTGGCTGAGCTTGCGCTTGCCCTCGATGCGTTCGATGCGCAACTCGACGCCGACGATGCCGCGCAGCGAGGCGGCGACGTAGTCGGGCGGCGCGTCGTCGACGGACCACGGCTGCGAGAGCGCGGCCTCGTGCCGGTCGGTGAGCGAGCGGACGAGCGCGCCCAGCCACTCCGGATCGTCGTGCACCACGAGGTGCCCGTGCACGTGCACGACCGTGTAGTTCCAGGTGGGCACCACCTTGCCCGTCTCGGCCTTGGTGGCGTACCACGACGGCGAGACGTACGCGTCGGCACCCGGCACGATGGCCAGTGCGGGCGTACCGTCGCCCGCCCGCCACTGCGGGTTGGCGCGTGCGAGATGGCCGACGAGCGAACCGTGTTCGCCGTGCGTGGGATCGAACAGCATCGGCAGCATCGAGGCATCCATGCCGTCGCTCGTCGAGGTGATCAGGTGCAGCGCCCCGGCTGCACGCAGCAGCGCGTGCAACTCGTCGGCATCGGCGATGTCGAAGTGCGCGGGACGATACATACCCCCAGGTTGCCATCTGCTCGACGACGCTCGGGAAGCTTTCATCACGACTGCCGTGATGAAGAGCTTCCTGAGTGCCCGAGGTGGACCGGGGCGCCGCACCCGTCAGTTGTCGTGGGGCTGCAGTCGCCAGTAGCCGGTCATGTCGACGCGGGCCTGCGGCAGGCCGACGTCGTCGCGCAGGTACCTGCGGATGGCGGTCATCGCCTTCGTCTCGGCACCACCCCATGCGTAGACATCGGCGGGAACCTCGACCGATCGCACTGCGTCGAGCAGCAGCGCGGTGGTGCCGGGCGCCGCTGCCTCCCGAGGGAGCCACACCACCCGATCCGCCGGCGCCACCGCGAGTGGAATCGCGTGCGATTCGTCGTCGATCTCGATGATGGCCACCGCCGGCAGGTCGGCGGGCCGCTGCTCGAGGATGGCGGCCAGCGCCGGGAGGCCGGTCTCGTCGGCGACCAGCAGCAGCGAGCCGGTGTCGGGTGGCGGCGCGTAGACCTCCCGCGGCCCCCACACCGCGACCGGCTCTCCGACGGTCACCTGCTCGGCCCAGCCCGACGCCTGACCGCCGTCGTGACGCACCACGATCACGTCCATCTCCGCCTCCGCCGGACGCCACTGGCGCACCGAGTAGTAGGCGCCACGCGGACGATCGGCGACGGGCATCTCCTCGTACTGCGTCCACGTGAAGTGCTGGTCCACCGTCAGGTCGCGGCGACCCGACGGTGGCGCGAGCACGTACACGAACTGGTCAGCGGCCACCGGCTCGAACTCGACCAGATCGCCACCACCGAAGGTGAGCTGCAGCAGGCGGTCGTTCAGCTCCACTCGCCTCACCACCGTCGTCACGAACGTGCGCAGACGGGCCACCTGCACCGCTTCGCTCTCGACGGTGGTGAGCGGCCGTTCCCCCACGGCATCACGCGCACCGGCAACCATTCCCATCAACGTGCCGCGCAGCGCCATCAGGTCGCCGACCGGCTGCTCGAACGCCACGCGCAACACGCCGCTGGGCGTGGAGAGCGTGAGACCCAGCGAGTCGACGGCACTCGCGAGCACATGACCGTCGCCGTGGGTGGCCACGCCGTGCGCCGCAGCGATCAACTGCAACGCATCGGCGTGGTCACTGTTCAGGTGGTCGAGCGCCATCTGCGCCACGGCGGCGAGCGGGTCGCCCGGGCCGGTCGTCACCGAGCGACCGCCTGCAGATCCACCACGTCGAAGCTGAGGATCTCGCTGTGCGCTGCGACCGGCTTGCCGTCGGGCGACGCGGCCTTGGCGTGCTCAGCGGCGAACTCGGGGCTGCGCACCCATGCCATGAACGCGTCGTCGTCGCGCCAGCGGGTCATGACGAAGTAGCGGTTGCTGCCATCGGTGGGACGCAGCATTTCGAAGCCTTCGAATCCGTCCATCCGGTCGACGTCGCGGTTGCGGCTCGCGAAGCGTCGTTCGAGCTCCGGGCCTCCCTCGTCGGGGACGGTGATGGCGTTGATGCGGACGATGCTCATGTGATTCTCCTGTTGGTGGGAACGACGGTCAGGGGCACGCGACGCGAGCGGACGAGAGGAACTCGCAGAACGCGGCCTGCGACACGATCCACGCGCCGTCGACGCGGGTGATGGTCTTGGTCAGCGCCTCGTAGGCGGCGGTGCCGCCGAACAGCACGTCGTACGTGATGGTGGCGATGTCGCCGTCGATCACCACGCCGGTGGGTGCCAACGTGATGCCACCCATCGACTCGCCGGCGGCGGTGTACGCCTCGGCCGCGGCCTGCAGCGCGGCACCGTTCTCCAGCAGGTCGGCCTTGTCGGCGAACGGCACCGCCGAGTCGAACACGGCCGTGAACGCATCGATGGCCGCCTGTTCGTCGGCCTCGTCGCCGGTCACCGACGGCGTCGCACCGCCACCGCTGCCGATCGCCGCGGCCGACGGCACCGCCGTGGCCGGGTCGCCGTCGACGGCGAGGGCCAGCTCGGGCACCAGGTTCTCCAGTAGGTACTCGATGCTCAACGGGCTGCCGAACGAGAAGGCGCCGCTGAGGAGTGCATCGGTGACCACTTCACGACCTTCGGCGAACGCGGTGAGGCCCTGCCGGGTTGGCAGGTCCGCGAGCTCGGCGATGATGTCGTCGGAGCCGACGATCCACACGATCACGTCGGTGTCGAGCACCGAGATGTCCTCCGAGCTCACCGTGAAGTAGAACGCGTCGCCGGAGAGCTCGTCGAACTCCGGCGGGGTGACGAAGCCGAGCTCGCCCAGCAGCCGCGCCCGGCTGTCCTGCGAGGCGTATCCGCCCGGGTCGCCTTCGAAGAGGAACGTGACGCCGGCAGTGGCGCCGGTGAACTCGGGGTGCTCGTCACGCACGGCGGCGAACATGCCCTCGACGCGCTCGATCACCTCGGCGGCCTCCACCGATGTGCCGGTGGCCGCGCCGATCATCTCGGTGGCCGCGTCCCACGGCATGCCGTAGTCGATGTAGTCGCCCGATTGGGCGAGCGTCGGTGCGATCTGCGACAGCGTGTCGTAGTCGGCGTCGGTCATGCCCGACGACAGGCCGACGATCAGGTCGGGGTCGAGTGCTGCGATCTGCTCGAAGTTCAGCTCGGTGCTGGAGAGCACCTCCGGCTCCGCGTCGCCGAGCTCGTCCTGCGCCCACGGCCAGGTGGCGAACGGCTGGTCGCCGTACCAGTCGCGGATCGCGATGGGCGTCACCCCGAGTGCCAGCAACAGGTCCTGGTCGGAGAAGCCGATCGACACGACACGCGTCGGCTCCGCGGGAACGGTGGTCTCGCCGTACTTGTGCTCGATGGTGACGGGGAACGAGTCGGCCGCGGCGGGATCGGTCGCCGCGGTCGACTCGCCCGTGCTCGGGCCGGTGGACGCAGTGGACGACGAGTCGTCACTTCCACAAGCGACCAGCGCCAGACCGGCGATGGTGAGGACGGAGAGCAGCTGCTTCATGGTGTTCCTTCTGTGTTGGGAGTGGTGGGGTGGAGATCGCGGACGAGCTCGAGCATCAGGGCGCCGATGCGAGGGCCGCCGCCGAGCAGGTACTGGTCTTCGTACGCGAGCACGCGCCGCTCGCGACCGGCTGGGGTGCGCGCGATGCCGGGGATGCCGAGCAGGCCCTCGATGCCACCGACCGATTCGAGACCGGACGTGGTGACGAGCAGCACGTCGGGCGCGGCCAACAACATCGCCTCGGCGGTGATCTGTTGCGTGTCGACGATGCCCAGTTCTGCCGAGACATCGGTGGCACCCACCGCGGGCAGCACTGCGTCGATGCCGGTGCCCTGGCCGAAGATCAGCTGCACCTGCTCGCCGCGCAGGTACAGCGCGAGCACCCGGGGCGAGCCTTCCGCCAGCAGCGCTGCGGCGCGAGCATCGGCGACCTGCGCCTGCATGGTGCTCACCAGCGCGGCCCCACGCTGCGGGACACCCAACGCATCGGCGACGGCCTGCACCTTGGCGGCGAATCCGTCGATGCTCATCGTGCGCTCGATGACGACCACCGCGATGCCCAGCTCGCGCAGTTGCTCCAGCGTCTCCGCCGGACGGGCCAGGTCGGTGGCGAGCACGACGGTGGGCTCCATCGCCGCGATCGGCTCCGGGTTCAGCGCGCGCTGATAGCCGATCTCCGGCAGTTCGTCGGCCGCGGCCGGATAGGTGGCCGAGATGTCGGTGGCCACCACTCGGTCGCCGAGGCCGAGCGCGAAGACGATCTCCGCGAGGTCGCCGTCGACCGGCACGATGCGGTCGACGGAGGTGATGGTGACGGCGGTGCCGGTGCCGTCGACCAGGCTCACCGGCAGCACGGGCCCGGACTCCGACGTCGGCGTGGTGGGCGCGGTGGCGCGCGGCTCCGACGTGCACGCACCCGCTGCGAGCAGTCCCACGATCACGAGCGCCGATCGGCAGGAACGCCTCATGCCGCGCTCTCCTGCAGCACCTGGTGCAGCTCACCGACCAGGCATTCGGTCACGGCCCAGTGCGCCACTTCGTCAAGCACGCCGAACCACCGCGGCTGGAGTGCCCGAGCGCGGACGACCGACACTCCCAACGGCGGATCCGGCAGCACGCGCACTTCGATCGAGAGCTCGGGAAGTTCGAACGGATTCGATGCCAACGCCGCGACCACGGCGTCGTGCGAGAGCGTGGTCGCGAACCAGCGCTCGCCTCCGAGCGGGGAGTGCCCGCGGGCGTACACGCCGCCGCCGAGGTGCAGTGCACCCGCGGCGACGGCGACACCCGCGATCGAGTCCAGCGTGTGGTAGCGCCCCGGCAACCGAGGGGCCAGCAGCGCGGTGCGGAGCTGGCAGGGCGTGAGCTGCGCATCGAGCCGCTGGTGCGCCACCGTGACGTCGAACCCGCTGCGCAGCCGCAGGTCGAGCGCGAGGCCGGGCACCGTGTGCGCGAGCCCCGTGGCGAGCCGCACTTGCTCGGCGAAGCGCACGAAGGGTTCGTCGAGCGGCGGCGTCATGCGACACAACCTAGTTGTTAGGTCTACCTAATACAAGTTGAAAGGTTTACCTATTTGCACAGCTCGCGAGCGCTGCAGCGCAGGATGGACGCCGCGCCGCCGGCACCACCAGCGGGGTACCCGCCACCGGGTCGTCGATGACCACGCAGTCGAGCCCGAACACGTCGCGCACCAGTGACGGAGTGATCACCTCGGTGGGGCCACCGACCGCGACGACCGCACCGCCCTTCATCGCGATCACGTGGTGTGCGTAGCGACAGGCCTGGTTGAGATCGTGCAGCACCATCACCACCGTCGTGCCGTCGCGCTCGTTCAGCTCCGCGACCAGATCGAGCACTTCCACCTGGTGCGCGATGTCGAGGAACGTGGTCGGTTCATCGAGCAGCAACAGCGGCGTTCGCTGCGCGAGCGTGAGCGCGATCCACACCCGCTGCCGCTGACCGCCCGACAACTCGTCGACCGGCCGGTGCGCGAGGTCGAGCGTGTTGGTGACCTCCATCGCACCGACCACCGCCGCTTCGTCCTCTCGCGACCACTGCTGCAGCAGACGTTGATGCGGTGCGCGCCCGCGCGCCACCAGGTCGGCCACGGTGATGCCGTCCGGAGCGATGGCCGACTGCGGCAGCAACCCGAGCCGCCGCGCCACCTCCTTGGTGCGCATCGAGTGGATGGACTCACCATCGAGCAGCACCGTGCCCGACGCGGGCTTCAGCAGCCGCGCGAGCGCGCGGAGCAGCGTGGACTTCCCACACGCGTTGGCACCCACCACCGCCGTGATGCGCCCGTCCGGCACGTGCATGGTCAGGTCGTCGATGATCACCCGCTCGTCGTAGCCGACGCGGATCGACTGCGCTTCCAGCCTCGAGTGCACGTCGTCCATCACATCGCTCCACTTCGGATCTCACGGGTCAGCAACCACAGCAGGTACGGCGCGCCGATCACCGCGGTGGCGATGCCGACGGGCAGTTCCGTGGGCGCGAACACCCGGCGAGCAGCCAGATCGGCGGTCACCGTGAGCAGCGCCCCGACCAGCGCTGCCGGCACGATGGTGACGCCCGGCGAGCGCACCAACCGGCGAGCGATGGGTGGCGAGACGAGGGCGACGAAGCCGATCGGGCCGGCCGACGCAGTGGCGAGCGCGGCCAGCGCGACGCCGACGAGCGCGAGCACGGCGCGGCTGCGGCCGACGTGCACGCCGAGCGCTGCGGCGGTGTCGGCACCCAACTCGAGCAGCCGCATCCGGCGGCCGAGGAACAGCGCCAGCGGCAGCAGCACGAGCAGGCCGAGGCCGACCGGTCGCACGTGGTTCCACCCGCGTCCGTTGAGCGAGCCGGTGAGCCACACCGCGGCGCGCTGCACGTCGTAGATGTTGGCGCGCGTGATGAGGTAGTCGTTGACCGCGCTGACGGCGAAGCCGATGCCGATGCCCACCAGCACCAGCCGATAGCCGTGCACCCCGCGCTTCCAGGCCAGCGCATACACCACCAACGCAGTGACGAAGCCGCCCACGAGTGCCCCGATCGACACCTGCAGCGAACTGCCGCCGAAGGTGACGATGGTGAACACCGCGCCCAGTGCCGCGCCGGAGTTGAAGCCGATGACGTCGGGTGAGGCGAGCGGGTTCTGTGCGAGCGACTGGAAGATGGAGCCTGCGACCGCGAACGCCGCGCCCACCATGATGCCGGTGAGCACCCGCGGCAGGCGCAGCGTCTCGACGATGAACTGCGCGTCGTCGCTGCCGCCACCGAAGATGGTGGCCACCACGTCGGTGATCGGGATCGGGAAGTCGCCGACGCTGATCGACCAACACCCGACCACGGCCACCAGTGCGGCGAGCACCGCGCACACGCCGAGGGTGCGAGGGTCGAAACGCACCGACCACGAGCGCCCGCGCGCCACGCGACCGGTGACGAACGCGTGATGCGCCTGCACCGAGTGCGCGCTCACAGTTGGGCCATTCGCACTCGACGCACCAGCCACACGAAGGCCGGCCCGCCGAGCGCTGCCGTCATGATGCCCACCTGCACCTCGGCCGGACGCGCGACGACACGGCCGACGATGTCGCAGCCGAGCAGCACCACCGGTCCGAGCAGCGCGGAGTAGGGCAGCAGCCATCGCTGGTCCGGCCCGGTGAACGCGCGTGCGGCGAGGGGCACCACCAGCCCGACGAACGCGATGGGTCCGCACGCGGCCGTCGCCGCGCCGCAGAGCAACGTGACCGCGAGCGCCGTGACCGCTCGGGTCCAGCCGATGCGCGTGCCCAGCGCACGGGCCGTCTCCTCGCCGAGGCCCATCGTGTTGAGCGGCCATGCGCAGCAGAGACCGAGCACGAGACCGACGGCGATGAACGGCGACACCTGCATCAGCACCGTCTCGTCGCGACCGCCCAGCGAGCCGACCGCCCAGAACCGGTACTGGTCCAGCGTCGCCTGGTCGAGCAGCGTGATGGCCGAGGTGAACGAGGCGAGCAGCGCGGACAACGCCGCACCGGCGAGGGCCAGCCGCACCGGCGTCGCACCGCCGCGCCCGAGCGAACCCAGCGCGAAGACCAGCACCGATGTGACAGCGGCACCCAGGAACGCGAACCACACCAGTGAGCCGACGGACGCCAGATCGAACATCCAGATGGCGGTGACCACCGCGAGCGCGGCGCCGGCGTTGACCCCGAGCAGCCCGGGATCGGCGAGCGGGTTGCGGGTGATGGCCTGCATCAGTGCCCCGGCCATGCCGAGCGCGGCGCCGACCACCAGTCCCACCAGGGTGCGCGGCAACCGCAGTTCACGCACCACGAGATGATCGCTCGACCCGTCGAAGGCGGTGAACGCGCGGATCACGTCGCCGAGCGCGATCGACTTGGTGCCGATGGCCAGTGACAGCAGCAGGGTGATGCCGAGTGTGCCGGCGCAGGCGACGAGCCCGAGCGCCTTGGTGCTGAACCGCCGGCTGCGCGCCGGTGCCGCAGCCCGAACCGATGCCGGCAGGTGGCCGACGAGTGGGGCGGTGTCAGTGAGGGCCACGAGTCACCGCCACACGGATGCGGACGGTGCCGACCTCGTGATCCGCGAGCTCGTAGATCGTCTCACGGTGCGCTGCGGGTCCGCTCATGGGACGATGTTAGGCATACCTACCCTTGAGCATCAAGACGGGCTACCCGCTGCACTCGCTTGGCCCGCCCCTGCAGGACACGCGCGACCAACGCGAACGTGAGGATGGCGATGCCACCACACGCCACTGCGAAGAACACGATGTTGGTGCTGTCGCTGCCGGCCATGAAGCCGTGGACCGTCACCATCGCGAACAGCGCGTACGACAGCAGATGTACCGCGTGCCACAGCCGGCGCGGCAACCACTTCATCGTCCACGACGAGACCTGGATGACCACCAGCAGGTAGAACGCGATCACGCCCCACGAGATGGCGACGGTGTTCCACGGACTGGCCTGCGGCACGAACAGCTCGCGCCAGCCGAAGTAGACGTAGTTGTCGCCGACCAGCGCAGCCATGTGGGCCGCGGTGGTGACCAGCGAGAGCACACCGAGGTAGCGGTGGAGATCGAGCAGCCAGGCCGGGCGGTCGGCCGGCTTCAGCATGCGCGTGACGAGGAGGATGCCCCACAGGCAGGTGATGCCGAGCACGATCCACGCCACCATGCCGCTCGCTCGCGAGAGGTACCACATCGAGTGCTCGTTCACGCGGTGACCTCGGTGAAGGCACTCAGCGTCGCGGTGGTGAACACCACGCCGTCGCGGTCCACCGCGAGGCCGGCGAGATGCACCGCGTCGAGCATGGCCATCGCATCGGCACCGGGCAGCATCATCGCCGCGGTGGCGAAGGCCTCCGCGGTCGCGGCATCGGCGGCGAGCACGGTGGCGGAGACGACACCGGCCGCCGACGGGCGACCGCTGGCCGGGTCGATGACGTGGTGCAGCTCGATGCCGTCGGCGTCGGTCCACCGGCGGATGGTGGTGCCGGAGGTCGCCAACCCGCCGGACTGCAGGCGCATCGTGGCCACCAGGTTGGGCGGGTCGCGAGGGTCCTCGATGCCGACGTACCACGACGCATCATCGCTGGGCACGCCGAGCACCACCAGGTCGCCACCGACGTTCACGACCGCACCGGTGGCCCCTGCTTCCAGCAGCTCCTCGGCGACGATGTCGGCCGCGAAGCCCTTACCGATGCCACCCAGATCGATGGCGGACTCGAAGGGGACGGTGAGCGTGGACGCGTCGTAGTCGACGCCGACGAAGGCGCTGGTGCCCACCCGCGCGCCCGCCAGCGGTGGCGCCGCGCGGTGCGTGACCGTGCTGTGGGTGTACCCGTGTTGCAGCAGCGACGGCAGCACGGTGATGTCGAAGCGGCCGTCGGTCTGGCGCCACGCGTCGAGTGCTCGGCTGACAACGGCGAGCGTGTCGGGATGCACGACGGTCGGACGGCCGGCCGCACGGTTCGCGCGCGTGATGTCGCTGTCATCGAGGAACCGGCTCCACCACGCCTCCAGCTCGCGCAGGCGGCGCTCGGCGGCATCGAGCATCTCGACGGTGCCCCCGTGCACGACGATGTACGAGGTGCAGCCCATCACACGCAGGTCGCGCTGCAGCGTGTGCTCGCCTGCGTGAGTGGAGGCGCCACTCATCCGCTGGGCTTGGTGGTGACGGGCGGAGGTGGCGGCGGCGGCGCCTGCGTCGTGACCGGCGCGGGTGGCTGCGTGGGCGGCGGGGCGGTGAACA
>CAZWCU010000070.1:9465-18132 GCA_964632715.1 uncultured Bifidobacterium sp. | reverse complement strand
CCGTAGCGGGCGTACTCCACCCGGCCCAGCTGGGTGAAGCCCAGGTTGCCGCCCTCGCCGATGCACCGCGCGCGCAGGTCCTCGCCGTTGACGCGGATCGCGTCGTTGGCCTTGTCGCCGGCGTCGGCGTTGGTCTCCTCCGACGACTTCACGTAGGTGCCGATGCCGCCGTTCCAGAGGAGGTCGACCGGCGCGAGCAGGATCGCCTTCATCAGCTCCGCGGGAGTCATCGCGGTCACGTCGGAGCCGAGGCCCAGCACCTCGCGCACCTGCGCGGAGACCGGGATCGACTTCGCGGACCGAGGCCACACGCCGCCGCCCTCGGAGATCAGCGAGGTGTCGTAGTCCTTCCAGCTCGAGCGCGGGAGGTCGAAGAGCCGCTGTCGCTCGACGTAGGACGACGCGGCGTCGGGCACCGGGTCGAGGAAGATGTCGCGGTGGTCGAAGGCGGCGACCAGGCGGGTGTGCTCGGAGCAGAGCAGGCCGTTGCCGAACACGTCGCCCGACATGTCGCCGATGCCGACGGCCGTGAAGTCCTCGGCCTGGCAGTCGATGCCCATCTCGCGGAAGTGGCGCTGCACCGAGACCCAGGCGCCCTTGGCGGTGATGCCCATCGCCTTGTGGTCGTAGCCCACCGAGCCACCCGACGCGAACGCGTCGCCGAGCCAGAAGCCGTACTCCGCGGCGATGTCGTTGGCGATGTCGCTGAAGCTGGCCGTGCCCTTGTCTGCCGCCACCACCAGGTACGGGTCGTCGCCGTCGTACCGCACCGTCGAGGGCGGTGGCACGAGGTCGTCGCCGACGATGTTGTCGGTGAGGTCGAGCAGGCCGGAGATGAACTGGCGGTAGCAGGCGACACCCTCCGCACGCAGCTCGTCGGAGCTGCTGGGCGGACGCTTGAGCACGAAGCCACCCTTCGCGCCCGTGGGCACGATGACCGCGTTCTTCACGATCTGTGCCTTCACCAGCCCGAGCACCTCGGTGCGGAAGTCTTCCCGGCGGTCGCTCCAACGGATGCCGCCGCGAGCGATGCGGCCGTTGCGCAGGTGCACACCTTCGACGCGCGGTGAGCACACCCAGATCTCGTACATGGGACGCGGCAGCGGCAGGTCGGGCACCTTGCTGGTGTCGAACTTGAACGCGATGACGTCGCGGTGGCCGGCGTTGTCGCCGGGACGGAAGGCGTTGGTGCGCACGGTGGCATCGACGAGCGCGAGCAGCGCGCGCAAGGTGCGGTCGTCGTCGAGGCTGGGCACTGCGTCGAGCGCGGCCAGGATGCCGGACCGCGTGGCGGCCACCAGTTCGGCTGCGTCGGCCAGGCCTGGCGTGAACCGCTCGGTGAACAGCTGCACCAGCTGATCGGCGACCGACGCGTGGCGGCACAACGTCGCTTCGATGTACTGCTGGCTGAACGGGAAGCCGATCTGGCGCAGATACCGCGAATAGGCGCGCAGCACTTCCACCTGCCGAGCAGTGAGGCCGGCGAGCAGCACCAACCGGTTGAGGCCGTCGACCTCGACCGTGTTGCAGAACTCGTCGACGAAGGCACGCTGCACTTCGGCACGCGCGTCGTCGGTGAGGTCGACGCCGTCGGGCACCTTCACGCCCACGTCGTGCAACCACACGCTGCGATCGCCGAGGTCGAAGTGGAACGCGCGCTCGTCGATCGCCCGGAAGCCGAGGTTGTCGAGCAGCGGCAGCAGGTCGGCGATGGGCACCGCCGCACCACCGTGGTACACGCGGAAGCGCCACTGGTTCTCCGCCGCCTCCACGAAGTGGAGCATCGCGGTGCGCACCGCGCCGGGCACGGGCGGCTCGTCGACCGCACCCGCCACACGGTCGACGATGGGCAGGTCGACCGAGGCACTGTTCGGCCAGTTCAACTCGTCGTACCCGGCGGGGATCACCGGCAGCAGGCGGTCGAGCAGCGTGGAGGCCGCCCCCTCACCCACTGCTGCGACCAATGCGACTCGCGTCGCGGCAACCCAATCGGCGTCAGCCTCGCCGGCCGTCCCCTGAATGCTCACTACTCGTCCCTTCCCGACCACGCTGTCGCGAACTACGTGCTCGCCAGTGTGCCACAGCACCGTCGACGGCGAGCCGCCAGCACCATGGACAGCGACCCTCCGCCGCCCGGTATGGTCGGCGCATGACGCAGATGAACGTGTTCGGTGAAGAGCTGCAATCGTGCTCGTTCGACCCACTCACCGGCTTCTACCGCACCGGCTGTTGCGAGAACCACGGCGATGACCCGGGGCTGCACGTGGTGTGCGTGGTGTGCACCGACGAGTTCCTCGACTACTCGAAAGGGGTCGGCAACGACCTCAGCACGCCGATGCCGCAGTACGGCTTCGCCGGCTTGAAGGCCGGCGACCAGTGGTGCCTGTGCGCCAGCCGCTGGCAGGAGGCGTTCGATGCCGGCAGTGCGCCGCAGGTGCGCCTCGCCTCCACCCACGTGTCGGCGCTCGAGTACTGCAGCATGGCCGACCTCACGAAGCACGCGGTCGACGCGCCGTGAGCGTGCACGTCGCCCACGACGGCCCGGTGTGCGTGGTCACCATCGACCGCCACGAGGTACGCAATGCGGTCGACGGACCCACCGCCGCGCTGCTCGCCGACGCCTTCCGTGCGTTCGACGCCGACGACTCGTTGTCGGTGGCAGTGCTCACCGGCGCACACGGCACGTTCTGCGCGGGCGCCGATCTGAAGGCCATCACCGACGGGCGCGGCAATCGCGTGGACCGCGACATCACGGTCGACGGCCCGATGGGGCCCACTCGCATGCTGCTGTCGAAGCCGGTCATCGCCGCGGTCGAGGGCTTCGCCGTCGCGGGCGGATTGGAGCTGGCCATCTGGTGCGATCTGCGCGTCGCCGCCAGCGATGCCACGTTCGGCGTCTACTGCCGGCGATGGGGAGTGCCGCTCATCGACGGTGGCACCGTGCGACTGCCCCGCCTCATCGGTCACAGCCACGCCCTCGACCTCACGCTCACCGGCCGTGGTGTCAGCGGCGAGGAGGCAGTGCGGATGGGGCTGGTCAACCGCTCGGTCGCTCCCGGCACCGCGTTGGCCGCCGCCACCGCGCTCGCGCACGAGATCGCCGCACTGCCGCAAGGGTGCATGCGCAGCGATCGCGCGAGCAGCTACGAGCAGTGGGACCTGCCACTGCCCGACGCACTCTCCAACGAGGTGCGGCACGGCCTCGACACCATCGCCAGCGGCGAGACGCTCGCCGGCGCAGCGCGGTTCGCCGCCGGCGAAGGTCGCCACGGACAGAAGGCCTGAACCGGTGCAGCACGTCGCGCTCGTCGATCTGACGCACTGGCTCGACGGCTCCGACACGGCGGGTGTGGCCGAGGCGGTCGATCGGGCGCTCACCGACGTCGGGTTCTTCCTCGTGGTGGGGCACGGCATCGATGCCGATCTCATCGCCGACACCCGCCGCCTGTTCGCCGAGTTCTTCCACTGTCCGGAGGCCACGAAGGCCGCGGTGCGCATGCCCAAGCTGGGCATGGCCGGCTGGGCGCCGATGGGCATGGAGGCCAACGGCTACTCGTTCGGCCACGAGACCCCACCCGACATGAAGGAGAGCTACCGCCTCGGCGCGCACGTGCTGCCAGGACGGGTGGCGCTGCGAGGCGACAACGTGTGGCCCGCGGAGCCCGCCGAGTTCCGCGACACCGTGACGCGCTACATCGCTGCAGTCGACCGGCTGCACATGGAGCTGCTGCGCGTGTGCGCCGCTGCGGCCGGCCTCGACGACCTCGACTTCTTCGCCGGCTGCGCCACCCGCAACGACAACACCCTCAACGTCAACTGGTACCCACCGCTGGCGCACGTGGGCGAGCCGCGCCCCAACCAGTACCGCATCGGCCCGCACACCGACTTCGGCACGCTCACCGTGCTGCACCGCGAGCCGGGTTCGTCGGCGCTGGAGGTGCAGCTGCCGTCGGGCGAGTGGGTGCATGCGCCGGTCGTTCAGGGTGGCGTCGACGACGCGTTCACGGTGAACGGTGGCGACATGCTGGCTCACTGGTCGGCCGGCCGGTGGCGTTCAGCCATCCACCGCATGCTGCCCCCGGTGGGGGCGGCAGCGCAGCACTCGCTGCTGTCGGTCGTGTACTTCTGCGAACCGGACCCCGACACCACCATCGTCCCCCTCGGCGGCGGCGAACCGGTCAACGCCGGTGAGTACCTGCGCGCGAAGATCGAGGCGATCTCCATGTCGCCCGAGGGCTGAGTACCCTGACGTTCGTGGAACTGTCGACCGTTGCCACCGCGACCGTCGTTGCGGCGCCTCCCAAGCCGTTGCTCCGCGGCTGGATGCACCTGGTGTCGTTCCCCGTCTGGGCTGCGCTGGGGCTCAGCATGGTCGCGTTGGCCAACGTCACCTCCGCTGGCACGTTCCTGCTGCTGGTCTACGTGCTCGGCACGGGCACGATGTTCGGTGTCTCGGCCCTGTACCACCGCGGTCACTGGCAGCCGCATGCGCGGCTGGTGATGCAGAAGCTCGACCATTCGGCCATCTTCCTCGCCATCGCCGGCGGCTACACACCCATCGCCTGGGTCTGCCTCGACGGCTGGGTGCGGGTGGCCGTGCTCGCCAGCGCATGGCTCGGAGCCGTGGCCGGCATCGTGATGCACTGGGTGCCCAACGTGCCGCGGGTGCTGCGCGGCGGCAGCTACATGGTGGTCAGCTGGGCCGCCCTGCTGGTGTTCCCGCAACTGGCCACCGGCATGGGGGCCGTCGGCTTCTCGCTGCTCATCGCCGGCGGACTGTGCTACACGGTGGGCGCGATCTCGCTGCTCACCAACTGGCCGAACCCGTGGCCGCGGGTGTTCGGTTTCCACGAGGTGTTCCACGCGTTCACGGTGGTGGCGGCCGGGCTCCAGTTCGCGGCCATCTCGTACGCAGTCGTCCCTCAGCTGTGAGCCGCGCGGCCACGTCGCACGAGCCACGGGCGCCGCGCATCAGTGGCGTGCAGGAGATGTCACGCGAGGAACTGCTCGCCGACCTCGACTGGCAGGGCGTCGCCGTTGCCGACGACCTGTCCCACTGCGACCTCGCGCAGCTCACCGCGCAGGGTGTGCGCTGCTCGTCGGCCACGTGGGTCGGTGCCGATCTGCAGCAGTCGCGCATCATGGACAGCGTCTTCGACGGCTGCGACCTCTCTGGTGCACGACTCGACGACGGCGCGCTCACCCGAGTCGAGTTCCGCAACTGTCGGCTGTCGGGCGTGCAGTTCAACGCGTCACGGATCAACGACGTCCGCTTCGTCGAGTGCCGGCTCGACGGCGCCAGCTTCCGCATGGCGCAGGGCGAGCGCGTCTGGTTCGACCAGTGCGTGCTCACCGAGGCCGAGTTCACGGCCACCGAACTCACCCGCGCTCGCTTCGAGCACTGCGATCTCACCGCAGCCGACTTCTCCCAGGCGCGCATCGGCGACGCGTCGTTGCTCGGCTCGGTGGTCGAGGGCATCCGCGGCGTCGGCGGGCTCCAGCGCCCCATCATCGACCCGACACAGGTGGTGCCGTTCGCGTACTCGCTGATGGCGGTGCACGGGGTGGTCATCCGAACGGAAGGCGACGACGAATGAGGCTGGGCCTGACGACGCTGGTCGTGCGGGAGTACGACGAGGCCATCCGCTTCTTCGTCGACGCCATCGGCTTCGAGCTGGTGAGCGACGAGGCGGACGATGCGCAGGGCGATGGCCGGCGGTGGGTGGTGGTCGCCCCTCCGGGTCGCAGCAGTGGTCTGCTGCTCGCCAGAGCCGACACGCCGGAGCAGCTCGCGGCCATCGGCAACCAGACCGGTGGTCGTGTCGGGTTCTTCCTCTACTCGTCCGACTTCCACCGCCAGTACGCACGCATGCGCGCCGCGAAGGTCGAGTTCCACGACGCGCCCAGATCCGAGCCGTACGGGATGGTGTGCGTCTGGCGCGACCTCTATGGCAACAAGTGGGACCTGCTCGAAGACCGTTCCTGACCGGTCGCCCGGCGCGGGTCGGGCAGTCCAGGTCGTGGGGTTCGTTCTGGCCATTGACAGGTTTCCCGGCACCAAGTGCAGGGAAACCTGTCGCCGAGCTGAGAGAAACCGTCAGGCCCCTCGGGGCGCCGCTTCCGTCCAGCTGGCTGGGTACCCCGAGGCGACGTCGAGGTTGAAGCGGACAGAGGGTGTCCACGTTGCTTCGTACGCTGGAGGCATGACCCTCACGCTCCAGGTGGCCATCGACTGCCACGACCCGCACCTGCTCAACCGCTTCTGGGCGCACATCACCGGCTACGAGATCGAGCACCACGACGCGCAGATCCGCGAGCTGCTCGCAGCCGGCATCGCGTCGGCCGACGACACCATCGAGGCCGACGGCGAGCTGTGGTGGAAGGAGGCCGCTGCTTGCCGCGAACCCGCCGGCACCGCACGCCTGCTGTTCCAACACGTGCCGGAAGCCAAGACCGTGAAGAACCGCGTGCACCTCGACCTGCACTTCGACCAACGCGACGAGGTGGTCGCGCGTGCCCTCGCCGCCGGCGCCACCAAGTTGTGGGACGGCCAGCTCGGCCCGCAGACGTGGGTCACCCTCGCCGACCCGGAAGGCAACGAGTTCTGCATCGCCTAGACCGAACGACGGCTGGCAGCGCTAGCTGAACAGCTTCTTCGCGATCACCATCCGCTGGATCTGGTTGGTGCCCTCGTAGATCTGGGTGATCTTCGCGTCGCGCATCATCCGCTCGACCGGGAAGTCGTCGGTGTAGCCGTAGCCACCGAGGAACTGCACCGCGTCGGTGGTCACCTGCATCGCGGTGTCGCTGGCGAAGCACTTCGCCATCGCACCGGCCATGCCGAGCTCGCCGTACGGGTCGCCCTCGTCGGCGATCGCGCACGCCTTGTGCACCAGCGAGCGTGAGGCTTCGATCTTCATCGCGCAGTCGGCGGCCATCCACTGCAGGCCCTGGTTGTCGGCCAACGGACGACCGAACGTGCGGCGTTCCTTCATGTACCCGACCGCATAGTCGAGCGCACCCTGCGCCACACCCACCGCTTGCGCGCCGATGGTGGGGCGACTGCGGTCGAGCGTGTGCATCGCCGCCGCGAACCCCTCCCCCACCTCGCCGATGCGGTTGGCGTCGGGCACGCGCACCTCGTCGAGTCGGATCACGCCGGTGGGCGAACCCTTGATGCCCAGCTTGTGCTCGAGCTTGTCGACCTGCACACCCCACTCGGCTTCCACCAGGAACGCGGTGATGCCCTTGTGCCGATCCGGCGAGGTGCGCGCGAACACCGTGTAGAGGTCGCTGATGCCGGCGTTGGTGATCCAGCACTTGGTACCGCTGAGGATCCAGCTGTCGCCGTCGGGCACGGCCTTGGTGGTCATCGAGGCGACGTCGCTCCCGGCGTCGGGTTCGCTGAGGCCGTAACTGCACTGGCTCTCGCCGCTGCAGATGCGAGGTATGTACTTCGACTTCAGCTCGTGCGACCCGAAGTTGATGACCGGCAACATGCCCAACTTGCTGATGAGGAACTGCAAGCTGGTGCTCACGCACGCCCGCGCGAGCTCCTCGGCCACGATCGCCTGATCGACCAGCGATGCGCCCGCGCCGCCGTACTCCACCGGATAGCTGAGCGAGGTGAGCTCCATGCTCTTCAACGCTTCGAAGGTCTCCCACGAGTACTCCGCGGCACGGTCGATGTCGCCCGCGAGCGGTGCGATCTTGGCGTCACAGAACTGACGGACCACGGCGCGGAACTCGCGCTGTTCGTCGGTGAGGGTCATCGGTTGCGGCATGCATCCATCGTGCCACGGCGCACGGATGCACCCAAGATCCGATCCGCATCGGGGACCGCTCCGAACTGTCAGCGTGCTCACCACCGACCCGACCACCACTCCGCAGCCGTCCGACGGCGCGCCCGTCGTGGTCGATCCGGTCCCCGGTCGCGGCGCCGGCATGAGCAGCGGATTGCTCGCCGGCGCAGCGGCACTCGCCACCGGTGAACTGGTCGGCAGCTTCGCCGCCAACTGGCAGGGTCCGGTCGTGTCGGTGGCGGAAGCCGTCATCGACGCCGTCCCCCGCCCGGTGAAGGACTTCGCCATCGAGACCTTCGGCGAGGACGACAAGATCGCCCTCGTCGTCGGCATCCTCGTGTTCAGCGTCATCTTCTCGCTGGTGCTCGGCCTCGTCGGCCGCCGCCGGCCACGCATCGCCGCCGCCGGCTTCGGCGTGTTCGCCGCCGTCGGTGTGTGGGCGTCGCAGCGCTTCCCCGGCTCCACCCTCGGTGCCGCACTCCCCAGCATCGCCGCCGGTGTCGCCGGTGCTGCTGCCTTCCTCCTGCTGCACCGCCTCGCGACCCCGGTCGCCGCAGCGCCGCCCGCCCAGCCCGACGAGGACCACGATTCCGCCGACGACGACCAGCCCGCCTCCACGGGCAGCACCCGTCGTCGCTTCCTCATCGTGTCGGGTGCGGTCGCCGCGTTCGCCGCGCTCGCCGGCACCGCCGGTCGTGCACTGCGCGGCCGGTTCGATGCCAGCTCCTCGCGCAACGCAGTGGTGCTCCCCACGGTCGCCGACCCGCTTCCCGCTGCCCCCGCAGCCGTTTCCACCACGGCCCCCGGCGCCTCGCACTTCTACCCGCCCAACCCCCACCTCTCCCGGTTCCGCACCGCACGTGCC
>CAZWCU010000070.1:4705-9455 GCA_964632715.1 uncultured Bifidobacterium sp. | reverse complement strand
CCCGGCTCCCCCGTGCCCCGCGGGGGGGGTGCCCACGCGCCCCCGGCGCCGGCCCGGGCTGCACTCCCAACGCCGCCTTCTACCGGGGCGACACCGGGCTGGCGGTGCCGCAGGTGCCCACCGAGGGCTGGACCCTCACCGTCAAGGGCATGGTCGACAACGAACTGCGGCTTTCCTTCGACGACCTGCTCGCACGCAACCTGGTCGAGGAGGACATCACCCTCACCTGCGTGTCGAACACCGTCGGCGGCAAGCTGGTCGGCACCGCCCGCTGGCTCGGCCTGCCGCTGCGTGAACTGCTCGACGAAGCGGGCGTGCAGGACGGCGCCGACCAGATCATCGGCCGCTCGGTCGACGGCTACACCGGCGGCTTCCCCGTCTCGGCCGCCTACGACCGTCCGGCCCTCATCGCCATCGGCATGAACGGCGAACCGCTCCCCATCGACCACGGCTTCCCCGCTCGCCTGATGGTGCCCGGCCTCTACGGCTACGTGTCGGCGACCAAGTGGCTCACCGAGATCGAGCTGTCCCGCTTCGACGACTTCGACCAGTACTGGGTGGAGCGCGGCTGGGACCAGGAAGCCCCGATCAAGACGATGGCCCGCATCGACGCCCCTCGCTCGCTCGGCAAGATCGGCGCCGGCCAGTTCGCCATCGGCGGCGTGGCCTGGGCGCAGACGATCGGCATCTCCAAGGTCGAGGTCGCCATCGACGACGGCGAGTTCGTGGAGGCCACCCTGGCCGACGAGCTCAACGAGAACACGTGGCGCCAGTGGAGCCTGGTGTGGGATGCGCCTCCCGGCCGCCACCGCATCACCGCCCGTGCCATCGACGCCAACGGCGAGCTCCAGACCGACCAGCGAGCCGAGCCGTTCCCCAACGGCGCCAGCGGCTGGATGTCCATCTTCGTCGACGTCAACTGACGTCACGACCCCCTCGCCACGCATCGTCCGGTGCGTGCGAAACCACACGGCTCAGCGTGAACCGTGCCCCCCACCAGAAAGAGGAACTCCCATGAAGTCACGAAAGGTCATGAAGGGCATGTTCGCCCTCGCAGCGATCTCGATGGTCGCCGCCGCCTGCGGCGACGACAAGGAAGCGACGACGACCACGGTCGCTCCGGCGGAGAGCACCATGGACACGATGGCTCCCGACACCACGATGGGCGAGATGATGAACTCGGCGGAGATCTGTTCCGCTGACGACCTCGTCGCCGCAGTCCAGGGTGGCGACTCCGAAGGCACGCTCGAAGGCATGACGGACGACCCGGTGGCCACCGCCGCGTCGAACAACCCGGTGCTCACCACTCTGGTGACCGCAGTGTCGGCCGCCGGTCTCGTCGACACCCTCAACGGTGCCGAGGCCCTCACGGTCTTCGCCCCCACCGACTGCGCCTTCGCCGCACTCGACCCGGCCACTCTGGAAGCCGCACTGGCCGACCCCTCGGGTCTGCTCACCACGGTGCTCGGCTACCACGTGATCCCCGAGCGTCTGTCGGCGGCCGATCTGGCCGGCAAGACCGAGCTGACCACCTTCACCGGTGAGATCCTGCCGATCATGGTCGACGGCGACGTCATCACGGTCAACGGCACCACGATGGTGGTGGTCGGAGAGATCCAGACCGCCAACGCCACGGTGTACCTCGTCGACTCGGTGATGCTGCCCCCGTCCGTCACGGGCTGATCACCACACACACGGTTTCCGGACTCCTCCGGAGAAAGCCCTCGGGTCGTCGCTTCGGCAACGGCCCGAGGGCTGTGCCCGTTCTAGAGACCGAGGAGGGTGCGCCAGTCGGCCGGGTAGGCGGCGGCGACCTGGGCGGGAGTCATCCGCAGGGTCGAATCGGGCACCAGGTCGGCGATGGCACGAGCTTCGGTGTAGTGGTTGGCGTGGCTGACGCCGATGAAGCGGGGACCGCGGGCGGCGACCAGTTCGGCCGGCGGGGTGGGGTCGAGGAAGCCCCAGATGGTGAACGCGATGGTGAGGTCGTGCACCACCGGCGCCCGGCTGAACATCGAGGCCCGGCGGAGTCCGACGCCGAGGCAGCCCTTGATCGCGTCGGCCATGTGTTCACCCGGCTGCAGGTGCACGCGGGAGGCGAACCCGTTGGCGATCTTGATGGCGAAGCCCTGATCCGGCCCCTGGTACCCGAGGCGTTCGCCAGTGGGTTGGAAGCCCTCGACCTCGCCGGGGCGGTCGGGAACCCATGCATCGGGAACCACCGGGGGTGAGGTGTAGGTGCGTGCCGTGTCGATGACAGGGCTGGGCGAGAACTGGGGTGCAGCCATACGCCCTCAGTTATAGCGCCTCGACGGCTGCGCCGATGTCGGCGAACTGGGAATCCTCCCGGTGCAATCAGGAAGCGGCTCGGGTTACGTTGCCGTCGTGAAGCGCCGCCGACTGCCAGCTCAGATGAAGCGGAACGAACCGATGACCTCGATGAACTGCGCAACCGGCGAGTTCGTCGGGTCGGTCAGTGACGTGGCGATCAACTGGAACAGGTCGACGGTCTTGGCCCCTTCCTGCTTCGGGGCGATGCACAGGCCGTGCAGCTGCCCGAGGGGACGGTCCGACTGCGGAGCGGTCATCTCGACGCCACGCAGGTACATCACGTTGTCGCCGAACCGAGCAGTTCGCTCGAACGTGATGCGGGCGTCCGGCGCCTGTTTGACCGTCTTGGCCCACGTGGCCTGGGCGGCCAACTTCAGGTCGACGGAGGCACCGAGACGGTCGTGGCTGATCAACAGGTTCGACCAGAACCCGTCGACCGCCTCCGGCGCGTGCACCACGGCCAGCGCGTTCGGCGCTTCCTCGACCTCCCACCCTTCGGGGATCGAGAAGACGAACTGTGGGATACCTCTGATCGTGCCGGGCTGTACTGCCAGCCGTGCGGTGCGATCGGTGCTGTCTGATTTTTCGGCCATGGACAACGATACCGCACTGAAAAGGCGGCACATTTCGGCGACCGCTCGCGCGGTCTGAGGAAGCGAGGACACTGATGGGTTTTTTGGATGATCTGGGCGATGCGATCGGCGACGTCGGGGATGCGTTGGTCGGCGCGGCGGAAGTCGTGGTCGACACCGTCGCAAACGTGGGCGGTGCCGTCGCCGGCGCCGTCGTGGACACAGGCGGGGCCATCTTCGACTTCGGCTCCGACCTGGCGTCCCCGATCTGGGGGCTGGCCGGTGGGGTGGTCGACGTGATCCAGGACCCCATCGGCGCTGCGCAAGCGTTGGGCGACATCATCACGGATCCGGTCGGAGCCGTCGAGGGAGCGTTCGGTGCGGTGATGGACTACGGCCTCGGCCTCGGCTCCGACGTCGTCGACGTCTTCGGGAGCGCAGGTGCCGGCGTCTACGGCGTGGGTTCGGCCGTGGTCGAATCCGGCCTCGACGCCGTCGGGAGCGCAGGGGGCATCATCGGCGATGCCGTCGGTGGCGCCGCCGGCCTGGCCAACGCTGCCCTGGGTGGCTACGGCGACGACGCGCTCGACCTGGTCGACGACTACGTGCTCGACACCGTCGACTCCGTGACCCTCGGCCTGATCGACGTCGACTTCGACAACGGCGAACTGACGACCAGCGTCGGCGTCGACGGCCTGCTCGAGTTCGAGACCGGCCTCAGTGGCGATGGTGTCACGGTGGGCGCGGACGTACCGCTCATCGGAGCAGAGGTCGGACTCACCGGCGACGACGGCGCCACGCTGCTCTTCGACGAGAACGTTCCTGGCGTCGAACTGCCCGCCGGCGCCAGAGTCGGTGTCGGGATCGACGACCAGGGCGACACCGGAGTCATCGCCGTGGTGGACGACCTCGGCATCACCGTCGGCATCGCCGGCGACTACGACTCCGACATCACGCTCGACCAGATCCAGGCACTCTCCGGGGGCGGGTCGGCGAGGGTTGCCGCGCCGGAGAACACCGGCATCGTGCCGCCCGACATCACGGGAGTCGACGCGACTGCCCCGGATTCGTTCGACACAGGTTTCGAGGCGCCCGCTCCGGAGCCCGAGCCGCTGACCGACTTCGCGCAGGACATCGTCGAGGTCGAGCAGGTCGAGACCAGCACCGACGACGTCTGGGACGACCTCTGACATGGGCTGGCTCGGTGATGCCTGGGACGCGATCATCGACGTGGCCGAGGAGATCCCGGTCGTCAACGGACTGGTCGAGGCTGGGAGAGCCCTCGAGGAGTTCGTACCCGGGTTCATCGACGATGTGGGTGATGTGCTCGAAGATCCGATCGACTACATCGGCAGTGGCCTGGAAACCATCGGCGAAGGGCTGGCCGGATTCGGTGCCCTGGTGCTGTCGCCGGTGGCCTTCGCCGGCGACGTCATCGGCGGCGTCGCCGAGTTCACCGGCGACGCGCTCGACACCGTCACCTTCGGTGGCGCGAGCTGGGTCATGGACCAGGTCGACGAGTACGTCTTCGACAACGTCGACTGGGCCACCGGCGGCGCCATCGACATCGACTTCGACAACGGCGCGTTCAGCGTCGATCTCGGGATGAACGAGGTGGCCTCGCTGGGATTCTCGATCGGTGAGTCGGGTTTCACCGCCGATGGCTACATCGCCGGCCTCGGCGCAGGGGTCGGGATGACCGAGGAGGAGGGGTTCACCGTCGACGTCAAGGCCGACCTGCCGTTCCTCGACGAGGTCGGCGTCGGAGTCGGCCTCGACTTCGGCGACGGCGACGACGCGTTCTTCCTCGACGTGGATGGCCGCGTGCTCGGCGGCGACGACGACCC
>CAZWCU010000070.1:0-4605 GCA_964632715.1 uncultured Bifidobacterium sp. | reverse complement strand
CCTGCGGAGCCACCTGCCGACCCAGCGGACGACACGGTGCCCGGCGAACCCGAGGACGGTGGCGACGCGCCGCCGCCGCCCGACGAGCCATTCCCGACCGAGGTCGAACCCTTTGTGGCTGCAGCCGTCGAGCTGCCGGAACCCACCATCGAGTTCGACGCGCCCGACACCGAGTTCGCTCGCGATGTCGCCGAGGTCGACGCGGTCACCGACGCGACCGACGACGTGTGGAACGACCTGGGCTGAGCCCCCGCCCGCGTCAGCGGGCGAGCGTGGCTCCGTACACCTGCTCGACCACCCGAGTGGCGATGTCGTAGACCTCGACCGTGGTGGGGTCGGCCAGCGGGTCGCCCGCCTGGGTGCGCCAGCGGGCGATGGCCGCGGCCGCCGCGGTCTGGACCTGGTCGACGGAGGTGCCGGGCCCAAGACCCAGCATCGCCGGCGACGGTGACGCGGAGAACAGCCGGTCGAGTTCTGCACGCTCGGAGGGCGCGACACTCGCGGCACCACTGGCCACGAGGTGCGCCGCACGAACCTGCGAGAACTGGACCGTGCTGGCCTCGAGTTGCTCCAATCGGCGATCGATGTCGGCCGCCAGCGCCGGCACGATCGGTTCCAGCGAGCGTGCCAGCGATCGCAACGCCACCAGCCCGGAGCGCGCTTGCAGCACCCGCGCTCGTGGCATGAAGTGCTGCGAGATCAGTTGTCGCAGCGCCGTGAGACCGGAGTGTTCCACCAAGATCGGCCCCAACGTCGCGGCGGTGGTGCCACGACCTTCCCGGATCTCCGTCAACGCCAGGCGGAGTCCGAACACACCGAGTCGGTCGAGCAGCGCTCGGCGGAGCTCGACCGTGAGTTCGCTGGCGCTGGTCTCACAGAACTGGTCGGCCGACAGCAACATTCGTTCGAGCACATCAGGGTGGGTGCCCGCCAACGTGCGCAGCGACGCGACCTCGTCCTCGCGCAGGGTCAGGCCGGTCTCGGCCAGCAGCCCGGCGAGCGGCACCACGGCGGCGCACAGCCCGCGCAGCTGCGGGTCCTGCTGATAGCGAGCTGCGATGCGGGAGCTGGACTCCATCGCATCGAGGCGGCCGGCGCCGATCTCGTCGGCTCTCGACAGCACCGCCACCGCGTTCACCGGCGATGCCGAGGTGACGCTTCGATCCATGAACGCATCCAGGAAGGCCATGTCGCTGCGATGAGCATGACGCATGAGGTAGATCACGGCGTCGGCGTCGCTCGGACGTTCGTCCTGCTGCTCGAGGAACTCGCGGGTGCGCCGCGAGTTCTCGTCGTTGATGCTCGCCAACCCGGGTGTGTCGATCAGCGTGATCGTCTCCAACGCGGTCGTCGGCCACACGACGTCGAGCAACACCACGTCGCGCTCCGACAGCGCACCCAGCTGCACGTCGAGCGCGCCGCCGGTGCGGTTGAACGCCAGTTGCTCGGTGCGACCATCGCGCATGATCGCCGAGACCTGATAGCCGGCGCCCCGCCGGTAACGGCTGACGAGCTTGGTGCACTCTCCCGCGTCGGTGGGCGCCAACCGCTCGCCCACCAGCGCATTGAGCAACGTCGACTTGCCCGCCTTCACACGACCCGCGATGGCGACTCGGAGGGGGCCGCTGAGTCGATCGACCACGGCCTGCGCCTGTGCGCGGGTCTGATCGTTGGGCGCTCCGGCCACCGCGGCGCGAGCGACGTCGAGCACCTGCTCGGCGATCGAGCCGGGGGCGGTCACGTGCTGGCTCCGGCAGTCGCGCCGCTCGAGACCTTCGCGAGCGCCTTCTGCAACAGCTCGATCGACTTCATCGACGTGTCGAGCGTGGCGACGCGGGCCTGGCGTTGCGCCGTGGAGCTCTGACTGTCCTGCTGCACACGCTGCGTCGTCTCGGCGCAGGTTCGCACCAGCTCGGCAAGTCGTTCGCCGAACTCGTCGCGCAGGTCGCGTTGGATGTCGCGCACCAGGGTGGTGATCTTGTTGTTCACTTCGAACTGCACGTCGTCGAGGAACTGGCGTACCTGTGAGCGCGCCGCCTGGCGACGCGCCGCCACCTTTCGTTTGCGGTCCTCCGCCAGACCCATGCTGCCGAACAAGGCTCCGACACCGAGCAGCACAGGGTTCGACATCAACAGCACACCGGCAGCGGTGGGGAGGAACGAACCCAACATGCCGAACATCATCACCCCGCCCTGCGCACCGCGGACGGTGGTGAGGCCGAGCCCGAGGGCCTTCTTGCCGCCGGTCGTCGAGGGGTCGAGGCTCTTTCCCGACCACAGCTCGGAGAGATCGATGGAAGCGGCGCCCTCACCCTTCCCCGCGATGACGAGATCTTCGTCCTGCATCAGCTCGATCACCTCGTCGCGCGTGCTGATGCGCCCGGACTCCAGTTGCACGAACACCTTGGTGACTTCATCGGCGACGACGGTCTGCAGGTAGCGAGCGAGTTCGTCCCACTCGTCACCCTTGGACAGCACCTCGATGCGTTCATCCATCAGCCGCGAGATCTGCCGCGAGGCGCTGCGGAACTGGAAGGTCACCGCGCTCGACAGATCGCTGATCCGGTCGCCGACCAACACGCTCCACTTCGCAGCAGGGCCGCGCAGGTACTCGAGCCGGGCCTTGGCGGAATCGAGCGCAGCGAGCGCGGCACGCGCCGCGTCGGGATCGGCCGCAGCCGTCCGCTCGGCCTGCAGCCCCGCTGACACCTGACCGATGATTCCCAGCGCGTCGGCAACCGAGCGCGCCGTGGCGCTGGCCTTGGCGGGCCCGACGACATCGTCGTTGAGATGCTTCACCACCTCCGGAACGCGGGAGAGATCGTTGAGCGACCGATCCTTGCGTCGCAGCGCTTCTTCGCGTAGCGAACTGGACACCGCCACCATGGGAATCTGGAAGCCCGCTCGCTCCATGTGGCCGCGGTTGAGATCCATGATCTTCGCCCAGTTCGGGAACATGTCGATCTTCGTCTGCGCGAAGAGCACCGTCGGACACAGCTCGGTGGCACGGCGCAGGAACTCGACCTCCGGGGCGCTGAGCTCCGCGCTGGCATCACTGGCGAAGATGAGCCCGTCGGCAAACGGCAGGAAGCCGAGGGTCGCGGCAGCATGGCCCGCACCGAGGCCACCCATGCCCGGTGTGTCGACGACGACGAGTCCCTGCTTCAGCAACGCGCTCGGCACGGTGATCTCGACGCGCTCGACACCCTTCCGATTGCCCGGGTTGCCGGATTCGCTGACGAACTCGTGCACGGCGCCGATCTGAATCGGGTCGGAGACCTGCTCGTCGCCGTCGCGCCGGCGCACCACCGCACCTGCTTGCTCCCCGTACCGCACGAGGGTGATCGCCGAGGTGGCGAGGTCGTCGTCGACGGGGCAGACCTGCTGACCCAGCAGCGCGTTGATCAGTGAGCTCTTCCCTTGCTTGAACTCGCCGACGACGCACACGACAGTGCTCGGTCTGCGCAGCCGCGCAGCAGCCGCTTGCGCACGCTGTGCGAGGTCGGTGCGGCCGAGCGCGGTGAGCACCTTTGCCAGCTCGATGATCAGCGCGTCGGCACCGGCGGGCTGCTGACCAGCACTCGCCGCTGCCGACGGTGTCGCAGGGGTGTTGCTCATTCGATGAGCTTGCCACGACTCATAGGCCGAGGTCGTCGGCGATGCCGCCGACGGTCCCTTCCGCATCGTCGACCACGTCGGCGACCGACTCCTCGACGAAGTCGGCGACCTCCACCTGCTCCACCTCGACGACCGCTGCCATCACCGGTTCGTACGGAACCTCGAGCGGCTCGTTCAACGCTTCGGCCGCGGCGTCGGGACGCGCGGCGTCCGGCACGAACACCTGGAGATCGGGCACCGGGAGATCCGGGGTGGTGACCAGGTCGGCGACCAAGGTGTCACCGAAGAGATCCTCGGCCACCGGCACCACGTCCTGGCCGACTTCCTGCACCGGCTTGATCAAGTCGCCGAGGTCTGGACCGTCAGATGGGAGGTCGGTCGCGTGGAAGACCTCGACCGCGGCCTCGAAGTCGTCCTGGAGTCCGTCGATCACGGTCTCCTCCATGACGGGCGGGGCAGGCAGGGTGACGGCCGGGTCCGGGGCGGCCTCGTCGGTGACAGGCTGCTCGCCATCCGCTTCTTCGGTGTCGGCGGGGACGGTCTCCGTCTCCTCGGCCATGGCGTCGGCTTCCGCCTCGTCGTCGGCGAGTTGTTCGTCGACCAGCGCGTCGATCTTCTGGTCCTGCGTGAAGTCCTGCACTCGCTCGTCGTACTGAGCACGCAGATTGGCCAGCGCGTCATCGGCACTCTGACCCGCGGTGGGCTCGAAGCGCTCGACGGTGCCGCGCAGTTGCTCCCGGAACGCCGCTGCCTCTTCCGGGTCGACGCCGGGACCGAGATCGAGGCTCTCGATGCGCTCCAGCAACGTGGCTCGCGAGGACTCGAACTCGGGGTCGGTCGGTGCCGAGTCCGTGCCCTCCGTGTCCGTCGGCAGCGGCTGTCCGTCCTCGCCCATCGCTTCGGCATCGGCCTCGTCGTCGGCGAGTTGCTCCTCGACCAGCGCGTCGATCTTCTGGTCCTGCGTGAAGTCCTGCACTCGCTCGTCGT
>CAZWCU010000069.1:7680-18158 GCA_964632715.1 uncultured Bifidobacterium sp. | reverse complement strand
CAGCGACAGGTTGTGCTGCACTTGGTGCAGGGAAACCTGTCGCTGACCGAAACGATGCGCCACGACTGCTGGCCACGGACATGCGTTGGCCGCAAGGAGGCGAGCGTTGACCGACGGCGTCAGGCGCGCACGGTGACGGGTGCGTCGTCACCGACGAGCGGGTGGTGGCAGGCCACGAAGTGTCCGGCGCCCACCTGGCGCAACTGCGGCTCCTCGCTGCGGCAACGATCGTCGGCGGCGGGGCAGCGCGGGTTGAACCGGCAGCCGGGCGGCGGAAGTACCGGCGAGGGCGGCTCGCCTTCGATGGCCACCTGGTGCACGGCGATCTCGGGATCGGGCACCGGGATGGAGTCCAGCAGCACCTTCGTGTAGTGGTGCGCCGGCGACGCGTAGAGATCGTCGGACGAGGCCACTTCGCAGATCTTGCCGAGGTACATCACCTGGATGCGGTCGCTGATGTTCTTCACCACCGCGAGGTCGTGAGCGATGAACACCAGCGTGAGGCCGAACTTGGCCTTCAGGTCTTCCAGCAGGTTGAGCACCTGCGCCTGCACGCTCACGTCGAGCGCGCTGACCGGCTCGTCGCAGATGATCAGCGTGGGGTCGAGCACCAGCGAACGCGCGATGGAGATGCGCTGGCACTGACCACCGGAGAACTGGTGCGCCTGGCTCTCGGCGGCTCGCTGCGGGTCGATGCCGACTTCCTCGAGCAGCGCGTCGACCTTCGCGAGCTGCTCTTCCTTTCCGCCGCGCTTCCCGATCGCGAGCGGCTCGCGGACGATGTCGGGCCACATGCCACGCGGGTTGAGCGACGAGATCGGGTCCTGGAAGAAATGTCGGATTGCAGTGCGTGCGGCACGCATCTGGTCGGGTGGCAGCGCGGTGAGCTCGGTGCCTTCGAACACCACCGAGCCACTGGTGGGCCGCGGCAACATCATCAGCGCCTTGCCGGTGGTGCTCTTGCCGCAACCACTCTCACCGACGACGCCGAGGGTCTCGCCGCGCAGCACGTCGAAGCTGATGCCACTGACGGCGTGCACCACCAGACCGGTGCGGCCGACGGGGAACTCCATGACCAGGTCTTCCACTCGCAGCAACACGTCGGGCGAGTCGCGCAGGTGCGCCTTGCCGGTACCCGCCATCAGCGTGCTCCTACCTTCTGCTCGGCCAACTGTGCGCTGCGCTCGCGGTGCACCGGCGAACCCACCGGGTACCAGCAGGCGTACATGTGCTCGGGGTGCTCGGCAGTCATCAGCGGTGGTTCCTCTTCGACGCAGCGAGCTTGCGCGAACGAGCAGCGCGGCGCGAACCGGCAGCCCTTCGGCGGGTTGACCAGGTCGGGCGGGCGACCGGGAATGACGTTGAGCCGAGTGTGGCTGGGGTCCTCGATCTTGGGGATGCTGTTCAGCAGCGCCTCGGTGTACGGCATCTTCATGTTCGCGAACAGCACTCGGGTGGGTGCCTTCTCGACCAGCTTGCCGCCGTACATCACGGCGATCTCGTCGGTGTGGCCGGCGACGACGCCGAGGTCGTGGGTGACCAGAATGACCGACATGTTGCGGTCGCGGCGCTGCTCGTTGATGACCTCGAGGATCTGCGCCTGCACCGTCACGTCGAGCGCGGTGGTGGGCTCGTCGGCGAACAGCAGCGTGGGGCCGCACGACATGGCCAACGCGATCATCACGCGCTGGCGCATGCCGCCGCTGAGCTCGAACGCGTACTGATCGAGCCGCTTCTCCGGCTCGGGGATGCGCACGTCCTGCAGCAGCTTCAGCGCGGTGGCGCGAGCGTCGTCGTTGCTCATCCCGAGGTGGATCTTCAGGCCCTCACCGAGCTGCTTGCCGACCCGCATGACCGGGTTGAGCGAGGTCATCGGGTCCTGGAAGATCATCGACATCTCCCGGCCCCAGATCTTGCGCCGCTCGCTGAGCGACAGGTCGATGATCTCCTGGCCCTCGAACAGCACGGAACCGGAACGCTCGGTGTTGCGCTTCGGCAACAGCCCCATGATGGAGCGCGAGAGCACGGTCTTGCCCGAGCCGGACTCGCCGACCACGCCCAGCGACCGCCCACGGGTGAGCGAGAAGCTGACGCCGTCGACGGCCTTGACCAAGCCTCGCTCGGTGCGGAAGGCGGTGCGCAGGTCGGTGACCTGCAGCAGCGGTCCATCGACCTGGCGGGATGCAGCCTGTGTCTGTGGGCTCATCCGATGGCCTCCCGGGAGTTGAAGCGCTGTGCGAGCACATCGCCGAGCAGGTTGATGGAGAGCACGGTGAGGAACATCACGAACGAGGGCATCAGGGCGACCCACCACGCCCCGCTGCGCAGTGGCTCGGCACCGGCGGCGATCATCGAACCCCAGGTAGGCACCGGTACCTCGACGGACAGGCCGAGGAACGCGAGGCCACCCTCGGCGACGATGAGCAGGGCCAGGCCGGTGAGCGCGAACGACAGCAGCGTCGGCACGATGTTGGGCAGGATCTCACGGAACAGGATGCGGCTGCCCTTTGCGCCGAGACTGCGAGCCGCGACCACGAAGTCGCGCTGCGCGTAGGCGATGGTGTTGGCACGCACCAGGCGCGTGAGCGGTGGGATGGACAGTACGACCAGCGCGAGGATGATCGGCCACAGCGGTCGCGTGGTGGCCTCGCTTGTACTGGTTGCCGGGTTGAAGAAGGTGACCAAGAAGATGGCGAGCAGCAACGCAGGGAATGCCAGCATCACATTGGAGACGTTCTCGATCACCACATCGACCTTTCCGCGGAAGTAGCCGGCGATCATGCCGAGAAATGTGCCGATGAGCAGCCCGAACGTGATGGCGAAGCCTGCAATGATCAGGGAGCTACGTGCTCCGAGCATTGAACGGCCGAACAGGTCGCGCCCATTTTTGTCGGTGCCCATCAGTCCGAGATGCTCCGGGGTGCCCTTCACCGGCTTGGGTGTCTCCGAGAACTGGGCCCAGACGGGAGGGATCTGCGCCAGGCGCAGGTTGCTGGTGAGTGAGTCAGCGCAGTCGAAGCTGTTGCTGGGACAGTCGCTCGGGATATATGGGAGCGACTCTCCGCCGATGGCGCTGACCGTGACGAACGCCAACCATCCGATGGCCATCCACTTGGTGATGCGTCCGCGTCGTTTGACTTTCACCTTCCTTGCCGGGGTCTCGTCGAGGACCGGAACCTCTGGTGCGTGGTCGTCGGTGGTGACATCGATGTCGGTCATGGCCGTTACCCCAGCGCCCTGGCGGCGCGCACTCTCGGGTCGATCCAGGCGTACGCGAGGTCGACGAAGAAGTTGGCGAAGATGTAGATGAGCGCGAGGATCACCACGGTGTACTGCACGGTCGGATACTCGCGACCGATGACGCTCTCGACGGTGAGGCGGCCCATGCCGTTGAGTTCGAAGGCTTGCTCGACGATGACCACGCCACCCATCAGGGCGCCGATGTTGACAGCGGCCGAGGTGACGATGGAGAACAGCGAGGGACGCAGCGCGTGCTTGAACAGCAGAGACCCGGGGCCGACCCCCTTGGCGCGTGCGGTGGTGATGAAGTCGCTCTGCAACGTGCCAATCATGTCGGCTCGCAGCACGCGCATGTAGCCGGCGAACAGCGGGATGGCGATGGTGAGCGACGGCAGCACGAACGCTTTGAAGTGTGCAGCCGGGTCGTCCCAAAGGCTGGTGTAGATGCTTGGGTACGGGACGAGCTTGGTGTTGACGCTGAACAGCAGGATGAGGATGGGTGCCACGATGAAGTTGGGCATGCTGAGCATCGCGAACGCCGACGTGCTGGCGGCACGATCGAAGCGCGAGTTCTGCTTGTAGGCCGACCACACTGAGGTAGGCACTGCCAGCGACAACGCAACGAACTGGCCGTAGATCATCAGGTACAGGCTGACCGGCAGGGCCCGCTTCACCTCGGTGGCGATGGACTGGTTCGTCCTGAACGTGTTGCCCCAGTTGCCGGTGACGAAGTCGTGCATCCAGTTGAAGTACTGCGTGTACCACGGCTTGTCGAGGCCGAGCTCTCTGATGACGGCTTCGGCTTGCTCAGGGGTGGCACCGCCGCCGGTCTTGAGGGCGAGGATGACGTTGGTCCCCCCGGGGAGGAACCGGAGGGCGACCGAGGTGAGGAAGGTGACCACCACCACGACGAATATGGTTTGCGCGAGTTTGCGAAGCACATATCGCATACGTGGTGGTGGCCCCTTCTCTTCTCAGTGACTGGTTGGTGAGCGTTGACTGTCAGCGGCCCGAAGGGGTCACTGCTCGACCCAGAGGGTCATCGGGAAGAAGGTGCCGGCGAAGCCGGCGCCGAACTCAACACTGTTGCCATCGGGCAGATTGAACCCGACCACACCCTGCACCTCGGGCTTGTGGATGATGTACCAGCTGGTGTAGCTGCCCCACAGGTTGTAGCACTGGCTGCCGAACAGCTTGTTGACCTCGATCGCGATCTGTTCCTTGCGGGCCGGATCGTCACTGGCACGGTTCTCCTCGAGCAACGCATCGAGCTGCGGGTCGCGGATGCGGCCGAAGTTCAACGCCAGCGAGCCCACTTCGGGAGCGGCGATGGAGTGCCACCAGTGGAACTGCTGGTCGAGGTCGACGCCACCGTGGTTGCGCCACTGGAACACCTGGAAGTCGCCCAACAATGCGGTGACGATGAAGTTGCCCTGGTCGATCTGGTCGATGGTGACCTCGTCGAAGCCAGCCTCGAGCCACCACGCCTGCTGCTGCTGGGCGATGGTGAGATTGGTCTGGTCCTGGGTGGTGGCCAGCGACAGCGTGAGCGGGCCCGGGTTCTCGGCGCGGTACTCGGCAATCAGTTCCTGGGCCTTCGCCATGTCCTGAAACTCAGGGAAGCCGGTGCCGCTTTCCATGTAACCGACCTGCGTGGGCGAGAAGGGACCGAACGCGATCTGGTTCACGCCTTCACCGATGGTGTCGATGAGGAGCTGCGAGTCGGATGCCCACGCGAGTGCGCAACGAACGCGAACGTCGGTGAGCGGCGAGCCTTCCTGCGTCACGTGCAGCAGGGTGTAAGCCGTCTCGCCGTTGTTGTTGATCTCGACGTACGGGAACTCGTCGGTGGAACGCACCTCGTTGATGGTGGCCGCGCTGGTGGTGTGGATGAGGTCGACCGTGCCGCTCTTCAGCGCGTCGCGACGGTTCAGACCGTCGGCGATCGGACGGAACTCGATGGCATCCAGGTATGGGTACGGCTGGTTCCAGTAGTCCGGGTTCTTGGTCATCGAGAACACTTCGTTCGGGCGGTAGTCGGCGTACACGAACGGGCCGGTGCCCACGGGCTGCGACTTCAGTGTCTCGTCGGCGTCGCTGGCTGCGAGCCAGGTGGGGGAGGCCTGGTAGCCACCCTGACCGGTGAGTGCGTACGGGAACGCGGCCCACGGGGTGTTGGTGACGACGACCGCGGTCATCGGGTCGGCCGGGTCGAGCGTGATCGAGTCGACAGCGCGAAACACGTTGCCGGTGAGCACGCCCTGCTTGGCGCGAGTGAGGTTCTCGACGATGGCGGCGCCGTCGAAGGGCGTGCCGTCGTGGAAGGTGACGCCTTCACGAGCGGTGATGCGCCACTCGGTGAAGTCGGCATTCGGGACGATCGCCTCGGCGAGGTACGGGCTCCAGGAGCGGTCGGTGTTGGGCAGCGCCAGCGAGTCGTAGATGTTGCGGATGACCTGGTGGCAGGCGATGGCGCAGACCATCTCGCTCGGCCGCCACGGGCTCGCCGTGTCGGCCTCGATGGCGAACACGATGCTGCCCCCCGGCACTGGCTCCACACCGGCCTCGGTGGTGGGCGGCGGCGTGGTGACGGCGACGGTGGTCTCCGTGCTCTCGCCGGTTGTGGTGTCGGAACCGCCGACCGTGGTCTCGGTTGCCTCGCCGCTGTCGTCGTCGCTGCCGCACGCGGCACCGATGAGGCCTGCTGCAATGACCAAGGCGGCCAGCATCCGACCCGGCCTGCGCCGTGACGATGCGTTCAAGTGACCCATCCTGTTCCCCCAATTCGTTGGTGTGAGTACTCATGGCCGAGGCGTGCAAGACAAGCCGGTGTGACCCTCATCACACCTCGGTGGTCGCACCTTAGCCACAACCATGCAGGCTCGGGCAACACGGAGGTACCGTCACCGTGTGACAGCCCGACGCGACGACGGACTCACCGCGCCACTGCCGCGCCGGTACTCGCCGCGGCACCGCGGCTACGAGCTGGGCATGGCTGCTCACGCCGCCGCGGTGGCCGCCGGCATGCCCACGTACCGCGACCCGATCACGGGCAACACGGTGTTCACCGCGGTGTTCCTGTCGGACCGCGACTACTGCTGCGAGAGCGGTTGCCGGCACTGCCCGTACTCACCGGGCGACAGGTGAACAGGCCCGCCCGCTAGCGTCGCCCATATGGCCAACGACACACTTTCCTCGCTCCGCGTCGCCCCCGCCAAGCCGTTCTCGCTGCGGCAGTACGACCCCGACGACACGCTGGGCTGGGACAAGGAGACCGCGAAGACCGAGCTGGAAGCGGTGAAGCTGCGCCTCGACGCGCTGCAGGTGCGACTGTTCGCCGAGGAGCGTCGCAGCGTGCTGCTGGTGCTGCAGGCGATGGACGCCGCCGGCAAGGACGGCACCATCCGCAACATCCTGTCCGGGCTCAACCCGGCCGGCTTCCACGTGAGCAGCTTCGGCGTGCCGGGCGGCCCCGAGACGCAGCACGACTACCTGTGGCGAGTGCACGCGAAGGTCCCGCAGAAGGGCATCATCGGCATCTTCAACCGCAGCCACTACGAAGACGTGCTCGTCGTGCGCGTGAAGAACTTCGCGCCGCGCACCGTCTGGTCGAAGCGCTTCGACCACATCCGCGACTTCGAGCGCATGCTCGGCGACGAAGGCACCACCGTCGTCAAGTGCTTCCTCAACGTGTCGAAGGACGAGCAGCCCGACCGGCTGCAGGAGCGCGTCGACGACCCGGAGAAGCGATGGAAGTTCCGCCTCGGCGACCTCGACGATCGGAAGCTGTGGCCGAAGTACCAGATGGCCTACGAGGACGCCATCGCGCGCACCAGCACGGCGGTCGCGCCGTGGTACGTGGTGCCGGCCGACCGCAACTGGGTGCGCAACCTGGCGGTGGCCAAGATCCTGCTGCACCACCTCGAGCGCCTGGATCCGCAGCTGCCCGAACCGGACGAAGGCATCGAGGGCGTCGTCGTCCGCTGACCATGCTCGCTCCCCGGCGTCAGATGTGACACGGCGTTCACGCGGAAAGCGGGTCGCACCCATTGACGAAATGTAAAGTCCTCACACCATGCCGGTGATCGTCCCCCTCACGCTGCACGACGCGCTGCAGGCGCTCGCCGATGCACCCGATGCCACCCTGCTCGCCGGCGGCACCGACCTCATGGTCGAGCTCAACGCCGGCCACCGTCAGGTCACCGACGTCGTCTCGCTGAGCCGCGTGGTCGACCTGTGCACGTGGCAGCACGACCCGGCGCGGCAGGTGCTCACGTTGGGGGCTGGCATCACCTATGCCGAGATCGCCACCGAGCCCATCGCCCAGTGGGTTCCCGCACTGGCGCAGGCGGCGCGCACGGTCGGTTCGCCGCAGATCCGCAACGCCGCCACCATCGGCGGCAACCTCGGTACGTGCTCGCCCGCCGGCGACGGGCTGCCGGTGCTCTCGGCGCTCGAGGCGGTGGTGCACCTGCGTTCGGCCACCGGCAGTCGCAATCTGCCGTTCGACGAGTTCATGGTCGGCCCGAAGCGCACCGCCCGACTGCCGGGCGAGCTCATCACCGGCGTGTCGGTGCCGGTGCTCGACGGTTGGCAGGGGTACAGCAAGGTGGGCGTGCGCAACGCGATGGTCATCGCCACCGCCAGCGTCGCGCTCGTCACCGATCCTGCCGCACGACGCGTGCGCCTCGCGCTCGGCTCCGTCGGGCCGGTCATCCTCCGTTGCCCCGAGGCAGAGGCGGCGGCTGCCGCAGCCGTCGACTTCCACGCGGCCAGCGTCTCCGACAGCGCCGTCGAGCACTTCGCCGAGTTGGCCCGCGCTGCGGCCCGTCCCATCGACGATCACCGTTCCACCGCTGCCTACCGTCGCCACGCCGTCGGCGTGCTGGCCGGTCGACTGCTGCGAAAGGCGTTCCCCAATGGATGAGCTGCACCACCAGCAGTACGAGTTGCACGTGAACGGGCGGACGCTCGAGGTGCGCGATGCGTGGGTGGGGGAGAGCCTGCTCTACGTGCTCCGCGAGCGGCTCGAGTTGATGGGCAGCAAGGGCGCGTGCGAGCAGGGGGAGTGCGGCTCGTGCAGCGTCACCATCGAGGGGCGGTTGGTGTGCAGCTGCCTGGTGCTCGCGGCGACGGCGGTGGGGCAGCAGATCGTCACCATCGAAGGCGTCGCTCCCGTCGGATCACCCAGCGACGTGCAGCAGGCGTTCGTCGACGCCGGCGCGGTGCAGTGCGGGTTCTGCACGCCAGGGCTCATCATGGCCGCGCACTCGCTGCTCGAGCGTTCACCGGATCCCACCGAGATGGAGATCCGCGAAGAGCTCTCCGGCAACATCTGCCGCTGCACCGGCTACGGCCGCATCATCGACGCGGTGCAACGAGTTGCGGTGTCGCGGCGCGACGGCGGTGCACGATGACCGAGGCACCGGTTCGCGACCAGCTGCGCGGTCGGCTCGGCGACAGCATCGGCCGTCCCGACGGCGTGGCCAAGGTGCAGGGTTCCTTCGAGTTCGCCGGCGACCTCACCACCGACGGCTTCCTGTGGGGTGCGACGCTCCGCTCGCCGCACCCGCACGCACGCATCGTCAGCATCGACCTCTCCGGCGCGTGGCGCATCAGCGGGGTCGAGGCGGTCGTCACGGCCGACGACGTCCCCGGCAAGGCCACCTACGGGCTGATCAGCGACGACCAGCCGGTGTTCGCGCTCGACGTGGTGCGCTACGTGGGCGAGCCCGTCGCCGCCGTCGCCGCGGACCACCCCGACACGTGCCGGCGCGCGCTCGCGGCGATCGTGGTGGAGTACGAGCTGCTGGCGCCACTCACCGATCCCGAGCGCGCCATCGACGGATCGCACGAGCCCATCCATCCGCTGGGCAACGTGGTTCGCCATCAGCGCATCGTGCGCGGCGACCAGACGATCGAAGGCCCGGTGGTGGTGGAGGGCACGTACCACCTCGGCATGCAGGACCAAGCCTTCCTCGGCCTGGAGGCGGCGCTGGCAGTGCCCGACCCCGGCAGCGACGGTGTCGAGCTGTTCGTCGCCACCCAGTGGCTGCACGAGGACCGCAAGCAGATCGCCGCCTGCCTGGGTTTCGCCGACGAGAAGGTGCGCCTCACGCTCGGCGGTGTGGGCGGGGCGTTCGGCGCTCGCGAAGACATCAGCCTGCAGGTGCACGCGTGCCTGCTCGCGCTGCGCACCAGCCGTCCGGTGCGCATGGCCTACGGCCGCGAGGAGAGCTTCCTCGGCCACGTGCATCGTCACCCGTGCACCATCTTCATGCGCCACCACGCGCACGAGGACGGCCGCATCCGACGCATCGAAGCGCGCTTCGTGTTCGACGGGGGCGCGTACGCATCCACGTCGTCGGCGGTGCTCATCAACGGCATCACACACGCGCAAGGCCCGTACAAGTGCGAGCACGCGACGGTCGACGGCTGGGCCGTGCGCACCAACAACCTGCCCTGCGGCGCGATGCGCGGCTTCGGCGTGGTGCAGGCCTGCTTCGCGCACGAAGGCCAGATGGACAAGCTCGCTGCCGCGGTGGGGCTCGACCCGGTGGAGATCCGGCTGCTCAACGCGATGGAGACCGGCGACACGCTCATCACCGGTCAGGTCATGGAGAACGTCGCGCCCGTGGCGCGCTGCATCACCGAGACCGCCGCGCTGCCGCTGCCCTCGGAGCCGGTCGGCGGGCACGACGGCGACCCGCTGCGGCTGCCCGGAGGGTCGGGCCTCACCGCCGATCGCAGTCACATCCGGCGCGGCATCGGTTGGGGTGTGGCCATCAAGAACCTGATGTACAGCGAAGCGTTCGACGACTACTCCACGGCGCGGGTGCGCCTCGTCGACGGCGTGGCCTCGGTCAAGTTCGCCACCTCCGAGGTTGGGCAGGGTTTCGTCACCATCGCCGGCCAGATCGCGCGCTCGGTGCTCGGTGTCGACGACGTGATCATCGAGCCCATCGACACCAGCGTCGGCTCCGCCGGGTCCACCTCCGCGTCGCGGCAGACGTGGACGAGCCGCCGGCTCGGCGCCGGGGCTCGAGTCGGTCGGAATGACCTGGCGCGGTTGTTCGGTGGCGGAAAGGGGAGTCTGTTCGTCCCCTATAAGATGCTTCCAAATACGGAATTCCGCACGTCCCGGCTTCAACCACAGTGTCAACGCTTGCTGCTCGGCAGGGTTCTACTAACCTTCCCGCCCTGTTTCATCCTCAATCACGAGACGATCCCTCGATGCT
>CAZWCU010000069.1:0-7670 GCA_964632715.1 uncultured Bifidobacterium sp. | reverse complement strand
GTCGGCTCCGCCGGGTCCACCTCCGCGTCGCGGCAGACGTGGATGAGCGGCGGCGCCGTCGACGGTGCGTGCCGCCTCGTGCGCGAGCGGCTGTTCGAACGAGTGGGTGCCGCGCACGACATCGACCCGCTGCGGTTGGCCATCGACGGCACCGACGTGGTCGACACCGAGGGCACGTTGCGCGTGCCGGTGGTGGAGGCGTCGACAGGCGAACCGATCGACGAGACCTTCGAGCACCACCATCGCCCGACGGAGGATCTCGACGAGAACGGCCAGGGCAACTGCCACACCGCGTTCGCGTTCGTGGCGCATCGTGCCGTGGTCGACGTGGACCCCGAGCTCGGCCTGGTGAAGGTGGTGCAGATCGCCACCGCGCAGGACGTCGGCCGCGCGCTCAACCCGCTCAGCGTGGTGGGGCAGATCGAGGGCGGCATCGCCCAGGGCCTCGGGCTCGCCGTGATGGAGGAGATCATCGTGGTCGACGGGCACGTGCGCAACGCCAGCTTCACCGACTACCTGCTGCCCACCTTCCTCGACATGCCCGACGTGGTGATCTCGCTGATCGAGGAACCCGACCCGATGGCGCCGCTCGGCGCGAAGGGCGTCGGTGAGCCGCCCACCATCTCGTCCACCCCCGCAGTGGTGGCGGCCATCCGCGACGCGCTCGGCAAAGACCTCATGCGCGTGCCCGTGCGCCCCAGCGACATCTGCCTCTGACCCGCTGACCCCCGGTTCCCCGATCCAATCCCGGTTGGGCGCGAAACCAGGACGGTCCCGTCCGCCGTGGCCCCCACGGGCGCGAAACCCGGACGGCTGTGGCACGGTTCTGCGCCCATGGGCGCGTCGGATGGACATGGTGGCGGGCAGCGCGGCGGCGTTCTTCGTGAGCGCGGTAGCGATCGGTTAGGTTTCCTTGCGTGTCGAACGAACGCGAAATCATGTCCTGGGAGATCTTCGGTGAGGCGTCGCGTGCGCTCGCGCAGATGGTGGCCGACGACTACGAACCGGACATGATCCTGTCGATCGCACGTGGTGGGCTGCTCATCGGTGGCGCCCTCGGCTACGCCCTCAGCGTGAAGAACGTGTACACGATGAACGTCGAGTTCTACACGGGTGTCGACGAGCGGTTGGAGGTGCCTCGCATCCTGCCGCCGGCACCCGACTTCGTCGACGTCAGCGACGCTCGCATCCTCATCGCCGACGACGTGGCCGACACCGGCCACACGCTGCGCAGCGTGATGGAGTTCTGCGCCGGCAAGGTCGCCGAAGTGCGTACCGCCTGCCTGTACGAGAAGAGCCACTCGGTCGTGAAGTGCGAGTACGTGTGGAAGTACACCGACCAGTGGATCAACTTCCCGTGGAGCGACAAGGATCCGGTCGCCAAGCGCTCCTGGTCCGTCAAGGACGCCTGACCGAGTCACGGGCCGAGGGTTCGCGCTCCGAGTGCGACCCGCTCATCCGAGTGCCACAGTCCCACCGTGGGCGCGCCTGGCACTCGGATGGTGTCGTGACACTCGGATGGTGCCGTGGCACTCGGATGGAGCGCTGGCACTCGGATGGCGCCGTGGCACTCGGATGGGTCAGCGGGTGGCGAGGATCTTCATCGCGGCGTTGCGGCCGCTGGCACCCCACACGCCGGCACCGGGGAAGGTGGCAGCCCCGGTGATGTAGAGCCCCTTCACCGGGGTCTCGTAGCGGGTGAGCTCCGGGTTCTTGTTGCGCAGGGCGGCGAGCGGCCCGCCGGCGAAGCTGGTGGCGTGCCCGTGGGGCAGGTGGAACTCGCGCTCGTAGCGGTCCGGCGTCATGGCTCGCCACTCGATCAGGCTCTCCTTGAACCCGGGCTCGGCGAGGTCGGCGAACAGGTCGAGCCAGCGTGCCGGTTCGGTGGACGACGCCCAGCCACCGGGCAGCGCGTAGGGCGTGTAGAGCGCTTCGAGACTGAGGACGTGGCGGCCGCTGGGCGCGATGGTGCTGTCGCCGACGGACGGCACGTTGGCGAGGAGACCGAGTCGCTCGAGCACGCCGCCGGACGCCATCAGCTCGTAGCCGCGGTGCATGTCGGCGATGCTGGGAGCGATGGCATAGGTGGCGGTGAGATCGCCGTCGAGGCCGGCCAGTTGCGCGGCGCGCAGGTGGGGCACCGCCGTCATCACCGCGTCGAGCTTCGACTCGTAGCCGTCGTCGTGGGGGATCGCCTTCCACCGCTGCACCATCGCGCTCGCCTGCGGCGGTGGGTTGCGCAGCCAGGTGAGGAACGTGTCGTGCGGATTGCAGGCGGACACCACGAGGCCGGCCGTGATCTCGGTGCCGTCGGCCAGCGTGACCCCGCGCACACCTTCGCCTTCGCACGTGATGGCGTCGACGCGCGTGCTCACCCGCACCGTGCCGCCGGCACCTTCGAACGCGGCCCGCAGGGTGCGCGGCACCTCGCCGCTGCCACCCACCGGGCGACCCACTGTGCCGACGTGACGCAGCGCGTAGGTGAGCGCGCCGAGCCCGCTGCCCTTGAACTCGGGGGAGATGCCCCACACCATCGGACCGACGAGCAGGCCGGGTGACTGCAGCGCGTCGGTGGTGAAGAACTCGCGCATCACGTCGGCGGCGCTGCGCCGGCTCCAGCGCAGCATCGTGCTCACCCCGCGGCCGCGCTTCGCCAGCACCTTCTTGGTGAGGCCGCCGAACGACGGCGGGTCGTTGGCCGCGTCGAACACCAGCTTCACGGCCGGCATCGCGGCCTGCACGTAACGGCGGTAGCCGTCGACCTCCTGCGGGTAGTTGCGCCCGATGGAGTCGAGCGTCTGCTCGAGCGAGTGGTAGCTGGCCCACGCTGCGCCGCCGCTCCAGGCCATGTTGACCTGGGCGGGCTCCACCTCGAGGTAGCGCAGGCCATGGCGGGCGAGACCGAGCTCTTCGATGACCGGAGTGGTGCGGAACGTGATGTGATCGCAGTTGCAGATGTTCACCATCGCTCCGGCGAACGGTTCGCTGGCGGCCGTGCCGCCGACGTCGTGGCGTGCCTCCAGCAGCAGCGTGCGCAGCCCGCCGCGAGAGAGGTACGCCGCACAGACGAGGCCGTTGTGACCACCTCCCACCACGATGGCGTCGTAGTCGCGGGTGGTGGTCGTCGGTGAAGTCATCGCAGCCATTCTGCCTGCCCGCGCGGCGACCGACCGATAACGTGCACACGTGAATCGCGTTCGTTACTTTCCCGACCTCACCGGCCCGCAGGTTGCCGAGCGGCTCACCGAACGCAGCATCCTCGTACAGCCGCTGGGGGCCATCGAACAGCACGGGCCGCACCTCCCATTGAGCACCGATTCGGTCATCGCCGCCGCCGTCGCGGAGGCCACGGTGGCCGAGGTGGGCGACGAGCTCGACGTGTGGTTGCTGCCCACGCTGCAGTACACGAAGAGCAACGAGCACGCCTGGAGCGCGGGCACCGTGTGGCTCAGCGCCACCACGTTGCTGGCCGTGCTCGACGACCTCGGGCGTTGCGTGGCCACGACGCCGACCAAGCGGCTGGTGTTCCTCAACGGCCACGGCGGCAACAGCGCGTTGCTCAACGTGGCCAACCGAGAGCTGCGCCTCGCGCACGGTCTGATGACGTTCCTCACCCACCCCGGTGTGCCGCCCGACCAAGGAGGCACGTCGCCGGCCGACGAGCTCGGGATGGGCGTGCACGGCGGCACCGACGAGACGTCGATCATGCTGCACCTGGCGCCGCACCTGGTGAACATGAGCCTGGCCGAACGCCGCGTGCCCGACGCCATCGCGATGAACCAGTACGTGCGCTTCGGCGGGCGCGTGAGCTTCGGATGGATGTCGAACGACTTCTTCCCCGACGGCTACATCGGCGACCCCACGGCAGCCACGCCGGAGCTGGGCAAGGAGCTGTTCGAGGGCGCCGTGCGCGGCTTCGGTGAAGCACTGCGCGAGATCGCCGCGTTCAACTTCGGTCGCCCGGCACACCAGCCATGAACCAGGCCGACCTGCGCGTCGACGGTGCACGGCTGTGGGCACGCATCGAGGCGCTCGGCGAAGTCGGCGCGGTGCACGGTCCGAACGGCGAACGCGGGTGCGCACGCCTCGCACTCACCGACGAGGATCGCGAGGGCCGCGACCTGGTGGTCGGCTGGATGCACGACCTCGGGCTCGCGGTCAGCGTCGACGCCATCGGCAACGTGGTCGGGGTGCGGGCGGGCACCGATCCCGACGCCGCTCCCGTGCTCGTCGGTTCACACATCGACACGGTGCGCACCGGCGGCCGCTTCGACGGCAACCTCGGCGTGCTGGCCGGTCTCGAGGTGGTCGAGACGCTCGCGCAGCACGGCATCGACACCGTGCATCCGGTGGCCGTGGCGTTCTTCACCGATGAGGAGGGCGCTCGCTTCCAGCCCGACATGTTGGGCAGCCTGGTCTACGTGGGTGGCATGGCGGTGGAAGACGCGCTCGACGTGCGCGCGGCCGACGACGGTGCACGGCTGGGCGACGAGCTCGCTCGCATCGGCTACGCCGGCCCCACGCCGTGTCCGGCAGCGGCGGCACCGCACGCGTACGTGGAGCTGCACATCGAGCAGGGTCCCGTCCTGGAGGACGAAGGCATCGTCATCGGTGCGGTCACGGGGGTGCAGGGCATCTCGTGGACCGAGCTCACCATCACCGGACAGTCCGCGCACGCCGGTACCACGCCGATGCGCCTGCGCCGCGATCCTGGGTACGTGGCGGCCGCGATCAACACCGGCATCCGCGCGCTCGCCACCGAGATGGGCTCGCTCGGCGATGGCACCCAGGTGGCCACCGTCGGCCGCTGTGAGTTCTCGCCGAACCTGGTCAACGTGGTGCCGGCGTCGGTGACGATGACGGTCGACCTGCGCAACACCGACGAGGCGTTGCTGCAGCAGGCCGAAGCAGTGTTCGCCGCGCTGTGCGATCAGCTCGCGCGTGAGGAGCAGGTCACCATCGAACGACGCACGCTCGCGCGCTTCGAGCCGGTGGAGTTCGACCCCGGCATGATCCAGCTCGTCGAGTCGACGGCTCACCGACTCGGCCACTCCGTGCGGCGGATGCCCAGCGGCGCCGGCCACGACGCGCAGATGTTGGCGCGGGTGTGCCCCACCAGCATGGTGTTCGTGCCGAGCGCGAACGGGCTCTCGCACAACATCGCCGAGTACACCGAACCCGCGCACATCACCGCCGGCGCCGATGTGCTGCTGCAGGTGGTGCTGCGCATGGCGCAGGACGGCGAGTGACGCCGCGGCTCGACCTCGTCACGCTCGATTCGCCCGATCCCGATGCGGCCGCTCGCTTCTGGTGTGCAGCGCTCGATCTGGTGGTCAGCGAACGTGAGGACGACGGCCGGTGGGTCGTGCTCAGCGACGCCGACGGGGTGCGTCGTGTCGGTCTGCAGCGCGGCGCGACGGTGGCTGGTTCGGTCCATCTCGACCTCGTCTGTGAAGTCGACGAGTTCGATGCATCGCTGCGGCGGCTCGTTGCCGAGGGCGCTGTGGTGCTCGCTGCACCACGCCTGGAACCGTACGGGCGCATCGTCAACCTGACCGATCCGGACGGCAACCCGTTCGACCTGTGCGCGTACTGGTGAGGAAGGTCCCTTACTCCGTGGCCTTCTGAGCGATAGAACGAACAAGTGGACGTTCTGATCGACAACCCGCTGCTGCTGCTGTTCCTGGTGATGGGTGTCGGTGCAGCGCTCGGCAGCGTTCGCATCGCGGGCGTCGCACTCGGCCCGGCAGCGGCGCTGTTCGCCGGGTTGGCGGTGTCGGCGATCGACGAGGATCTCGCCAACACGCCACTCATCCTCACCCAGGTGGGGCTCGCACTGTTCATCTACACCGTCGGCCTCGCGTCGGGTCCGTCGTTCCTGGCCGAGCTGCGCCGCGGGGGAGCGCGAGTGCTGGTCGGCGTCACCGTGCTGCTCTCTCTCGTCGCGCTGGTGGTGGTGGGTGTCGGCAGCCTGCTCGACCTCGACACGGGCGCTCGTGCCGGTCTGTTCGCCGGTTCGCTCACCAACACGCCTGCGCTGTCGGCGGCGATCGACGGGCTCGGCGACGGCATCGCCGACGGCTCGCTCACCGACCCCGTCGTCGGCTACTCGCTCGCGTACCCGATGGGTGTGGTGGCCATGCTGCTCGCCGCCCACTGGTCGCTGCGGCGCGGTCACCACCGTGCAGCGGGTCGTTCGGCGGTGCCGTCGCCGGCGAGCACGAATGCCACCAACGCAACGCTGCTCGTCACGCGCATCGACCTTCCCGCCCTCGGCGAGCTCGAGCACTGGAGCGGCACCAAGCTGGCGTTCGGGCGGGTCGAGCACGAGGGCCAGGTCTCCATCGCCACCGCCGACGTACAACTGGTCCCCGGCGACCTGTGCACGGTGATCGGCACGCCCGACGACGTCGAGCGCTTCGTCGCCTGGGCCGGCGGCCCCAGTTCGCGGCACCTCGCGCTCGACCGGGCGCTGCTCGACTTCCGTCGCATCTCGGTGTCGAATCGCAAGCTCGCCGGCACCCACCTGCGCGATCTGCAGCTCGAGCGTCGCTTCGGAGCCACTGTCACCAGAGTGCGCAGGGGCGACGCCGACCTCGTGGCCGACGGCGACTTCGTGGTGCGCCTCGGCGATCGACTGCGCGTGGTCGGACCGGCGAGTCGACTGGGCGAAGTGGCCACCCTGCTCGGCGACAGCGACCGTAGCCTCGGCGAGGTCGACGCGATGGGCTTCGCGCTCGGGCTGTCGATCGGTCTGCTGATCGGCCTCGTGGAAGTGCCGCTGCCCGGTGGCGGCAGCATCGAGCTCGGCGTCGGTGGTGGCCCGCTCATCGCCGGCCTGGTGCTCGGCACGCTCTCTCGCACGGGGCCGATCACCTGGCAGGTGCCGCACGCGGCGAACCTCACGCTGCGCCAGTTCGACATCCTGATGTTCCTCGGCGCGGTGGGCATCCGCTCGGGCGCGACGTTCGCCACTGCAGTGGGCACCGCGGTCGGCGGCCGGCTCGCGCTGGCGGCATTGATGGTCACCGTCACGCTCGCAGTCGCGTCGCTGCTGCTCACGCGGTTGCTGCGCAGCGATCCGGTCACCGCCGCCGGCCAGATCGCTGGCATCGAGACCCAGCCGGCCGTGCACGCGTACGCGGCCGAAGCGACCAAGGGCGACCAGCGCGTCGACGCCGGCTACGCGCTCGTGCTGCCGCTGGCCATGATCGTCAAGCTCATCTTGGTGCAGCTGCTGCTCTGACCCCGGAACGCGCACGAGGGCGCCGGCCGCAGCCGACGCCCTCGCGTGGTACTTCAGTCGTTCAGTCGGGTTCGATCAGAGCTTGATCGAGGGATCGATGAACTGGTTGGTGACGACGTCCTCGGGAGTGAGGCCTTCCTTGGGAGTTGCGCCCTGCGCCTCGTACACGGGGATGGCGATCTCGATGAGACCGGCCACGCGCTCGAGGTCGAAGCTGCCCATGGTGCCATCGGTGCCGTTGGCCTGGAGGCCGTCAGCCTTGATGGTGGCCACACCGAAGTCGGCTGCGCCGGCGGTGTAGGTCCAGCCGAAGTCGCCACCGAACTCGGCGACGGCGGCGAGGATGACCTCGTTGCCGTGAGCGGGATCGGTGAGGTAGTCGACTGCCGACTGCTGGATCATCGGGATCAGCCCGGTGAAGCAG
>CAZWCU010000068.1:0-18253 GCA_964632715.1 uncultured Bifidobacterium sp. | reverse complement strand
GTGCACCTCGCAGTGCAGAGCCTGCGCACCCGCGAGTGCTCGCTCGCCATCGCCGGTGGCGTGAACGCGATCATCGAGCCGACGTTCACGATGGTGGCGTCGCGCATGCGGATGATGTCGCCCACCGGGCGCTGTCGCCCCTTCGATGCCGACGGCGACGGCTTCGTCCGCTCGGAAGGTTGCGCGGCAGTGTTGCTGAAGCGCCTCTCCGACGCAGTGGCCGACGGCGACCGGGTGCTCGCGGTCATCGAGGGGTCCGCGGTCAACCAGGACGGTCGCAGCAACGGACTCACCGCGCCGAACAGCCTCTCGCAGCAGGCCGTCATCACGGCCGCGCTGGCGAACGCCGGTGTCGCCGCGTCGGCGGTCGACGTGGTCGAGGCACATGGCACCGGCACGCCGTTGGGCGACCCGATCGAGGTGGAAGCGCTGGCGGCCGTGTTCGGCCGTGCCAGCGGCGGCCGCGTCACCGCGCTCGGTTCGGTGAAGGCCAACATCGGCCACACCGAGGGTGCCTCCGGGGTCGCCGCGCTCATCAAGACCGTGCTCAGCCTCCGTGCAGGGGAGGTGGCGCCGATGGTGCACTTCCGGTCGCTGAACCCGCACATCTCTCTGGCGGGTACGCCGCTCACCATCCCCACCGAGGTCGCCCCGTGGCCCGGGGACGGCACCCAGCGAGTCGCCGGCGTCAGCTCCTTCGGCTGGTCGGGCACCAACGCGCACGTCGTCGTCGCGCAGGCGCCGACACCCGAGCAGGCGGCTGACGAGCCGGCCGACGGCCAGGCGCTCGTGCTGCCGATCTCGGCTCGCAGTGCCGGCGCGCTGCACGACCTGGCGAGCAGCTATCGGTTGCTGCTCGCCGGCGGGTCGCGCGTCGCGGCGCTCGACATCTGCGCCACCGCGGCACTCCGGCGCAGCCATCACGATCATCGCCTCGTCGTCACCGGGCGCAGCGCCGCCGAGCTGGTCGAGGCACTCGATGCCCATCTTGCCGGCCACGAGCACCGCCGCCTGTCGGTGGGTGTCGACTCCCACCGCGCCGGTCTGCTGGTGTTCGTGTTCCCCGGCCAGGGCTCGCAGTGGAGTGGCATGGCCCGCGACCTGATGGCGGGCGATCCCGTCTTCCGTGCAGCGATCGAGCGCTGCCACGAGGCGATGGCTCCGTTCGTGGAGTGGTCGCTGCTCGACGTGCTCGCCGACCCCACTGGCGCCCGGCTCGACGAGATCGATGTGGTGCAGCCCGCGCTGTTCGCGATGCAGGTGGCGCTCGCCGCGCTGTGGCAGAGCCACGGCGTCACCCCCGACGCGGTGGTGGGCCACAGCATGGGCGAGGTGGCCGCCGCCCACGTCGCGGGCAGTCTTTCGCTCGCCGACGCGGCGCGGGTCATCTGCGAGCGCAGCCGCCTGCTGCGCACCATCAGCGGGCAGGGCGCGATGGCGGTCGTCGATCTCGGCGTGGAAGCCGCCGGCGCAGCCATCGCCGGGTACGAGGATCGATTGTCGATCGCCGTCCGCAACAGCAACACGTCGACCGTGCTGTCCGGCGACCCCGCCGCCCTCGACGACGTGCTGGCCGTGCTCGAGCGCGCCGGCATCTTCTGCCGGCGGGTGAACGTCGACGTCGCGTCGCACAGCCCACAGGTCGACATGCTGTTGCCCGAGCTGGTCGCCGCGCTCGCACCGATTCGCCCGCGCACAGCGAGCGTGCCGTTCATGTCCACCGTCACCGCCGATGTGGCCGACGGCAGCGAACTCGACGGCGACTACTGGGCCCGCAACCTTCGCCGTCCGGTGCGCTTCCACGTGGTGGTCGAAGCGCTCATCGCCGATGGGCACACTCGGTTCGTCGAGATCGGGCCGCATCCGGTGCTCGTCGGCGCGGTCCGCGAGTCCCTCGATCTGGCGCAGAGCGAGGGCGTCGCCCTGGCGTCGATGTACCGCGACTCCGATGGCCCGCTCGACGTGCTCACCGCGCTGGGCGCGCTCTCCGCGAACGGTCACCGCATCGCGTGGCCGCTCGTGCACGCCGCTCGCCGCCCGGCCGATCTGCCGGCATACCCGTGGCAACGCGAGCGACACTGGCTCGACCAGCCCGACGGCGGTGGCTCGATGCGTCGGGGTGCCGTGGTGGACCCGCTGCTCGGGTGGCAGGTGCCGATCGCCGACGCCGGCTCCGTGCGGGTGTGGGAGAACCGGCTGACTGCGCACGATCTGGCGGCGGTCACCGGCGACGACGGCGAGTGCATCTCCGCCGGGCTGCTCGTCGATCTGCTCCTCCGCGCCGCCGAACAGTTGGGTGCCAGCGCGTTGCGCGACGTGCAGTTCGATCCGCGGCTGGTCCTCGCCGGCCACCCCGCGACGGTGCAGGTGGTCGCCAACCTCGCATCCGACGACACGCTGCTCACCGTGCACTCGCTGTCCGGCGAGCACCGCCGACGGCTCGCGTGCGCTCGCATCGCCGTCCGCTCGACGCCGATCGAGCCTGTCGACGCGCCGGTCACCACCTTCGATCTCTCCGAGTCACACGGCCGCGCCGGTGCGCTCGCCGTCTGCTTCGAGCGTGTCTGTGACATGGCGGCCGGCGCGGGCGACGCGTTCGCCGCGGTGTCGGTGGGCGCCGTCGAGGCATCGTCGAGTGGCAGCGGCGCCGCGCCCCTCTCCGCTCGGCTGTCGATGGAAGCGAGCGACGGGCATCGCGCCACCACCCGGTCGGCCGGCTTCGAACTGGTCGGCCCGCAGGGCATGGCGGTGTGCCGGGCGTCTGGCGTCGTGGTGCAGCTCGCCGAGCTGGCCGAGGCGCCCATCGACGCGCTCGTGCACCAGGTGGCGTGGCGTGCAGCACCTCCCGCAACGGCGACGCGCGAACACCCGGTCACCGGATGGATCGTCGCGACTGCGGGCCATTCCGACGCGTCGGCGCTGGGCGACGCACTCGGCGGCGCGGCACTGCTCGCGCTCGACGGTGCCGGCGACATCGACGACGCGCTCGCCGCGGCGGTGGGCGACGCGCCGACCGAGCGGCTGGGTGTGGTCTTCGTCGCCTCGGCACCGTCCGACGACACTGATGCGACGACGATGGCGACCGCGCAGGTGGCGCAGGTGGGTGCGCTGCTCCGGCTCGCTGCAGCACTCGATCGTCGCGGCGAGAGCACGCTGTGGGTCGTCACCGGTGAGGCGCACCGCGTGGTGCCGGGTGATCTGGCGGCGGGTTTCGCGAACACGACGCTGTGGGGCGCCGGGCGGGCCATCGGCGAGGAACTGCCGCACCTGTGGGGCGGGTGCATCGACCACGCCGACCCGCTCGCCGACGCAGCAGCCGCGATCGCGCACGAGCTCACTCACGTGGCCGAGGGCGGTCCCGTCGAGGGCGAAGTGGCCCTGCGTGGCGGCGAGCGTCACGTCGCGCGGCTGGTGGCCGGCAGCCCGCCGCAACCGGCACCGCTGCACCTGGGCGGCGACAGCACCACCCTCGTCAGCGGTGGCTTCGGCGCCGTGGGCCGCGAGGTCGCGCGTTGGCTGGTCGGCCAGGGTGCCCGGCGGCTCGTGCTGCTCGGTCGCACCGCACTCCCGGCGCGCGCAGAGTGGCCGCATCTCGCACCCGACTCCGCGGTCGGCCGACGCGCTGCGTTCGTTCGCGAGCTCGAGTCCATGGGCGCCGCGGTGCACGTGGCCGCCGTCGACGTGGCCGACGAGCCCGCGTTGCGCACATTTCTCGACGAGTTCCGCGCGGACGGGTGGCCGCCGGTGCGCTCGGTGCTCCACGCGGCAGCCCAGTTCGGTGGAGAACTCATCGCCGATGTGAGCGACGACTTCATTCGGGCGCAGATGCTGCCGAAGTTGATCGGTGCAAGTACGTTCCACCAGATGCCCGAGATCGAGCACCTCGTGCTCTTCTCGTCGTTGGCGGCCGTGCTGCCGATGGCCGGCCAGAGCGCGTATGCCGCAGGCAACGCCTTCCTCGACGGGCTCGCCGACCACCGGGCCGCGTCGGGTCTGCCCGCTGTCAGCGTCAACTGGGGCTTCTGGGAGGGCAGCGACGAGGCGACGGTCGACGACGGGCGCAACATCAAGGACACTGCCAACGCGCTCGCCATCGACCAGGGCATGCGCGGGTTCCGCACCGAGCAGGGCCTCGACGCGATGGGTCGAGTGATGGTCGGTGCTGCCGCTCGTGTCGTCGTGGTTCCCATCGACTGGGCTGCGTTGGGTGCTGCCCGGCTGAGCCCGGTGGCCGGGCTCGCTGCCGATCGCGTCGCCGAGGCGGCGCAGTTGCCGCGCGCCGATGCGGGTGCCACGCGTCGAACGCTGGTCGAGCTGCTCGCTGCCGCCCCGGGCAGCGACCGCGCCGACGTGGCCGAGGCGGCGGTGCGTCGCATCGTCGGACGAGTGCTGAAGCTGCCCGAGGATCGCATCGACGGCTCGGCGCCGTTCGGGTCGTTGGGCCTCGATTCGCTGATGTCGATCGAGTTGCGCAACCTGCTCCAGCGCGAGATGGGCACGAACCTGTCGGCCACCATCGCGTGGAACTATCCGTCCGTCCGTGAGTTGGCTGCCTACGTGATGGGCCGGCTCATGCACGCTGACGACGGGCCGCCGGCGACGGCGCCCGACCAGGTCGCGTCGTCCGACGTCGGCGGCCTGGTTGCCGATGTCGGGCAGCTCAGCGACGACGAGGCGCTCGCTGCGCTGCTGGGCGGTGGTGACCAGTGAGCGACCGTCCCGACCAGTCGTCGATGTCGACCGTCAAGCTGGCACTGCTGGCCAACCAAGTGCGCGCGCAGCTCGCTGATGGCGACGCGCTGGCGGCGGAGCCGATCGCCATCGTGGGCATGGGCTGTCGCTTCCCCGGCGGCGCCGACACACCGGCAGCGTTCTGGGAGATCATCCGCAACGGCGTCGACGCGATCAGTGCGGTGCCCGCGGATCGCTGGGACGCCGATGCGTTCTTCGACGAGAACCCGTACGCGCCGGGCCGCACGAACACTCGCTGGGGTGGTTGGGTGGAGGGCGTCGACACGTTCGACGCCGGGTACTTCGGCATCTCGCCGCGCGAAGCCGCGCACATGGACCCTCAGCAGCGCCTGGTGCTGGAAGTGGCAATCGAAGCGCTGGAGCGCGCCGGGCAGACCAGCGATCACCTCGCCGGCAGCCGCACCGGCGTGTTCCTCGCCTCCTCGCTGCACGACTACGGCGACCGAGGGCACGCCGACATGACCGACATCGACGCCTACTCGGTCACCGGCAACGCGCACTGCTTCATCCCCAACCGCCTGTCGTTCCTGCTCGATCTGCGTGGGCCCAGCGTCGCCGTCGACACCGCCTGCTCCTCGTCGCTCGTCGCCGTGCACATGGCGTGTCAGAGCCTGCGCAGCCGCGACAGCGATCTGGCGATGGCCGGCGGTGTGAACGTGATGCTGTCGCCGGAGACCACGATCGCGCTGTCGAAGTGGGGTCTGATGGCACCTGACGGCCACTGCAAGACCTTCGACGCGAGCGCCGACGGCTTCGTCCGCAGCGAAGGCTGCGGCATCGTGGTGCTCAAGCGGTTGTCGGATGCAATCGCCGCCGGCGACCCCGTGCTGGCGGTGATCCGCGGCTCGGCCGTGAACCAGGACGGCAAGTCCACCGCGATGAGCGCGCCGAACGGTCTCGCGCAACAGGACGCGATCCGGCGCGCGCTGAGCGCCGGGCAGGTGCTCCCCGAACAGATCGGCTGTGTGGAGGCACACGGCACCGGCACCGTGCTCGGCGATCCGATCGAGGTGGAGGCCATTGCGGAGGTGCTCGGTGCACCCTCGGCGGGCGCGCCGCCGCTGGCGCTCACTGCGGTGAAGACCAACGTCGGTCACCTGGAGGCTGCCGCCGGTGTGGCGGGGTTGATCAAGATGGTGCTCTGCCTGCAGCACGACGAGGTGCCTGCGGCGGTGCACTTCCACCAGCTCAACCCGCACATCTCGCTCGCGGGCACTCGGTTGTTCATCCCCACTGCGCCGCATCACTGGCCGGCGGGCCAGCGGCGCATCGGCGGGGTCAGCTCGTTCGGCTTCGGCGGCACCAACGCGCACGTCGTCGTCGAGGAGGCACCGCAGATCCCGGCGACCGCTGCCGCTCCGGGTCTGCCGCTGCTGGTGCTGTCGGCGCAGAGCCCGGGCGCGCTCGCCGACATGACGGTCGCGATGGCCGATCAGCTGGAGACGAACGGCGATTCGACGAACGCCGCTGCGGCGCTGTCCGACGTGTGCGCCACCGCTGCGCTCCGTCGCACGCATCACGACGAGCGGGCAGCAGTCGTCGGCAGCTCGATCGACGACCTGGTCGAGCGGCTGCGCGCGGTGGCCAGCGGCGACCGTCAGGCCGGCGTCACGGTTGGGCGTCGCGAGCCGGGAGCGCGCCGACGAGTGGCGTTCGTGTGTACCGGCCAGGGCAACCAGTGGTGGGGGATGGCGCGTGAACTGCTCGCGTCGTCGCCGGTGTTCCGCGAGGTCGTCGAGCGCTGCGACCGACTGCTCGCGGAACACGTCGAATGGTCGCTGCTGGACGAGCTCGCGAGGTCCGAAGCCGAGTCGCGCCTCGAGCGCACCGAGATCGCACAGCCCGCGATCTTCGCGGTGCAGGTGGGCCTCGCCGCGGTCTGGGGCAGCTGGGGCATCACGCCCGATGCGTTGGTCGGCCACAGCATCGGTGAGGTGGCTGCCGCGCACCTGTCGGGTGCGCTCAGCCTCGCCGATGCCGTGCGAGTGGTCGCGCTGCGCGGTGCCTCCATGCGCGACACGTTCGGCAGCGGCGCGATGGCGTCGATCGAACTGCCCGCCGCCGAGGTGGCCGGGTTCCTCACGACCTTCGGGCAGCGCGTGTCGATCGCCGCGGTCAACGCACCCGACGTCACCGTCATCTCCGGCGAGACCGACGCGGTGGCCGAGGCCGTGAGCCTGATCCAGACCTCGGGCGCCACGGTGCGGCCGCTGACGGTCTCGTATCCGTTCCACAGCGCGCAGATGGGGGAGTGCGGCCGCACGCTGGCAACCTCACTCGCCGGACTGTCGCCTGCGACGCCGCACATCCGGCTGGCGTCGTCGGTCACGGGTGCACCCGTCGAGGGCGTACCACTCGACGCCGCGTACTGGGCGCGCAACGTGGTGGAGCCGGTGCGCTTCGCCGACGCGGTGGACGTGCTCGCCGGGTGGGGCTGCGACACGTTCATCGAACTCGGGCCGCATCCCGTGCTGGGCGGCGCCATCCTGCGCACGCTCGCCACCGCACCGCAGTCGAGTGCCGCCCCGTTGGTGGTCGCGTCGCTGCGCCGAGGCCGGCCCGACCTCGAGTCGTTGGCGGGCTCGTTGGGCGAACTGCACTGTGCCGGCGTGACGGTCGACTGGAAAGCCGTGTGGCCGGGACGCCGTCGGGTCGTGGAGCTGCCCACCTACCGGTGGCAGCGCCAGCGCCACTGGATCGACACGTGGCAACCGGTCAGCCCCGAGCCGGGCCGAGCCCTGCCGGCAGCGCACCGACGTGCGGTCGGTCAGCACCCACTCGTCGGCACGCGGTTGCGGTCGCCGGCCATCGACGGCTTCGTGTTCGAGAGCGTGCTCTCGCCCGACTCGCCGTCGTTCATCGGCGACCACCGCGTGGGCGGGCTGGCACTGTTGCCCGGCACCGGGTTCCTGGAGGCGGCGCTGGCGTCGTTCGAGGCGGCCACCGGTCGACCGGCAGCGAGCATCACCGGACTCGACATCGTCGCCGCGCTCGCCGTTGCCGACGACGGAGAGCCCATCACGATGCAGGTGCACCTCTCCGGCCCGGCCGACTCACCGAGCTTCGTCGTGTCGAGCACCGTCGAAGGGGAACAGTGGACCGAGCACGCCCGAGGCACCGTGTCGTCGACGGCATCGGCCGTCGAGCAGCACGCAGTCGCGCTCGACGAGGTGCGCGATCGGTGCTCGCGCATCGTCGCCGGAGGCGACCTCTACGACGGCATCGCCGCCCGCGGCATCGGCTTCGGCACCGCCTTCCGCGGGGTGCAGCAGGTGTGGGCCGGCGAGCGCGAGGCGCTCGGGCAGCTCCTCGCTCCCGACGCCGTGGCCGCCGACGCGCACCTCTATCGGTTCCACCCAGCGCTCCTCGACGCAGCCATCCACCCGGTGGTCGCGCTGCTGCCCGACGACGGCGCGGCCTTCCTGCCCGTCGCACTCGGCGCGCTGCGCGTGCACCGCGCACCGCCCGCCGAGCTGTGGTCGCACGTGCAACGCCGCGAGTCGGCCGGCGGCGACATCCTGACGGTCGACATCGCGGTCGTCGACGGGCAGGGTGTGCCGGTGGCCGACCTGATCGGGCTGCGGGTGGTGCGCGCGAGCGTCGCATCGGTCGTGGCCGGGCTCGCGGCCGCTGCACCTGCGTCGACCGGCGCCGCCAGCGAGCACCTCTACGCGCTCGAATGGCAGCCGGCAACGGCGCCCGTCGCAGCACACCCGTCGGTCGGTCCCTGGTTGGTCGTGGCCGACGAGGGCGGTCTCGGCGACGCCGTGGCCGAACGGCTTCGCCTCGCGGGTGCGGAGTGCTCGGTCTGGGCGCCGAACCAGGAGCTGACGGTCGAGGCCGTTCGCGCGCTGGTCCAGTCGCAACTCGTCACCGAGGTGGCGTACCTCCGCGGCCTCGACATGCCGGCGGCTCGCCCGCTCGAGCAGCAGGCCGGTCTCGGTGGCGCGCTCACCGTCGCGCAGGGTGTGCTCGATCTGCCGGCCCGCCTGTGGCTGGTCACGCGTGGCGCGCAGACGGTGTACGAGCTCGCAACCGCGCCCGAGCAGGCGACGCTCGTCGGTCTCGGTGCTGCGGTGGCCACCGAGCGCGCCGGCGCCGCGTGCATGCGCATCGATCTCGACCCGACCGAGCCTGCCGCCGACAGCGCGGCGACTCTGCTGCGGGCGCTGTCGGCAGCCGACGACGAGGACCTGGTGGCGATGCGCGCCGGCGAACGCCTGGTGGGGCGGCTGCTCCCGGTTGGATCGGCGTTGCAGCCGGGCGGCGCATCTCGTCTCGCGTCGTCGTCGTACGGCGTGCTCGAAGGTCTGCACGTCGAGCCGATGGAACGCAGGGCGCCCGGGGCAGGCGAGGTGGAGATCGAGGTCGCGGTGAGCGGCCTCAACTTCCGCGACGTGCTGGTGGCGCTCGACCTGTACCCGGAGCCTTCCACCGTGTTCGGCGACGAGTGCTCGGGTGTGGTCGTGCGCGTGGGCGAGGGGGTCGACCACGTCGGCGTCGGACAGCGGGTGGTGGCGATGGCGCCCGGTTCGTTCGCCACGCACGTCACGACGCTCGCCGACCTGGTGCACCCGATTCCCGACGATCTCGGCTTCGACGATGCGGCCACCATTCCCATCCCGTTCCTCACCGCCGAGTACGCACTCGTCACGCTCGGTCACCTGCGTGCGGGCGAGCGTGTGCTCATCCATGCCGGTGCCGGCGGTGTCGGCATGGCGGCCATCCAGGTGGCGCAGCGCATCGGCGCCGACGTGCACGCCACCGCAGGCAGCCCCGAGAAGCGGGCCACGCTCGCCGCACTCGGTGTGCAGCACGTGTACGACTCGCGCACGCTCGACTTCGCCGACGAGCTGATGGCGGCCACCGATGGCGCCGGTGTGCACGTCGTGCTCAACTCGTTGGCCGACGACTTCATCCAGCGCAGCGTCGACGTGCTCGCGCCGGGGGGTCGCTTCCTCGAGATCGGCCGTCGAGCGGTATGGACCCACGAGCGGATGGCCGCCGACCGGCCCGACGTCGAGTACCACATCGTGTTCCTCGGCGACCTCTCCATCGGCGACCCGCCTGCCATCCGGGCGATGTTCACCGAGTTGATGCCACGCTTCGCCGCCGGCGAGCTGCGGCCACTACCCGTCACGCGCTTCGACGCCGCGTCGGTGACCGACGCGTTCCGCTACATGGCGCAAGCTCGCCACACCGGCAAGATCGTCGTCCGCCAGCCGCGTTCGACGGTGTCGGCGCACGGTACGTACCTCATCACCGGCGGCCTCGGTGGCGTCGGCGGGGCCGTGGCCCGCCACCTGGTGGAGCGCGGGGCGCGCAGTCTGGCGCTGGTCGGGCGCAGCTCCCCGGACGATCGCGCGCAGCAGACGATCGAGCAGCTGCGACAGCTGGGTGCCGAGGTGCGGGCGCTCACCGCCGACGTGTCGCAGCGCGACGACGTGGCGGCCGTGCTCGCCGAGATCGACGCCACGATGCCGCGGCTGCGCGGTGTGGTGCACGCCGCTGGTGTTACCGCCGACGTGTTGCTGGGCGACCAGACATGGGCGCACGTGGAGACGGTGCTGGCGCCGAAGATGGCCGGCGCGCTGCACCTGCACGAGCTCACCGCCGGTCGCGATCTCGACATGTTCGTGATGATGTCGGCCGCATCGACGGTGTTGGGTGCGCCGGGGCAGGCGAACTACGTGGCGGCCAACGCGTTCCTCGACTCGTTCGCCTCGCAGCGACGCGGTGCGGGCCTCGCCGGGTTGTCGATCGGCTGGGGCGCGTGGGACCGCGTGGGCATGACGGAGCGCATCGACGATGCCGACCGCCAGCGGATGGCGCGGCGCGGACTGCTCGCGTTGAGCACTGCCGACGCACTCGCCGCGTTCGACGCGGCGCTGCAGGCCTCGGCTGCAGGCGCCACGCACGTGGTCGCCATCGCCCTCGATCCGCAGGCGCTCGATGCTCGGCCCGCGCTCTCCGGTCTGCGTCGGGCCCAGACCGCGGCACCGGCGGCCGACCTGCTGCAGCAGTGGATCCACACGGTGCCGGGCATGCGTCGATCCGCGATCACCTCGTTCGTGGAAGGCCATGCGAAGAAGGTGCTCGGGCTGTCGAGCCGAGCCACGATCCCCGCTCGCCAGCCGTTCAACGAGATCGGGCTCGACTCGCTGATGGCCGTCGAGCTGCGCAACGCGATCGGCGTCGCGCTGGGGCAACCGCAGCCGGCGACGCTGCTGTTCGACCACCCGACCAGCGAGTCGCTCGTCGAGCACCTGCTGGCCGTCGTTGGCTCGGCGTCCGGTGGCGGCGCATCGGGTGCAGCAACTGCGCCCGCATCCGACGCGTCGGTGGGGCCGTCGGCGGCCGAGATCGAGATGCTGTCGGACCTGACCGACGAGGAAGCGGAAGCGATGCTGCTCGCCGAGCTCGGCGCCGCGGAGGGCGACGGATGAGCACCTCCGAGCTCGACGCACTGTCGCCGATGAAGCGGGCGATCATCGAGATCCGCGACCTCAAGGCGCGTCTCGCCGCCGCGGAGCAGCGTCAGCACGAGCCCATCGCCATCGTCGGCATCGGGCTGCGCTTCCCCGGCGGTGCCGACGACGCATCCTCGTACTGGGACCTGCTGCGCGATGGTGTCGACGCCATCCGCGAGGTACCCGCCGACCGCTGGTCGATCGACGAGTTGTACGACGACGACACCGAGACGCCGGGCCGGATGAACACGCGCTGGGGCGGCTTCATCGACGACATCGACTGCTTCGACGCCGGCTTCTTCGGCATCTCACCGCGCGAGGCGGAGAGCCTGGACCCTCAGCAGCGGATGCTGCTGGAGGTGGCGTGGGAGGCGCTGGAAGACGCGAACATCCCCGCGGACAGCCTGTTCGACAGCAATGCGGGCGTGTTCCTCGGCATCGCCAACAGCGACTACATGCGACTGCTGCTCGCGGACCGCGACCTGATCGACACCTACACCACCACCGGCAACGCGCTCAGCATCGCCGCCGGGCGCCTGTCGTACGTGCTGGGTGCCCGCGGTCCTGCCATCTCGCTCGACACCGCGTGCTCGTCGTCGCTGGTGGCGGTGCACCTGGCCGTGCAGTCGCTGCGTGCGCGCGAGTGCGACCTTGCGCTCGCCGGTGGTGTGAACCTCATCCTCTCGCCGGAGATGACCATCAACTTCTCGCGTGCGCGGATGATGGCGCCCGACGGTCGCTGCAAGACCTTCGATGCGGGCGCCGACGGCTACGTTCGCTCCGAGGGGTGTGCGCTGATCACGCTCGAGCGGCTCAGCGACGCGCAGGCCGCCGGCCATCGTGTCCTGGCCGTCATCCGCGGCACAGCCGTGAACCAGGACGGTCGCAGCGGCGGCCTCACCGCCCCGAACGGTCCGTCGCAGGAAGCCGTGGTGCGCGCCGCGTTGGTCGACGCGCAGCTGTCGCCCGCCGACGTGAGCTACGTGGAGGCGCACGGCACCGGCACGCTGCTGGGCGACCCGATCGAGGTGGGTGCGCTGGCGGCCGCGCTGTGCCGCGACCGGCCCGCCGAACGACCGCTGCTCATCGGTTCGGTGAAGACCAACATCGGCCACACCGAGTCCGCGGCCGGGGTGGCCGGCCTGATCAAGACGGTGCTGATGCTCCGCCACGGCCAGATCGCACCTCACCTGCACCTCCGCGAGATGAACCCGCACATCGCCGCCGGCAACCATCACATCGAGGTGCCGGGCGAACTGGTCGCATGGCCGGCTCCCGAGGGGCAGCGGTACGCCGGTGTCAGCTCGTTCGGTCTCAGCGGCACGAATGCGCACATCGTGCTCGGTGAGGCACCCGCCACCGAGACGCCGGCCGCGGCGCCGGCGAGCGGGCCGAACCTGGTGACGCTGTCGGCCCGCACTGCGGACGCGCTCGCCGAGCTCGCTGCACGCGCGGCCGTCGAGATCCGTCGCGGGCCGGAGTCGACGCTGGCCGACCTCGCACGCGCCACCAACCTCGGCCGCTCGCACCTCCCGCATCGTCTGGCCGTGGTCGCCGCCGACTGCGAGCAGGCCGCACGTCTCCTCGAGACCGGTACGGTCATCGCCGGCAGCGGCGCCACGCCCGGCGCTGCGGGCGTGGCCTTCCTGTTCACCGGTCACGGCTCGCAGTACACGGGCATGGGTCGCGACCTGTACCGCGCCGAGCCGGTCTTCGCCGCCGCCATCGACCGTTGCGCGGATCTGCTCTCGACGTACCTCGACCTGCCGCTCACCGAGATCCTGTTCGGCGACGGCGACCATCTCGACCGGATGACCAACGCGCAGCCGGCGCTGTTCAGCCTGCAGTACGCGCTCACCGAACTGTGGGCGTCGTGGGGTGTGCGGCCGACGCTGGTGGCCGGGCACAGCGCTGGCGAGTACGTCGCCGCCGTGGTGGCCGGCGTGCTGAGCCTGGCCGACGGGTTGCGGGTGGTCGCTGCTCGCGGTCGGCTGATGGATTCGCTGCCCGCCGACGGGGAGATGGCTGCGCTGTTCCTCGACGAAGCCACGGTCGCTGCTGCCGTCGCCGGCCGTGGGGGCGACGTGGGCATCGCCGCGGTGAACGGGCCGTTCACCACCGTCGTCTCCGGGCGGCGCGACGCCGTCGCCGCCGTCATCGCCGACCTCGCGCTCGACGACGACGAGTTGCGGATGCTGCCCGTCTCGGTCGCCGCGCACTCACCGCTGGTCGAGCCGATCCTGGATGCGTTCACCGACGTGGTGCGCGACGTGCAGCTCGCACGGCCGCAGCTCGGCCTCGTGTCCAGCATGACGGGCGAATTCGTGGTCGACGAGATCACGCATGCCGACTACTGGCGACGTCACCTTCGCCAACCGGTCCGGTTCGCCGATGTGTTCGACACGTTGCGCGCGGCCGGTTGCACCACGTTCGTCGAGATCGGTCCCGACGCCACGTTGCTCAACCTCGGTCGTCGCAACTGGCCCGACGACTCGGGAGCGTGGGTGGCCTCGATGCGGCGCGATGCCGATGATGAGGCCGCGCAGATCCTCACCGCAGCAGGGGAGGCACACGTCGCCGGTGTCACCATCGACTGGCAGGGTCTCGCTGTAAATCCCACACGCCGCTGGAGCGGCCGGCAGGTGGAGCTTCCTCACTACCCGTGGCAGCGGGCTTCGTACTGGTCGGCCGCCGCACACGCGCAACGCACGCCGACCGCCGCGCCGATGTGGCCGGCCGCACTCGCCGCGGCCCGGTTGCAGGCCGAGCAGGGCCCGCTCGACCTCGACGCCGCGGCATACCCCGCACGCTGGGCGCTGCTCGATCGCCTGGCCGGCGCGTTCATCAGCGATGCGTTCCGCGAGCTGGGCCTGTTCACGGAGCCGGGTGAGTCGCACCGCGCCGACGACCTGCTGGCGGCGGGCCGCTTCGTCGCTGCGTACGAGCACCTGCTCGTTCGGTGGCTCGACCACCTCGTCGACGACCGACTGCTCGTACACGACGCCGAGGGCTACACGGCGACCACCGCCTTGCCCGCCTCGTCGGTCACCCAGCTGGTGGCCGACGCTCGGACCGTGTTCGCCGGCATCGAGCCATTGCTGGACTACGTCGTGCGCTGCGGCGAACACCTCGCGCTCGTGGTCAGTGGGCAGGAGACCGCGCTGGGCACGCTGTTCCCCGACGGATCGTACGAGACGGTCGACTTCATCTACGGCCAGTGGGCGGTGCCTCGGTACTTCAACGCGATCGTGCGCGCAGCCGCAGCGGCGGCAGCGACCTCGCGGCACGGCCGCGCGTTCCGAGTGCTCGAAGTCGGCGCCGGCAGCGGCGGCACCACTGCCGCGGTGCTGCCCGCACTGCCGATGGACGGTACGTCGTACACGTTCACCGACGTCTCCGACTTCTTCCTCACCCGCGGTGCGGAGCGGTTCGGCGAGCACTCCTTCGTCGAGTACTCGCTCCTCGATCTCGAGCGGGCGCCCGACGAGCAGGGCTACGAGCTCGGAGGGTTCGACCTCGTCATCGCCGCCAACGTGCTGCACGCCACCCGCGACCTCGATCGCACCCTCGCGCACGTGCGCAACCTGCTCGCGCCCGGTGGCCTGCTGGTCGCGTTCGAGAGCACTCGGCACCCGCGCTGGTTCGACATCACCACCGGCCTCATCGAGGGCTGGCAGCGCTTCGAGGACGAATGGCGCACCGACGTGCCGCTCATCGACCCCGACCGCTGGCGAGCCGCGCTCGGGCGCGCCGACTTCGACCAGGTGGCGGCACTGCCCGCGGAGACGACGGCGACCGCGGCGTTGCTGCAGCACGTGCTGATCGCACGGGCCAGCGGTGAGGAGCAGTCGGCACCCGCAGCGGTACGAGCTGCGGGCGGCGACGAGCAACGGCCCACACCGGTGGCAGTCCCGGCCGCACTGGTCGAGGTGCGGGAGCAGCTCGCCGAGGCGATGGACGACGAGCGCAACGGCATCATCGTGCACGCGGTTCGCCAGGCGATCGCCCATGTGCTGCGTATCCACGACCCAGGCCGTCTGCAACGTGACCAGCCGCTGCTCGACCTCGGCTTCGACTCGCTGATGGCCGTGGAGCTGCGCAACGTGCTGCGGCGTTCGTTCGCGCTGCAGCAGAAGCTGCCGGCCACGTTGGTGTTCGACCATCCCACCATCTCGGCCATCGCCGCCTACCTCGACGGGTTGCTCGCGCCGCGAGCCGCCGCCGACGCACCGGCCGCCGATGCGGCGCCGCGAGCTGCGCTGGGCGATGTGGCCGACATGTCCGAGGCAGAGGCCGAGGCGCTGCTGCTCGCGAAGCTGATGGAGATCGAGTCGTGAGCGCGACCGACGACCGAACGACACCGGAGCTGTCGCCGCTGAAGCGGGCGCTGATCGCGCTCGACCAGATGCAGGCGAAGCTCGATGCCGCCGAGCGGTCCCGGCACGAACCGATCGCCATCGTCGGGATGGGCTGCCGGTTCCCCGGTGGCGCCGACGACCCGGAGTCGTTCTGGCAACTGCTGCTCGACGGTCGCGAAGCCATCACCGAAGTACCGGCCGACCGGTGGGACATCGACGCCGTCTACGACCCGGACCCCGACGCGCCGGGGAAGATGTCGACGCGCCGCGCCGGCTTCCTCGACGACGTGGCTGGTTTCGACCCGCAGTTCTTCGGCATCGCGCCTCGCGAGGCCGTCAGCATGGACCCGCAGCAGCGGCTGCTGCTGGAGGTGGCCTGGGAGGCGCTGGAGCACGCCGGCATCGCGCCCGACCAGCTCGCCGGCTCGCGCACCGGGGTGTTCGTGGGCATGACCACCAGCGACTACTCGCAGGTGCAGCTCGCCACTGCCGGTCTCGCCGGACTCGACGCGTACTACACGTCAGGCGCGGCGCACAGCATCGCCTCCGGGCGGCTGTCGTACATCCTCGGTCTGCAGGGGCCGAGCATCACGCTCGACACCGCCTGCTCGTCGTCGCTGGTGGCCGTGCACCTCGCGGTGCAGAGCCTGCGCGCCGGCGAGTCGCGGCTCGCGCTGGCCGGAGGTGTGAACCTGATCCTGTCGCCGGAGAACAGCATCATGCTGTCGAAGTTCCGGATGATGGCGCCCGATGGCAGGTGCAAGGCGTTCGACGCCGCGGCCGACGGCTTCGTCCGCGGTGAGGGCTGTGGCATCGTCGCGCTGAAGCGGCTCAGCGATGCCACCGCCGACGGCGATCGAGTGTTGGCGGTGATCCGCGGGTCGGCGGCGAACCAGGACGGTGCGAGCAGTGGCCTGACGGCACCCAACGGCCCGTCGCAGGAAGCCGTCGTGCGCGACGCGTTGATCGATGCCGGTGTGGCCGCCGCCGACATGGGCTACGTGGAGGCACACGGCACGGGCACCGCGCTCGGCGACCCGATCGAGGTGCAGGCACTCGACGCCGCCCTGTGCGCCGACCGCGACACGCCGCTGGCCATCGGCTCCGTGAAGACCAACCTCGGCCACCTGGAAGCGGTGGCCGGGGTCGCCGGACTGATGAAGGCGGTGTTGGTGCTGCAGCACGGCCAGATCCCGCCGCACCTCCACCTGCACGAGCTGAACCCGCACATCGACTGGGAGTCGATGCCGATCGTGGTGCCCACCGAGCTCACCGAGTGGGCCGCCGACCGACCGCGCATCGCCGGCGTCAGCGCATTCGGTTTCAGCGGCACCAACGTGCACGTGGTGCTGGAGGCGGCCCCCGAGGCCGGCCCGGCGCAGCACGACCCGCGCCCGGCGCACGTGCTCACCCTCTCGGCTCGCACCGAGACCGCATTGCGGACGCTCGCCGGCCGCTACGCCGTCGCCCTCGCCGCACGACCCGACCTGTCGATCACCGACGTCTGCGCGTCCGCCAACGCCGGCCGCGCTCGCCTCGCGTGGCGCCTCGCCGTGGTCGCCGCCGACCTCGCCGAACTGGCCGGGAGCCTGCGCGCCGTCCACGCCGGTGAGCTGGCGCCGGGTGCCTCGATGCACGAGGTGACGGCCACCGACCCGCCGCGAGTGGCGTTCCTGTTCACCGGCCAGGGCGCGCAGTTCGCGTCGATGGCTGCCGGTGCGTATGCCCGCGAGCCGGTGTTCCGGGCCGCACTCGATCGGGTCGTCGCGCTGTTCGACGCCGAGATGGCAGCAGTCGACTGTAATCGACTGCTGTCGCAGGTGCTGTTCGCGGCGCCGGGCACACACGAGGCGTCGCTGCTCGACCAGACGATGTACACCCAGTCGGCGCTGTTCGCCGTCGAGTTGGCGCTGGCCGAGCTGTGGCGGTCGTGGGGCGTCGCCCCGTCCGGCGTGTTGGGGCACTCGCTGGGCGAGATCGTCGCCGCGGTGGTGGCCGGTGTGCTGTCGGTGGCCGACGGCGCGCGGCTCGTCGCTGCGCGCGGGCGGCTGATGCAGGCGCTGCCCGACGGCGGTTCGATGGCGGCCGTGTCGGCACCGGTCGACCTGGTCGCGGCCGAGGTGGCGACGATGGTCGCTGCAGGCGCGGTGCTGGCCGTCGCTGCGGTCAACGGGCCGGCGCACACCGTGGTGTCGGGTGCAGCTTCCGACGTGGCCGCACTCTGCGACGGGCTGGCCGCTCAGGGCGTGCGGGTGAAGCCACTGGCCGTGTCGCACGCGTTCCACTCGCCGCTGATGCAGCCGATGCTCGACGAGTTCCGTGCGGTCGTGCGCTCCCTCACGTTCCAACCGCCGCGCGTGCGGGTGGTCTCCAACGTCACCGGCGCCGTCGCCGGTCGCGAGCTCACGGACCCCGAGTACTGGGTGGGGCACGTGCTCGCGCCCGTGCAGTTCGCCGCCGGCATCGACACGCTCATTGCGATGGGCTTCGACACGTTCGTCGAGGTCGGCCCGCACCCGGTGCTGTGCGGCATGGCGCAGGAGTGCGTGCCACCCGGCACGGGGACGTGGGTGCCGTCGCTGCGTCGACAGCTCGACGACCACCAGCAGCTGTCGTTCGGCCTCGGCGCGCTGCACCTCGCCGGCGTGCCAGTCGACTGGCGCGCGGTCGAGG
>CAZWCU010000067.1:0-18275 GCA_964632715.1 uncultured Bifidobacterium sp. | reverse complement strand
CCGCGAGGCAGCGGACTGACCTTGAGGTTCACCACGGCGAACTGGCCGTGGCCGCCGCTCTGCTTCTTCAGCTTGCCCTCCGCGCTCGCGGTGCCGGCGATGGTCTCGCGGTAGGCCACGCGCACGTCGGTGGTGTCGACCTGCACGCCGAACTTGCGGGCGAGCCGTTCGATCGCAACGGTGACGTGGGTGTCGCCGGCACCGCGCAGCAGCGTCTGATGTGTCTCCTCCACCCGGTCGACCCACAGCGACGGATCCTCCGCCTGCAGCCGCGCGAGCGCGTTGCCCATCTTGTCGTCGTCGCCTTGCGTGCGCGGCACGATGGCCACGCCGTAGTGCGGCGCCGGTCGCGCAAGCGGTTGCTTCTTCACCGGCGAACCCTTCGGCGCGAGGGTGTCGCCGGTGCGCGTGCTCGACAGCTTCGACACCGCGGCGATGTCGCCGGCCACCACTTCCGTGATCGGCAGCTGCTCCTTGCCGCGCAACGTGAACAGACCGTGCAGTCGTTCCTCGCCCCCGTGCGAACTGTTGACGAGCCGCTGGTCGGTGGTGACGCTGCCGGAGAGCATCTTGAACACCGACAGCTGGCCGATGTACGGATCGGCGATGGTCTTGAACACGTAGACCAGCGGCTGGCCCGCAGGATCGGCCGGCACGGTGACGGTGGTGTCGCCGGCCGCGACTGGAGCGGGCCGATCAGCCGGTGACGGGCCGAGCTCGCAGATGAAGTCGGCCAGACGATCCACGCCCACGCCGGTGACGGCGGACCCGAGCAGCACGGGGAACTCCGTGCACTCGAGCACCTCGTGTGCGAGCGTGCGCTCGAGCTCGGCCACGGAGGGCATCTCGCCCGACAAGTAGCGCTCGAGCTGCTCGTCGTCGCCGGAGACGATCTCCTCGAGCAGGGCGTCGTGGAGCGCATGCTCCTCCGCCGCCACCGTGTCGGGCATCGCCTCGGTGTGATGCGTGCCGCCGGGTTCGTACTCGAACGCTTCCTCCGACAGCACGTCGGCCACGCCGTGCAGCGTGCCGGCCTCGCCGAGCGGGAGCTCGAGCGGCGCGATGCCGCTACCGAACGCCACGCGGAGCTGTTCGAGCGTGGAGTGGAAGTCGGCGCGCTCCTTGTCCTCCTTGTTGACGAAGATCATCCGCGGCAACCCGAGCGCGGCAGCCTTGCGCCACAGCCGTTCGGTCTGCACCTCGACCCCTTCGACCGCGCTGACGACGAACACCGCGAGATCGGCGACGGACAGTGCCGCATCGACGTCGCCCTCGAAGTCGAGGTAGCCGGGGGTGTCGAGCAGGTTGACCTTGTACTCGGCCCCATCGGTGGCCTTCCACTGGAACGGAGCGATGGTGAGCGACAGCGACATCCGACGTTTCACGGACTCCGGTTCGGTGTCGAGTGCGCTCGTGCCGTCGTCGACCTTCCCCGCTCTCGGCAACGCGCCGGCACGTACCAACAGTGCCTCGGCCAGCGTGGTCTTGCCGGCGCCACCATGGCCCACGAGGGCCACGTTGCGGATGCGGGCGGTCGAGTAGCTCATCACGACTCCTCCAACAGATGAGATGCCGAGCCCGTGGGCGTGGCATTCGGGTTGTTGCGAACGCGACCGTACCCGCCCTGGAGACGTATGGTGCAGGGTCCTTCGACCCTGCATCGGCGGCCGCCCGCACGGAGCCACGAGCCGGCGAAGACCGACGGGAACACTGGAGCCCAAGAGGAGAATCGAACTCCTGACCTACGCATTACGAGTGCGTTGCTCTACCGACTGAGCTACCTGGGCGCAGGCAGCAATGCTAGCGGTCGCCTCCTAGCGCGCCCACCCGGTTCCCAGGTCTCGCGTGTGCGGATCAGATGGACGGCAGGTCGAGCAGCAACGACTGCAGCAGCAGTGCCTCGTTCGGGTTGCGGTCGAGTGCGTCGAGCGATTGGTGGATGCGCTGCACCGCGTGCACCGCGGCATCGGGACGGGTGAGGCGCTGCTGCACGAGCGCGTCGCGGTACGCGCCGGCCATGACCGCGAGCCCGCTGCGCAACTCGTCGATCCGATGGCGACGCAGCTCTCGCTTGTGGCGTTCCTCGAGTTGCTTGCGGCCGCTGCCGCGCTCGCCCACTGCAGCGACTCGCGCCTCCAGTGCCTCGGCCTCCTCGACCTGACGAGCGGCCAGTGGTGCCGCAGCGGCCTCGATGAGGGAGGTGAGCTCGGCGCACAGGGCGACGACGTTGCTGCCGGTGCCGTCGAGTCGTTGCGGGATGGTGGCGAACGCGGCTCGCCGAGCCATCAGGCCCGTGTCGGTGACGAGCACCCGCGCTCGCGTGAGGTTGCCCTCCGCCCCCACTGCGGCCTGCTCGGCGGACTCGGGCGACGCACCTTCGGCGACGAGCACGTCGCGGATGGTGGCTTCCGGGATCGTGCCGAACTCGATGCGCACGCACCTCGACGCGATGGTGACGAGCTCGGGCGGCACCTGGTCGGCGAGCACGATGAACACCGCGCTGGCGGGCGGCTCTTCGAGCGTCTTCAGCAGCCGGGCGGCACCGTCGGCGTCGAGCAGGTGGAACTCGTGCAGCACCATCACCTTGCGGCTGCCCTCGATGGGGGCGAGCGAGGCGGTGCGGATGATCTCGCTCACCTGTTCCTTCGCGATGCGCGCGCCGGTTCGCTCGACTTCGCGCACGTCGGGGTGCTCGCCGGCCAGCGCGAGACGGGCATCGCGGGCCTCCGGATCGTCGTGGCCGGTGAGCAGCAGCGCCGCGAACGCTCTCGCGGCTTCGTGCTTGGTGCTGCCGGCCGGACCGACGAACAGGTACGCGTGCACCGGTGACACCGCGGCGCGGGTGAGCTGATCGACGGCTCGCGCCTGGCCGACCACGCCGTCCCACACGGACCGCGCGTACTCGGCGAACATCAGATCCCCAGGCGGTCGGTGACCGCGGCTCGGATGGAGCGCTGCACTGCGTCGAGCGACTGGGCGCCGTCGATGATGACCCACCGGTCGGGCTCGTCGCGGGCCAACTGCTGGAAGCCGTCGCGCACGCGCTGGTGGAACTGCTGACCTTCCTGCTCGAAGCGGTCGAGCTGGCGGCCGCGCATGCGGCGCTCGAGCACCTCCGGGGCGGCGTCGAGCAGCAGCACCAGATCCGGCCAGTGCGACCCCACCGCCCACTCGTTGAGCCGGCGAACTTCGGCGAGCGGCAGCTCGCGCCCGTAGCCCTGATAGGCGAGCGTGGAGTAGACGCTGCGATCGCTGACCACGTGGCGACCCGAGTCGAGCGCCGGTGCCACCACCTCGTCGATGTGCTGTGCGCGGTCGGCCGCGGTGAGCAACGCCTCGGCGCGGTGCGACAGGTTGGTGACGGTGGTGTCGTGCAGGATGGTGCGGATGCGCTGGCCGATGGCGGTGCCGCCGGTCTCGCGGGTGAGCACGGCATCGAGGGCCTCGGCCAGGCGGGCTGCGTGCGTGCTCTTCCCGCAGCCCTCAGCGCCTTCGAGTGTGATGTAGCGGCCGCTCGACATATCGAGCCGCACCATATCCACGGAACGCGGCTAGTCTCTGTCTGAGACGTCAATCCTACATTGTGAGACAGTATGTGGATCCTCATCACGGTGATCGCGGCAGCGCTGCAAACCGCGCGCACCGCCACCCAGCACCGGCTGCGCTCGCTGCTCTCCGTCAGCGGCGCCGGTTTCGTCCGCTACGTCTACGGTGCGCCGCTGTCCGCACTGGCCGTGGTGGTCGCGTGGTCGCTCGGCGCCACGTGGCCGCACATCGAGGCGAGGTTCTGGCCCACCATCTTCGGTGGCGGTCTCGCCCAGATCCTGGGCACCATCTGCCTGATCCGCGCGTTCGACGCTCGCGACTTCGCGGTGGGCACGGTCTTCGCGAAGACCGAGGTGGTGCAAGTCGCGTTGCTGTCGTGGGTGCTGCTGGGAGAGACGTTGCGCTGGGGCGGTTGGATCGGCGCGGCGGTGTGCATGGTCGGAGTCGCGTTGCTGGCCACGAGAGGGAAGCGTCTGACGTGGGTGGCCGTACGCCAACCGGCTGCACTGTTCGGGCTGGCCGCCGGCGGGCTGCTCGGACTGGCGGCCATCGGCATCCGTGGTGCGACCAAGGCCCTCGACGGCGGGCCGGTGGTGATGCACGCACTGTTGACCCTGGCCGTGATGAACACGATGCAGACCATCGTGCACGGTGGCTACCTGGTGGCGCGCGAGCGCGATCAGATCCGGCTGAGCCTGGTGCACTGGCGGTCGAGCGCGGTGGTGGGAGTGCTCAGCGTGTGCGGCTCGGCGGGTTGGGCGCTGGCGCTCGCGCTGGAGAACGCGGCGAAGGTGCGCACGCTCGGTCAGGTCGAGTTGCTGTTCGCCTTCGGCGTGTCGCGCTGGGTGCTCCACGATCGCCACTCCCGTGCGGAGTTGATGGCGAGTGCGCTGGTCGCGGTGGGCGTGTTCACCGTCGTGGTCGCCGGCTGACGCGCAGCGCCGGGTGGTTCAGAGCTCGGTGATGGGTGCCGCGTGCGCGGCGGCGGGCTTCGGCGCGGCGGCCTTCTTGGCGGCCGGCTTCTTGGCGGCGGCCTTCTTCGCCGGTGCCGCCTTCTTCGCGGCTGCCTTCTTGGTGGCCGTTGCCCGCTTGGCGGGTGCGCCGCCCTTCTCGATGATGGCCTCGCGGCGGATGGCGAGCAGTTCGTACGCGCGCTCGGGCTCCATCGCCTCCAGCCGGTCGCCCTTCGACAGCGACGCGTTGGTCTCGCCGTCAGTGACGTACACCCCGAACTTGCCGTCCTTGGCGACCACTGCCTTGCCGCTGACGGGGTCGTTGCCGAACTCGCGCAGCGGGCCCTTCGCGGCCATGTTGGCGCCGCCACCGCGGCGGAACACCTTCGGCTGGCTGAAGATCTCGACGGCCTCGGCCAGCGAGATGGTGAGCAACTGCTCCTCGCCGGCGATGTTGCGGAAGTCCTTGCCCTTCTGCACGTACGGGCCGTAGCGACCGTTGTTCGCCACGATCTCGGCGCCGTCGGCCGGGTCGATGCCCAGCGAGCGCGGCAGCTGCAGCAACTGCTTCGCGTCGTCGATGGTGACCCGTTCGAACACCATCGTCTTGAACAGACTGGCCATCTTCGGCTTCTCCAGGCCTGGCGGCAGGTTGTCGGGAGCGCCCCACTGCACGTACGGGCCGTAGCGGCCGTTCTTGGCGAACACCGGGTAGCCGTCGAGCTCGCCGATCGGCTCCTCGCTCTTGGGAGCGGCGAGCAGCTTCAGCGCCACCTCGACGGTCAGCTCGTCGGGGGTGAGGTCGTCGGGCACGCTGGCGGTGTCGTCGCCGCGCTTCACGTACGGCCCGTACTTGCCGGGCTTCACCACGATCAGGTTGCCGTCGGGGTCGAGGCCGATGGGGAACGTGTTGATCTCGGCCGCGTCGATGTGGTCGAGGTTCTCCTCCACCAACCGCTTCAGGCCGGGCATCGGGTTCGGGTTGGCGGCGTCGGGATCGGAGCCGAAGTAGAAGTGCTGCAGCCAGTCCTGCTTCTTCAGCTCGTTGCGCGCGATGGCATCGAGGTCTTCGTCGATGCGAGCGGTGAACTCGTAGTCGACGAGCTCCTCGAAGTGCTGCTCCATCAGACCGACGACGGCGAACGCGGTCCAGGTGGGCACGAGCGCCTGGCCCTTCTTCCACACGTAGCCCCGGTCCTGCACGGTCTGGATGATGGACGCCCAGGTGGACGGTCGCCCGATCTCGAGCTCGTCGAGCCGCTTGACCAGCGACGCTTCCGTGTAGCGCGCCGGCGGCGAGGTGGAGTGACCGTTGGGGGTGAGCGACGAGACCGGTACTCGGTCGCCGACGGCGAGCTTCGGCAGCAGTGCCTCCTGCTCCTCCTCGGTGGCGTCGTCGGACGACTCGACGTACACCTGGCGGTAGCCGGGGAACGTGATGGTGGTGCCGCTGGCGGCGAACTCGCAGTCGTTGCCGGAGGCCGCCACCGCACCGAGTCGCACCGACACGGTGGTGCCCACTGCGTCGGCCATCTGCATGGCCATCGGGCGCTGCCAGATCATGCGGTAGAGCGACAGCTCCTGGCCGTTGAGCTCGGCGGCGAGCACGTCGGGTGAGCGCAGGGGAGTGGTGGGGCGGATGGCCTCGTGGGCCTCCTGCGCGTTCTTGCTCTTGCTGGAGAACTGGCGAGGCGCGGTGGAGAGGAACTGCTGCCCGTAGGAGCGCTGCACCTCGGCGCGCACCGCAGCCAGGGCCTCGGCAGAGAGCGCGACGCTGTCGGTGCGCATGTAGGTGATGTAGCCACGTTCGTAGAGGCCTTGCGCGATGCGCATCACCTGTGCCGCGCCGAGTCGCAGCTTGCGGCCGCCCTCTTGCTGCAACGTGCTGGTCATGAACGGCGCCTTGGCGCTGCTGCGGTACGGCTTCTCCTCGACCGAGCGCACCGTGAACTCGGCGCTGCCCAGCTCGTCGGCGAGCGCACGCGCCTTCGCCTCGGGCACCACGACCACCGAGCTCTTCGGGGTGCCGTCGGCTCCGAAGTCCTTGCCGGTGGCCACCTTGGTGCCGTCGAGTGCGACAAGAGTGGCCGAGAACGACGGCGACGTGCCGGTCTGCAGGTCGATGTCCCAGTAGCCGGCGGTGACGAACGCGATGCGTTCGCGCTCGCGTTCCACGATGAGGCGCACCGACGGGCTCTGCACACGTCCTGCGGACAACCCGCGGTTCACGCGTCGCCACAGCACCGGCGACACCTCGTAGCCGTAGAGCCGGTCGAGCAGGCGCCGGGTCTCTGCCGCGTCGACGAGGCCGTAGTCGATGCCTCGCGGGTTGGCGACCGCCTGGTCGATGGCGGCCTTGGTGATCTCGTGGAACACCATCCGCTTCACCGGGATCCTCGGCTTCAGGTACTCGAGCAGGTGCCAGCTGATGGCTTCCCCCTCGCGGTCCTCGTCCGTCGCGAGGTACAGCTCGCTGGCGTCCTTCATGGCCGCTCGCAGGTCCTTCACCACGTCCTTGCCGCGCACGGTGAGCTCGTACGTGGGCTTGAAGCCGTTGTCGACGTCGATCGACAGACCCTTGCTGGGCAGGTCGGCAACGTGGCCCACGGAGGCGCGCACGTCGTACTCATTGCCGAGGAACTTGGCAATGGTTTTCGCCTTGGCTGGCGACTCGACGATGACGAGGGGCTTGGACATTGGTGCGCATCCCTACGTGATGGAGGCCCTCGTTGTCAAGGCGCGCTCGTGATCCGAGCTGCGGACGAGGCGGTCAGGCGAGCAGATGCTCGAGCGTGAACTCGATGCGGCGGTTTGCGGCGCGACCTTCGGCGGTGTCGTTGTCGGCGATGGGGGCGCTCTCACCGTGCGCGGTACGAGTGATCCGTGACGGGTCGATGCCGGTGGCCTGGAGGTACGACGCGATGGCGTCGACGCGTGCCTGCGAGAGCTCGAGGTTCGACTCGTCGGGACCGACCGAGTCGGTGTGGCCGTCGATGCGGATGGTGACCTGCGGATGCTGCACCATCAGGACGCGCAGCACGTCGAGCAGACCGCGGTTGGCATCGTCGAGCGTGACCGAGTTCTGTTCGAAGGTCACCCAGTCACGAAGGTAGAGCGGCGCGTCGGGGGTGTGCTCGACGCCTGGCTGGAAGGTGTACTCGACCACCACGTTGTCGGCGCCGAACACCGCGGCTGCCCGCTCCCGCACCTGGTCGGCCGTGGCCTGGTCGGGCACCGTGCCACGCAGGTACACGGTGCCGTCGACGAACTCGGCCCAGTGGTTCGGCGCCGCCGACCCCACCGCCGGTGGCACCGTGCTGGGTGGCACGGTGGTCGCTGGCACGGTGGTCGGTGAGGCGGTGGTCGGCACGGGGGCCGGCAGCGTGGTGTCCGGCGCGGTCGTGGTGGCCGGCACCGTGACCGGGGCGGGAGTGATCGGCACCGTCGCTGCCGTGGTGGAGACGTCGACGGGTGCACCGGAGGTGTTGTCGACGAGGCCGAGCACGCCGGCGGTGAGCGCTGCCACCCCGAGGAGACCGACGACGATCGGCAGCCAACGACGCGGTGGTGCCGGCGGGACCTCCTGCGAGGCGACCCGGTCGGCAATGGCGATCAGTTGTTCGACCCGCGAGCGTGACTCGTCAGAGTTGCTCATTCGCCTTCTCCCGACTCGCGGCGGGCGAGTCGTCGACCAGGGAGAAGAGCGAGTCGATCTGAGCGCGGGTGGCCAGCAGCTGCTCGCTGACACCGCGGCGACGAGCCTCGAGGTCGGCCAGCTGCTGGGTGGTGGAGTGCAGCTCCGCGGCTCGCTGGTCGAGATCTGCCTGTGCCGACGCCTTCAGCATCTGGATCTCCGCTTCGACCGCGGCACGATGAGCTTCGGCGTCGGCGACGTTCGCCGCGGCCTGACGCTCGGCCTGGCTGACCGTCTCGCCCGCGCGAGTGGTGGCCTCTTCGAGGATGCGGGCTGCCTCGGCCTCGGCCGACTCACGGATGGTGGCGGCTTCCTGCTCGGCCGCCGCGACGAGCGCGGCGCCGTCGACGTCGGCCTGCTCCATCACCCGCGCCAGGTTGGCGCGCGACGCAGCCAGCATCTCGAGGGTGTCGCTGGCCCAGACGGCGATGGCTTCGTCGGACGCGGGCGTGGCGAGGCGGGTGACGGACTCGGGGGTGGCGGCGGGAACGGGGGCGCTCGGGTCGGCGAGATGCGCGCGCAACTCGGCGTTCTCCGTGGCGACGGCCTTCAACTCGTCGCGCAGCGCGCCGACGAGACGTTGCACCTGATGCGGGTCGTAGCCACGTCGCACCAGTTCGAGGTTGTGATCGAGGTCCATGTTTTCCGCCATGGAACCGGATTGTAAGTCCGCGCGGCGGCGAAAGCCACCGGCCGGGTCAGCTGCCGGTGGTGACCGGCTCCGGTTCCGCGTCGGGTGCCTGGTCGGGCGCTGTCTCGGCTGCTGTGACGGGTGTCGGCGTGCGGTCGTGGCCCTCCACGTCGAGGTGCGGCAGGATGCGGTCGAGCCACTTCGGGATCCACCAGTTCCGGTCGCCGAGCAGTTCCATGGTGGCCGGAACGAGCACCATCCTGACGATGGTGGCGTCGACGAACACGGCCACGGCCATGCCCAGGCCGAACAGCTTCAGGTTGCGGTCGTCGCCCAGCACGAACGCCGAGAACACGCACACCATGATGATGGCGGCGGCGGTGATGACGCGAGCGGTGACGGCGAGGCCGTCCGCCACGGCGAGGTTGTTGTCGCCGGTGCGGTCGAACTCCTCCTTGATGCGTGACAGCAGGAACACCTCGTAGTCCATCGACAGGCCGAACACGATGGCGAACAGCATCATCGGTGCCCACGCCTCCACCGGTCCCGGGTTGTCGACGCCGATGAAGCTCAGGCCCCAACCCCACTGGAAGATGGCCACGATCACGCCGTACGCGGCGCCCACCGACAGCAGGTTCATGATGACGGCCTTCAGCGGCACCAGCAGGCTGCGGAACACGAGCATCAGCAGCAGGAAGCTGAGGATGAGCACGGCGCCGATCAGGATGGGGAGCCGGCCACTGATGTAGGTGGCGAAGTCGATGCCGCCGGCGGTCCAGCCGCCCACGTTCACCTGGATGCCGGTGGTGGGCAGCACGTCGTCGCGCAGGCGGTGCACCAGGTCGGCGGTGGCTTCGTCCTGCGGTGCGGTCTTCGGGTACACGACCCACGACCACGTGCTCTCGCCGATCTGGCTGCCGGGCGTCGCGAACGCGATGTTGTTCTCGGCGGCCAGCGCGTCGTCGACCGCGGCGGCGGTCTCGGCGTTCGCCGACGGGTCGGTGCTGACGAGCAACAGCGGGCCGTTGCTGCCGGGGCCGAAGCCGCCGGCGACCAGGTCGTACGCCTGGCGCACGGTGGTGTCGCGCGGGGCGTTGCCTTCGTCGCCGAAGCCGAGGCGGATGCCGAACAGGGGGAGTGCGAGCAGGATGAGGAGACCGGCGGACCCGACGAGGGCCGGCCACGGGCGGTGCTGGATGAAGCGGCTCCAGCGGTACCACCCCTGTTCCTCGCGCGGCTTCTCCTTGCGATGCGGCAGCGGCTTGCGCAGCGAGCGACCGAACGGCAGGTAACCGACCACCATCACCAGCAGCGCGCCGAGCGCGCCGATGCCCATCAGGGGGCCGAGGTTGTCGACGATGACGCCGACGATGCCGCAGACGACCACCAGTGCCACCGCGGTCGCGGCGGCGCGAGTGGTGGTGTGGATGCGGGTACCGGTGAACCCGAGCAGGGCGGGCAGCAGCGTGATCGACGCGATCATCATCACGAGCACACCGGTGGCGCCGGCAACCGCGAGACCACGCACGAACGAGAGGCCCATGATGAACAGACCGAGCAGCGAGATCATCACGGTGATGCCGGCGAAGATGACCGCGCGGCCGCTGGAGTCGACGGCCGCGATGGTCGCGGTCTCCGGGTCTTCGCCCATGTCGAGGTGTTCGCGATATCGGCTGACGATGAACAGCGCGTAGTCGATGCCCACGCCGAGGCCGATCATCGCGGCCATCTGCGGGCCGAACTCGGGGATGGAGAAGCCGTTCGACGCGATGCCGACGATGGCCATGGCCACGCCGAGGCCGGCGAGCGCGGTGCCGATGGGCAGGCCCATGGCCACCACCGACCCGAACGCGATGAGCAGGATGATGACGGCGGCGAGGATGCCGAGGATCTCGCTGGCGGGGAACTCGAACGCAGCGAAGACCTGACCGCCGTATTCGATGCGCAGGCCCGGCACCTGGACGGTGTCGCCGATGGCCATGATGTCCTCACCGAGTGCGATGGTCTTGGCCTGGTCGAGCTGGGTCACCGAGAGCTGCGCGAACGACACGTCGGTGCCGAGCTGGTTGGTGGGCGACCCGGCCGGGCTGTTCTGGCTGGCGCCTTCTTCGGAGAACGGGCTGACCAGCTTCACGTTGTCGAGCGCCTCGACCTCCGCGAAGAACTCCTCCATCGCTGCCACCACAGCGGGGTCGGTGTTGCCCTGCTCGGCGGTGAACACGATCTGGGCGGTGGAAGCCCGCGTCCTCCTTGCTGCCGACGCTCTGGAACGCCTCCTGGACCAGCTTCGACTCGCTGTCGGGCTGGTTGAAGTCCGTGCGGTAGTCGGTGCCGAGGGCGCCACCCACGACGTTGAGTCCGATCAGCAGCGGCAGCCAGATGGCGAACACCATCAGCCACCGCTTCCTGAAGCTGAAGCGCGCGAGACGAGCGAGCATCGTGTGTCCTCCCTGTGCGGTCCGCAGGAGCTGACCGCTCGTGCGCGACGCTACCCTTCGCCGAATCGACGAACCGTGTGACATTCGACTCGGCTGGACCGACGAAGCGTTGGCACGTTGGCGCGAGTTGGGCACACCCGTCGCCACCGGTCGAGTGAGCCGGCTCGACCGTGGTTGGAGCAGCGTGCTGATCTCGCTCGACCAGCCGCCGGTTCGCGCGCGCAACATCGGCGCCGACGTCGCGGTGGGCGACTTCGTCGTGGTCGGCGACGACGGCGAGCGAATCGAGCACGTGCTGCCCCGCCACAGCGCGTTCGTGCGGCGAGCGTCGTTCGAAGGCAACCGCGCCGAGGCGCACACCATCGCCGCCAACATCGACGTGGTGATGCTGCTGCACGGTCTCACCTCGCCGCCCAACCGCCGGCGACTCGAGCGCGAACTCGTGCTCGCGTGGGACAGCGGAGCGCGTCCTGTGGTGGTGCTCACCAAGGTCGACCTCATCGACGATCCCGCCGAGACGCTCTCCGCCTTGCACGACGTCGCACCCGGTGTCGACATCTGCGTGGCGAGTGGCATCACCGGGGTGGGCGTGGAAGCGCTGCGCTCCTACGCGGCCAACAACGCCACCATTGCATTGCTGGGCGCCAGCGGCGTCGGCAAGAGCACGCTCGTCAACGCACTGGTGGGTCACGGCCGCATGGCCACCGCCGACGTGCGCGAGGGCGACCAGCGTGGCCGCCACACCACCACGGCCTCAGAGCTCATCCGCATGGTGGCCGGCGGCTGGCTCATCGACACGCCTGGTGTGCGTGCGGTCAGCCTGTGGAGCAGCGGGCGCGGCATCGAGAACGCCTTCGCCGACGTGTTCGAGCTGATGGACCACTGTCGCTTCCGCGACTGCAAGCACGACGAGGAACCCGACTGTGCGGTGAACGCCGCGGTGGCCGACGGCCGGCTCGACCCGCGGCGGCTGCTCAGCATGCAGCACCTGGTGGCCGAAGAAGCCGCGCTCGAAGCGGAGCAGCGCGCGCAGGAGAAGGCACTCGACCGGCGCGGGGTTCGCAAGCCGAAGAAGCCCTGACCGCGCGAGTCAGCTGATCGTCTGCTGCACTTGCACCGCGCGGTCGAGCCCGGTGAGCGCGAAGCGCGCGCGAAGGCGTTCGTTGTTGCACACCACCACCAGATCGCCGCCGCGTTCGCGGGCGCGCCCTGCGCCACCGAGCAGCATGCCCAGCCCCGTGTCGTCGAGTGCGGTGACGCCGTCGAGGTCGACGAACACGACGCCGCCGGAGTGAGCGGTGACCGCACGCACGAGGTGGTCGGCGAAGTAGGGCAGCGTGGCGAGATCGATCTCGCCGCTCACCTGCAGCACGTGCAGCGTGCCGATGTCGGCGAGGGAGCAGACGAGTTCCATGACGACGCCACGCTACCGGGGCCCTCGGCCCGCCCCGGTTGGCTGCACTACGGCGGTTCGAGTGCCATCGTGACGCTGGCGGTGAGCGTGACGTCGGGCAGCAGCACGCCCACCAGCGGCGCCTGGGTGCGCTCGGTGTAGCTGACCGTGGCGGTGACGGTGCCGCCGCGCTGGGCAACGCGCACCGACAAGGGCCGCAACGCGACCGCTCGCTCGGCGGCGAGGGTGGCCGCAGCGGCCGGCTCGGCGGAGACGGCGGCTGCCCGTGCAGCCTCACGCGCGGCGAGTTGCACGGCGAGCTGACCGCGCGCCACCACGGCCACCTGCACCACGCCGCAGAGCAACAGGCACACCAGCGGCAGGCAGAGTGCGAGCTCGACCGACGCTTGGCCGCCGTTGCGTCGCGACGTCTGGCCGCCGCTCACAGCTTGTCGATGACCGAGTCGATGACCCGATCGAACAGTCGGCCGACCTTGCCGCCACCGCCGCCGGTGGTGGCCCAGCCGACCACGAGCAACGCGACCAGTGCGGCACCGAGCAACACGAGGGCGTACTCGGTGGTCGCCTGGCCGTCGTCGTCGTGCCAGAGCAGCCATGCGTGGAATCGTGCGATGCGTGCGTTCATGGGAACCTCCGTGGTTCACGTGTGGAGTGCCGGGTGAGGTCAGCGTTGGAGCGACGAGAGGGCTGCGAGCAGCAAGGGAGCCACGGCGAGGAGGACGAACGACGGCAGCGTGCACAGCACCAGCGGCAGCGACAGCCGCACCGGCAGTTGCCGGGCGAGCGCGTCGGCCTGACGGCGACGGCGTTGCCGTGCTTCGTCGGCGAGCCGCTCGAGCACCGGCGCCAACGGCAGCCCGTAGCGGTCGGCGGCGGCGAACGAGTCGGCCAGCGGAGCGGCCATCGTGCCGAGTCGATCGGGCAGGGCCGCGAGGGCATCGGCGAACCGTTCGCCCGTGGCAGTGCGCCGAGCGACCTCCTCGAAGGCCTCACGGAGAGGTGGTTCCAGATGTGGCGCCACGCCGCGCAGCGCCGACGAAGGGAGGTGGCCGGCGCGCACGGCCAGCACGACGAGCTCGATCGCGTGTGGGTATGCGCGCTCGGCGGTGCGGGCGAGTGCTGCTCGACCTCGCCGAGTGGTGCGGCGAGGAGCGTGCACGACGGTGGCGGACGCACCACGCCGCGGTGCGCGCGGCCTGGCCGCAAGACCGGCAGCGACGACAGCGACCAGCGCGACGGTCGCGATCATTCGCCGGCCCTGCGGATGATGCGTTGCATCCACCGCCAGCCCGCCATGTTGCAGACCGCTCCCGTCGCCACGCTCAGCCCACCGGCCGTGCCGAGCACCGCGGCGCGGAAGGAGGCGCTCGTTCCGAGGCTCCAGCTGAGGAACACGAGCGGCACGGCGGTGAGCACGCGGGCGCTCAACCGCGCCTGCGCCGCGTGCGCGATCGCCTCGTCGCGGATGGCGCTGCGTTCGCGCAGCAGCGCAGAGGCGGCATCGAGCGCGGGAGCGACCGGCCCGCCCAGTTCGTGCGCGGCCGCGATGGCCTGCACCACCACCGCCTCATCGGCAGGCAGCGGTCGAGCAGGCGTGACGAGTGGCAGTGAGGTGGACGCATGGATGACGGCACCGTGCGGTGAGCAGCGCCGGATCGCGTGGTGCACCGCGGCCCCCAGCGAGCTGCCCGTGCGCACTTCGGCCGAGACCACGTCGAGGAACGCCGCCCAGCGCTCGGCCGTGGGCGGCGGTGCACGGCGCGCTCGCCGCGCGGCCGGTGCAGTGTTGCGGTTGACGACCAGCTGACCGCGCGCCCATGTCGCGGCGATGATCAGCAGTGCAGCCGCAGCGAAGGCGGCCGTCATCGCCGGCACCGCTGGGGAGCGGCGACCACGTGGCCGTCGCGAGCGAGCACGCGCGTGCTGAGGCACTCCGCCGAGTGAGCGACCTCGACGACTTCCGTGACGCGACGACTGCCGTCGGCTGACCGGGCGACGTGCACGACGGCGTCGACCGCCCGGGCTACGTGATGATGCACCGCGGTCATCGGCCAGTTGCCCACCTCCTGCAGCACCAGCGAGGCCAGGCGCTCGAGCGCGTCGAGCGCGCTGTTGGCGTGCACGGTGGCGAGCGAACCGTCGTGGCCGGTGTTGAGCGCCTGCAGCAGGTGCACGGCCTCGCTGCCGCGGATCTCGCCGACCACCAGTCGGTCGGGTCGCATGCGCAGCGCGGTGCGCAGCAGGTGTTCGAGCGTGACGGCGCCCACTCCGTCGGGGTTCGCGTCGCGGGTCTCCAGGCGCAGCACGTGAGGGTGCGGCAGCTGCAGCTCGGCGACGTCTTCCAGGGTGATCAGGCGCGACGTGGGTTCCACCTCCCTCGCCAGCGCGTTGAGCAGAGTGGTCTTGCCCGACGAGGTGGCACCACTGACCACGAGGTTGCAGCGGCGGTGGACCAGCTCGCCGAGCAACGCGACGACCGGAGGCTCGGCGAATCGGGCGAGCGGGATGGGCTGCGCGCTGAAGCGACGGATGGTGAGGCACGGGCCGTCGACGGCGATGGGTGCGACCACCGCGCACAGCCGCGACCCGTCGGCGAGTCGAGCGTCGACCGTGGGGTGTGTGCGATCGAGTCGACGGCCGATGGGCGTGAGGATCTGCTCGATGGCGGCGAGCAGCGTGGTGGGACGGATGCGACCGACCGGTTCGATGCGGCCGGCCCGCTCGACCCACACCTCGCTGCCGGCGTTCACCATCAACTCGGTGACGGTGGGGTCGTCGAGCCAACGCTCGAGGCCGCCCAGTAGCGACTGCTCCGCGACCAGGTCGATCATGCCGCGCTCCTGAGCGAGTGCGCCAGCGAGCGCGGCAGACGCGAGGCGAGCAGGCCGGCGTCGACCGCGCGGGCGACGGCCGGGTCGTAGGCGAGCTCGGCCACCACTGGCGCGCCGAGGGACCGCTCCACGTCGCGTGCGGCGAGTGCGCGCCCAGGTTCGTCGAGCAGCACGATGCCCGTGGGTTGCAGGCCGCTGGCGACGGCGCGGCGCAGGGAGAGGTAGCAGGGCCGGGTGACCAGCAGTCGATGCGACGCGACGGCGAACAGCTCGGCAGGAGGTGCGCCGGTGCCGGCGTCGAGCACGACGGTGCTCGCCGTCGCCGTCAGTGCCTCGGCGAGGTCTCGCCACCGGGCGGCATCGCTCGCCGATCCACTGCCGCGAGGGAGCAGCTGCAGCGCGTCGGTAGCGGGCACGGCGAGGCGCTGCAGGGCGGCAGCATCGGCGGTGGTGCTCGCGAGCCAGTCGACGAGCCCCGGTCCGGCGGGCTCGGGAAGGCCCAGTGCGGCCGGCGCATCACCGGCGAGGTCGACCAGCAGCGTCGGACGCTGCCGGGAGAGGACGAGTGCGAGCGCGGCGGCGACGACGGTGGTGCCGCTGCCGCCTTTCGCGGACCAGCAGAGGAACATGACCGACTCCCAGGAGGTGGTAGCTACGACTGGGGGAAGTCGTTGCCGAACGTATCGACCGGCGCGGTCACTGCCAACCCGTGATGGTCACTGACCGCTGAGCACCCACTGCTGTCGGCCCTGCGCCGGCAGCAGTCGAGCCGCCTGCATCTCGGGGAAGTGGCACGGCAGCAACGCGGTGCCCGGCTCCTCGGCCTCCTGCAGCAGCGCCCGACGGGTTCGCACGGCGAGCTCGGGGTCCACGTCGTACACGAAGTGCCACTCGCTCTCGGTGAGCTGTGCCGGACAGTGCAACGCGTCGCCGAGCACGATCAGTCGTTCGCTGCCACTGGAGATGACGGTGCTCGTGTGCCCGGAGTATGGCCGGGTGTGGAGCGAGTGGTCACACCTGGCAGCACCGTGGTGCCGTCGTTGTCGATGAGCGACACGTGGTCGGCGATGCTGCGCAACCGCTCCGCTCGTCGCCGCCCGCCGCCTGCTTCGTCGACGAAGTGCGTCCAGTCACCGGCCCCGATGTGCACGGTCGCATTGGCGAAGGTGACGGCGCCGTCGACCTCCAACCAACCCATGTGGTCGCTGTGCAGGTGCGACACGATGACGGTGTCGATGTCGCCAGGTTGCACTCCCAGCGCAGCCAGGCTCGCAAGCATCCGACCGCCGTCGAACATCTCGTCGCGCACGTCGCCCACGCCCGCATCGAGCAGCAGCAGGTGCTCGCCGACGCGAACGAGGAATGCACCGACGGGTACCACCATCGCACCGTCGTCGTTCAACAGGTGCTGGTGCGCTGTCCAGTCGCCGTCCCACAGGTCCTTGTGCAGCAGCGCCGTGCCGTCGAACACGGGGTGCACCACCAGGTCGCCCACGCGCACGGGTTGCACGTCAGCTGACCTCGTTCACCAACGGTTCGTGGGCGAGGTACCGGCCGAGGTTGTCGGCGAAGATGTCGGCCGCGCGCTGTGATGCGAGCGGCGTGCCGCCCGCGCTGTGCGGCGTGACGATGACGTTCGGCAGGTTCCACAGCGGACTCTCCGTGGGGAGCGGCTCCACCACGAACACGTCGAGTGCCGCGCCACCGAGGTGACCCGACTGGAGGGCGGCGATCAGCGCCGGCTCGTCGATCAGTTCGCCGCGGCCGACGTTGACCACGTGTGCACCGGCGGGCAGCAGCGCGAGCTCGCGTTCGCCGATGAGGTTGCGGGTGGCGGGCGTGAGCGGTGCAGTGAGCACCAGGTCGTCGACGAGTGGCAGCAGCTCGTGCAGGCGCGTGGTGGGCCACGTCTCGCACGGCTCGCTGCCGTCGGGAGTGCGTCGCACGCCGATCACTCGCATGCCGAAGTGCTGAGCGAGTCGCGCCACCTCGGAACCGATGCTGCCCAGCCCGACGATGCCCATCGTGCGGCCCTCCACATCGGTGACGTCGCGCTCGGCCCAACGCCGTTCCTGCTGCGCAACGGCGAGCGCCTGCGAGCCGCGGCACAGCGCGATGGTGTGCATGATCACCGTGTGCGCGATGGGTGTGGCCGACGAGCCCGCCGAGTGCGTGAGGCGCACGCCGCGGCGGAGCAGCTCGGCGAACACCGGGTTGTCGACGCCTGCCGAGAACATGTGCAGCCACTTCGCGTTGGGGGCCTGCAGCAGCACCTTGAAGAAGCTGGGGCCGCGGTTCGACGTCCACATGTCGGCCGTGAACACGGCCATGTCGATGCGCTCGATCTCGGACTGGGCCAACAGGCCTTCTACGGGCAGCACCACGTACTGCAGGTCGGGGACGATGTCGCGCCAGATGGCGCCGTACTGCTCGAGCGCCGACTGCGAGCAGAACAGCGACGAGGTCAGGACGACTGCAGTTTCTTCGCGGCCACTGCGGCGAGGGCGATGACGACGATGAGGAGGATCAGGCGCTTCATGGTCCCGAGCGTACTCAGCCGTCGCCCACCCCCGTCTGGTCACAGGAATCCCACACGGAATGTGGGATTCGTAGGACCAGACGCTGATCGGGCGGGCGCGAGCGTGCGCGGGAAGCGCTACCCTCGGGACCGGAGGTGTCCGGGTACCTGGTGGGCTCCGCCGCCTTCAAAGCGGTTGGGACGAGCGATCCTCGTCCGGCGGGTTCGATTCCCGTCCACCTCCGCCATA
>CAZWCU010000066.1:0-18891 GCA_964632715.1 uncultured Bifidobacterium sp. | reverse complement strand
GGCGACGCCGAGGAGCGTGCGGCCGAGTTCATCAAGGCCAACGTCACCAAGCCGATGAGCGCCTACATCGCCGGTGTCACCGCGCCAGAGGGCAAGAAGATGGGCCACGCCGGCGCCATCACCAGCGGCGGCAAGGGCACGGCCCAGGGCAAGATGGACGCGTTGCGTGCCGCGGGCGTGAAGGTGGGCCTCAACCCCACCGAAGCCGGCGACCTGATGGCCGAGATCGTCGCCACCCTCTGATCATCACTCGTGGACGTACCACTTGCCCATCGGTGAGGTGCCGTTGGGCAGGGGTGTCGGGTGTTCGGACTGCAGACGGGCGCCCGAGCGCTCGATCTGGGCGATCGCGCGCACGTTGTCGTGTCGAGTGCCGATGCGCACTGTCGTGACCTGCACGTCGTCATGCAGCCAGCGGAGCACCATCTGCAGGCTCTCGTGGCCGAGCCCCTTGCCGCGGTGAGGTGCAGTCAGCCACCAACCGAGCGCGACGGAGTGGCCGAGGTCGTCGGCGTCGAGCGAGTAGGAGTACGAGCCGACGAACTCGTCGGTCGCTCGATCGCGAACAGCCAATTGCATCGGGTGGTTGCGGAACCGATCGGTCATGCTGGCGATGAGGCCGTGTTCGAACCGCTCGACGATGGCCTCGTCGTAGCCCTGCCACTCCATCACCTCAGGGTCGCGCAGCGCAACGATGAACTCCGCGTAGTCGTCCGGTCGGAGCGCAGTGAGCAACAACCGGTCGGAACGTGCCAGCACGAGCGTGCGCGTGTCCTCCTGCCAGGTCTGCAACGGACCCCGTCGTCGTCGAAACATCTCGGAAGTGTAGGGACGAGCATCGCGGCTACCGTCGGCGCATGCCGATCGTGCCTGACGACAAGAACTGGACCTGGGTGCTGGAGACCGCCTGCCCGGAGTGCGGCTTCGAAGGAGCCACCTACTCGCGTGAGGCCGCGCCGGCCGACATCGTCGCGAACGCGGCCCGGTGGCGCGAGCTGCTCGCGCATCCGAACGTGCGCGAGCGGCCCAACGACCACACGTGGTCCGCGTTGGAGTACGGCTGCCACGTGCGCGACGTGTTCCGGTTGTACCTGTACCGCCTGGGGCTGATGCTCGACCACGACGGCCCGCAGTTCCCCAACTGGGACCAGGACGAGACCGCCGTGGCGGACGGGTACGACCAGCAGGACCCCGCGCAGGTCGCGGATGAGTTGGCCGAGGCAGCAGCCGCCCTGGCCGCACGCTTCGCGACCGTGCGCGGCGACCAGTGGGAACGCACCGGCTTCCGCAGCGACGGCGTGGCGTTCACCATCGACAGCTTCACCCGCTACTTCGTGCACGACCCGGTGCACCACGTGCACGACGTGGAGCAGGGATACTCGCACGTGGCTGGGTGACAGAACGTGGTCAGCATCTGACCACGTTCGGTGCCACAATCGGGTCATGCGCGCGGATCGACTGGTTGCCATCCTGTTGCTGCTGCAGCAACGCGGGAAGGTCACCGCCGACGAGGTGGCCGCCGAGCTGGAGATCTCCAGTCGCACCGCCCGCCGCGACCTCGAGGCGCTGGGCATGGCAGGGCTGCCCGTCTACTCACTGCCGGGCCGCAACGGTGGCTGGCGGCTCGCCGGCGGCGGCCGCACGGATCTCAGCGGGCTCACCGCCTCCGAGGCGCAGGCGCTGTTCATGGTGGCCGGACCCTCCGCGGCCACCACGCCGCAGTTGAAGGCTACGCTGCGCAAGCTGGTGCGGGCGCTCCCCGAACAGTTCCGCCCGGTGGTCGAGCATGCCGCGGCGGCCACGGTGATCGACGAGCGATCGTGGGAACGGTCGGCGTCGCCGCGGCGTCCGCCCCCACCGCTGTTGGCGACCGTGCAGTCGGCCGTGGTGCAGGCGCAGCAGCTGTCGATGGAGTACACGTCGCGCGAGCGGGCGAACACCACCCGCTTGGTCGAGCCGTTGGGTGTGGTTGCGAAGGGTCCGTCGTGGTACTTGGTGGCCGACACCGAGGCCGGTCGGCGCAGCTTCCGCATCGATCGCATCGTGTCGGCCACACCGACCGGGAAGCCCGCCGTGCGACCCGAGGGCTTCGATCTCGGCGAGGCGTGGGCGCTCATCGCCGATCGGGTGAACGAGTTGCGGGCGCCGCTGGTGGTCACGGCGACTGCGCAGCAGTGGCTGGTCACCATCCTCAACCACGAGTTCGGCGAGCGCCTGCGCATCGGCACCACCCGCCCCGACGGGCGCGTGGAGATCGAGCTGCGCGGTCACTCGCTGCAATCGATGGCCGGCGAGCTGGGTGGCTACGGCTCAGGCGTGGAAGTGCTGGAGCCAGCCGAGCTGCGCACCGCGTTGGCCAAGGTGGGCCGCGACCTGGTGGAGCTCTACGGCAGCTGACCGACGTGCGCGAGGGCGAGGCGGATGAGGCGGTCGTGTCCGCCGGTCATCTCGCGGCGCACCTTGTCGCTGACGGCTTCCTCGGGCGTGAACCAGCGCAGGTCGAGTGCTTCCTGCGTGGGCTGGCAGTCGCCCGACACGGGCACCACGAACGCCAGGCTGACCGCATGGTGGCGCGGGTCGTGGAAGCCGCTGGTGTCGGCGTCGGGGAAGTACTCGACCACCGTGAACGGCGCGACCTCCGGCGGGATGCGCGGCAGTGCCACCGGGCCGAGGTCCTTCTCCAGGTGGCGCAGCAGCGAGTCGCGGATGCGTTCGCCGTAGAGCACGCGGCCGCTCACCACCATCCGGCTGATCGTGCCGTCGGGTGCCTGGCGCAACAGCATGCCCACGTGCGTGACGCGGCCGAGCTCGTCCACGCGCACCGGCACCGCGTCCACGTAGACCAGCGGCACGTTGGCCCTGATGTTCTCGAGCAGCTCTCGGTCGAGCCAGCCCGTCTTCACCTCGGTCTGTTCGCTCATCCGGCACTCGGCATGAAGTAGCCGTTGATGTCGAGGAGCAGGTGCCCCGACTGGCTCATCATCGCAGTGACCGTGCCGGTGGAGCTGAGCGCGAGCAGCGCCGCGTTGGCGGCGGTCTTGCCGACCGTGAAGTTGAGGTTGGAGGTGGCCGGCTGGCTGTTGGGGTACACCATCAGGAAGCCGCTGGCGGCGGGGTTGGCCACGGTCAGGTTGGCCGACACACCGGATGCGTTCGCCGGCACCTCGGGTGCGGGCGAGGTGAGGCCGGTGAGCGTGAAGGTGCGAGTCTGGCCGGGGGTGAACGGCACGGGCGAGGGCAGACGGGTGTCGACGGCTCGGCCCGGTGTGATGGGCACGAACAGACCCAGCGTGTCGGGGCTGGCACTGGAGTTGGTGATGTATCCGACGACGTCGACGATCACGTGCGTGGTCTGCGAGGTGAGCACGCTGATGCCATTTCCGGAGCCGAGCGGGATGATCGCGGTGTTGGCCGCCGCCGCACCCGTGGAGTAGTTGACGGTGCTGTGCACCGCGCCGACCGCGCCGGTGGGCAGGCCGACCAGGTAGCCGTTGGCCGCGGGGTTGGCCGCGGTGACGTTGACCACCAGGGCGGAGACGCCGGTGGTGGGCACGAGGCTGGAACCCAGCGTGGGCACGCCCACCGTCTGGCCGGCGGGCACGCGTGCCGGTGCGACGTAGCCGACCGGGAGCGGAGCGCCGTTCTGGCCGCGCGAGTCCATCCACCGTTCGGGGTCGGCGAGCGGGATGAAGCGCCCGTCGGTGGTGCCCGACGGCGCGGTCTGACCGTCGAGGTAGTAGCCGAGCACGTCGATGATGACGTTGCCGCCGGCGTGGATGTAGATGCTGATCTTGCCGTCCTGACCGACCGGCACGATCGCGAAGTTGGGTCGCGTGATGCCGGCGGTGGAGACGTTGAGCGTGCTGGTGCCACCGACGTCGGCGCGCAGGTACGGGAACGCCTGCAGGAAGCCGGTGGAGGTGGAGCCGACCGAGGTGAGGTTGATGGCCACCGCGGAGACACCGGTGTCGGGCACCGCCGCCGTCGCGAGGACGTTGAAGTCGATGATCGACTCCTTCAGGTACGGGCCGGTGAGCGACGGCGGGCCGACGTGGGCGCCACCGGGACGCGTGTCGAGACCGCGCACGGGCAGCGCCAGCGGTACGTACTTGCCGGGCGTGGCCACGGGAGCAGGTGTCGGCGGCGCGGGCAGCAGCAACTTGCCGTGGCCGAAGACGTTGTCGGGTCCGGTGGCGCCGAGGTCGGTGGCGAAGTGCTTCACGAGGGCGGCGAGGCCGCCGCCCGGGTTGGCGAGACCGGCGCTGAGGAGCAGCGCGCCGGCACCGGCAGCAGTCGGTGCAGCCGCGGACGTTCCCTGGAAGGGCTCGCCGTAGAGGGTGCTCTCGGCGCCTGCAGGCGCCGTGACGTCGGGCTTGATGCGCCCGTCGTTGGTGGGTCCTTGCGACGAGTAGTAGGCGATGTCGTTGCCAGCAGGAGCAGGCGGACCTCCTGCGACGGGAGTGTCGATCGCACCGACGGCGACGAGGCCCGGGTTGCGTGAGTCGACCACGGGCTTGGCCGCGCTGCCGGCCTTGTTGTAGTAGTCGAGCTCGGTCCAGCCGTCGGAGAGCGCCACTTCCACGATGTCGGGGTTGCCGACCGGCGTGTTGAGGTTGCGGCGCATGCGCATGAACACGATGCCGGTGAGCGGGCCGAACACGTTGTCGGGCACCACGCACAGGTCGTCGGCCTCGAGCGGGAAGGCGCCCGCGCGCTGGTTGGCGTCGTAGACGTTCTGCACGCCGGGGATCTGCGTGAAGATGTCGATCGGGTACACCTGGTTGGCAGCGGTGGGGTTCCAGTGGTCGTTGAACTCGTTGGCGCCGCTGACCGGCTCGAAGAACTCGAGCGAGTAGTCGGTGCGCTGGTTGGCGGCGAGGTACCAGTCGTTGGCCCAGCGAACGCCGTCGAACAGCACGCAGCTGGTGAAGCCGGCATCGAAGCGCAGCCAGGTGTCGACGGTAGCGCCCGGGTCGAAGTCGATGTACTGGCCGGTGCCGGCGGAGATGGCGGGGTTCGGGGGGATCACGTTGCCGTTGTTGATGCCGTAGGCGCTTGCCGCGACGGTGGCGCTGATGTTGCGGCGGATGTAGGCGTCCTGGCCGTCGTTGCCGCCGGAGTTGAACCAGGTCATGCCCTTGCCGACCGCGGAGTCGACCACCGCGGCGAGTGCGCCGGTGCCGTCGCCGGGGCCGTCGTAGGCGGCGCCGAGCGAGCGGCTGACGATGGTGACGCCGTTGGTGTCGAACCAGTTGATCGCGGCCTGCAGGTCGCTGACCGTGCCGACGGTGGCGATGTACAGCTCGACGTCGGGGGCCATGTCCTTGATGATCTCGGCCACCGCGAGTCCGTGGACGTCTGCCCATTGGGGATTGAAGTCCTGCCCGATGCAGAGACCGAAGCCGGCCGAGTCCTGGCAGAGCAGATGGCCGTTGCCCGGCGTCGGCTCGGGGCCGAGCTCGGCGGTGTCCCAGAGGCTCATGTCGAAGTAGTCGACGATGCCCACCTTGACGCCGGCGCCGGTGAACCCGGCGTCCTGCCACTCGTCGGCGTTGGTGATGGACACTTCGTCGCCGATGGTGGGTCCGGTGCCGGCCTCGAGACGAGGGTTGCTGACCGGCGGCACGTAGCCCGACCGGCGCGGCGACTGCACGAAGTCGACGCCGGGTGCGCCGGCGAGCGCGCCGAGCTGGTCGACGGGCACGCGTGCCTGCACCACCTCGCCGGGGACCGAGCCGGTGACGGTGCCGCCGAGCGAGCGCACCGAGTTGCCGACCCCGGTGAGGTCGGCGGTGAACACTTCGACAGTGACGCTGGCGGAGCCGCCCTCTGCGCGGTTGGCGGCAGCGGTGGCGATGTCGGCGAGGAGCTGCGGGTCGGTGATCTCACCCGAGCCGGCCGCGACGGTGGCGACCGTGGGCGATGCGACGGCGACCACTGAACACAGCACTACGGCGGCGAGAGCCGCCCGAAACATCCGCACCACGGAACCTCCTCGGGGTCAGCGGCAGCGTAGTGCGTGGCCGCTGGATGCGAGAATCGCCCTGGTGAGGGCGTCAGCGCCGGCGTCGGCGCGGCGGAAACGGGTCCGACGGCGGCTGCGGCGGCGCGAACACCGACGTGTCGTCGTCGATGGGGATCTCGATGCCGTCGCTGTCGATGTCGACCGGCTCGGTGCCCGCCGCGATGACGATCGGCGCCTCTTCCTTCACCTTGCGGCCGAGTGCCTTGTCGAGGCCGAACATGCCCGCGGCCAGGATGGCCCCTGCGGCACCGTGACGGCGACGGGCGGTGGTCACCGGGTCGGAGACGGGCTCGAGCTCCTCGTCGTCGGGCAGGGCCGCGTCGGACAGCATCTCGTCGTCGAGTTCGTCGTCGGGCTGCGGATCCACCCGGTGCACGCTATCGACCACACCGCTCGGGGGTATCGCGCGCCCGCACCGCATGGGTTGCGTAGTCTGTGGAGCGTGCCTGAAGGCGACACGATCCATCGCGCGGCCGCCGCTCTGCGGACTGCTCTGACGGGCCGTCCAACCACGCGCTTCGATGCGCCGCGCCTCTACGGTCCGCACCCCGGCACAGGTCGCACCATCGAGCGGGTGCAGAGCCACGGCAAGCACATGGAGATCTTCTGGGACGACGGCATCGTGCTGCACACCCACATGCGCATGAACGGTTCGTGGCACCTCTACCGAGCCGGCGAGCGGTGGCGCAAGCCCGATCATCAGATGCGCGTGGCCATCGAGGTGCCCGACTGGGTGGCGGTGTGCTTCAACGCACCGGTCGTCGAGACCTACCGCGAGTTCGATCGTTTCCGTCACCCCGGCTTCGGCCGGCTCGGCCCCGACCTGTGCACGGCGCAGGAGCGCGAACTGCTGGAGTGCGCTCGCCGCATCCACGAGTACGCCGACCCCACCGCCGCGGTGTCGGAGGTGCTGCTCGATCAGCACGTCGCCTGCGGTGTCGGCAACGTGTACCGCAGCGAAGTGCTGTGGGCGTGCGAGATCAGCCCCTTCGCGGAGGTGGGCACGCTCGAGCCGGCCGACTGCGTGCAGCTCATCAACGCAGCGGCTCGCATGCTGCGCGCCAACCTGCAGCACGCGTACCGTGTCACCCAGGCCGAGATCCCCGGTGGGTTGGCGGTCTACGGGCGCAACGGTCAGCGCTGCGCTCGGTGCGGCGACACCGTGCTCGTGCGTCGGGTCGGCGAGCATGCACGCACGCTCTACTGGTGCCCCGGCTGCCAGCGTCGCCACGAGCCGCAGGCGCAGCTACCGGCGGAACCGCCCGAGCGCGCGATGGATCCCCACCCGGCAGCGGTGCAGTACATGGCCGACCTGCCGTGGCGGCGCGACTCACTCGCCGGCTGACGACGCAGCCGACGTCGGCGTCGACACGTCGCCGTGTGCGGAGTCGTCGTCGACCTCGTCGGCTGCGTCGACCTTGGGGACTTCGGTGCGGCCGCCGGTGACCAGCCGGTCCACCAGCTGCACCCATCCGTGGCCGAGCGACGTGCGCTCGTCGAACGCGGCGTGCTCCTGCCCGGTGACCGCACGGAACATGGTGGCCGACAACGCGGTGGCCACCACGTCGCCGACGCCGATGGCGCGAGCGATGGCAGCTTCGGCGCTGAGGCGCGCCTGCACGATGTTGCCCACCTGCGCGTAGGCACCTGCGCCGGCGACGTAGGCGAACACCTGGTCGAGGTAGGTGGCCCCCTTGGCGGGCGACACCGGGTGAGTGACCGCTTCGGCGCGCGCGAGGGCGTCGTCGGCGGAGCCGACCGCGGCGTAGACGAGCGCGGTGACCGCGTGGGTGAACGGGTGGTCGGCACCCTCGGCAGGCACCGACTCGACGGTGGCCAGCGCCTCGTCGGTGCGGCCGAGCTGCGCATAGGCGAGCGCGAGCACCAACATCGGTTCGAACAGTCGGCCGCCACTCGCCTCGATCTGGACGAGCGCGCGTTCGGCCATGGCCGCGGCCACCGCCGCGTTGCCGCGGTGCATGGCCGCGCCGGCCACGGCCATCAGCGGTGCCGGCCCGTTGCGCGTGGTGTCGGCGAGGGTGAGCAGCTCCTCCGAGCTGCGCAGCGCGGCGGCGTTGCGGCCGAGCGCCACCTGCGCGCGTACCAGCGGTGCCAGTGCCTGCGAGAGACCGAACTTGTCGTTGAGCTGCTTGAAACGAGCGCGTGCCTTCTCCGCGAAGTCGGCAGCTTCCTCCAGCTTGCCCTGCCACAGGCGGAGGTCGGCGAGCAACGTGTGCATCATGCTCGCCGCCCACACGTCGCCGCGCTGTGCGGCTTCGGTGCCGACGGTGCCGGCCAGCGCCTCGGCCTGATCGAAGTGGCCTTCGAAGAACTCGACGAACGCGAGTAGGCCGCATGCCCAGCCGACGCCGTTGCGGTCGCCGAGGCGGGCGTGGGTCTCGGCGGCATGCGTGAGACGTTCGCGGGCCGCGCCCAGATCGCCCGACAGGAACGAGATCCAGGCGCGGTGCTGCTCGATGTAGGCGAGTCCGCGTTCGTCGTCGAGCGTCTGGTACAGCTCGTCGGCCTCGCCGAAGAACCACTCGGCATCGACCAGCGAACCACCGAACATCTCGATGAAGCCGCGCACTCGCAGTGCACGAGCCAGCAGCACCGGCTTGTCGGCGGTGCGCAGCAGGTCGACCGCATGGCCGAGTTCGGCGCGCGCCTCGTCGATGCGGCCGGCCGTGTGGCTGAGCGAGCCCCGCATTCGGAACGCCTCGGCCAGCAACGACACGTCGTCGAGCTGTTCGGCCAGTGCCTGCAGCGCGTCGATGTCGGTGGTGGCGGACTCGATGTTGCGCTGATCGGTGTACGCGGCAGCGCGCACCAGATGCAGGTGGGCGATCTCATCGGGCGACGTGGGGTGCGTGACGGTGAGGTCGAGCGCCCGCGACGCATGGCGGATGGTCATGCGCAGGCTGCCGGTGTCGAGCGAACGGTCGGCGGCCGCGCTGAGCGTGGCGATCGCCTGCGCCACGATGTCGGCCGGCACCTTGTCGACCGCGCCCAGTTCCTGCACGAGCTCGGCGGCGGTGGCGAGGTGATGCGCCCGGTCGTCGAGCTGGCCCATCGCACCGCCGAGCGCCTTCGCGACACCCGCGTGGCGCTGTGCGCGCGCGGCCTTCGTGAGTGTCTGGTACGCGGCGTCGCGCACCGAGTCGCTGCGGAACTCCCAGCGGCGACCGCGCACCTGCAGCAGTCCGAGATCGTCGAGGTCGTTGAGCACCCCTGCGTGATAGGGCTGGCCCAGTTCGCTCGCGAACTTCTCGATGCTGACCACGCTGCCCGACGTACCGAGCACGGCCGCGTTCTCCAGCACCTGTCGCTGTTCGTGCGCGAGCTGATCGAGACGTGCCGCGATGAGCGTGCGCAACGAGTCGGGAAGGTCGCGTGAGCCGCCACCGCTCTCGGTGAGCGCGACCAGTTCGAGCAGGAACAGCGGGTTGCCGCCGCTGCGGTCGAACAGCGCGGTGAGCAGTTGGTCGTCGCGGGGTGCGTCGCCGAGCAACGACGAGGCCAGCAGGTCGGTGTGCGAGCGACTGAGTGGCTGGAGCGTGATGGACACGACGGTGCTGCGGTCGGAGCGCGGCGGCCACAGCACCTCGGTGCCCGGTCGCATGGCAGTGACGAGCAGGAACGGATGCCGGCTGAGCGACGTGACGAGGTGCTCGAGGAGGTCGAGCAGCACCGGGTCGGCCCAGTGGAGGTCGTCGATGCTGAGCACCATCGGACCGCGTTGCGAGCGTGCCTCCATGACCAGCGCGACGGTGTGGTGGATGGTGCTGCGCGCGTTGGGTGGATCGAGCTTGTCGATGGCCGATGGGTAGCCGAGCAGGTGCGTGAACACGTCGACCAGGCGCTCGGCGTCGCCGGGCTCGATGGACGGGAACATCTGCTGCGCGCGTTGCAACGCCGTGGCACGCGCCGCGGGAAGCTGCAGGCTGGTGTCGAGGTCGAGGTAGTGCGACAGTGCGCTGGCGATGGGCCACCACACGTTCGATTCGCCGTACGGCACGCACGCGCCTTCCAGCACCGACACCTCACCGTGCTCGCGGATGCGGCAGATGACCTCGTCGACGAGGCGACTCTTGCCCACGCCGTTCTCGCCGTTGACGTGCAGCAGCACACCGCGGCCATCGCGAGTGACGAGCTCGAGTGCGGCGTCGGCCATGGCGAGCTCGGGGTGGCGGCCGACGATGGCGACGTCGCGCCGGCGGCGACGACCGCCCGGGGGAGCAGTGGCTTCGAGCGCCAACCAGGCCCGGAGCGACTGCTCGCGACCGCGCGGCTGCAACTGCCCCGCTGGCTGGTAGCTGAACGTGTGCGACGTGAGCTCGTAGGTGGCATCGCCGACCAGCACGCCGCCCGCGGGCGCTTCGCTCTGCAAGCGCGACGCGGTGTTGACCACGTCGCCCATGGCGGTGTAGTCGGTGCCCGACAGCGTGCCCACCAGCACCTCGCCGGTGTTGATGCCCACACGCATCCGGATGTCGTCGCTGCCGGCCAGCACACTGGTGGCCACGTAGTTGGCCAGCGTCTCCTGCATGCGCAGCGCGGCGCGCACGGCGCGCTCGGGGTCGTCCTCGTGCGCGACCGGCGCGCCGAACAGCACGAGCATGCCGTCGCCGAGGAGCTTGTCGACCTTGCCGCCGAACTCGACGACCACGTCGACGAGCCGCTCGAAGCAGGCGGCGACGAGGCGTTTCACCTGCTCCGGGTCCATCCGTTCGGCCAGCGTCGTGAACCCGACCAGATCGGCGAAGAGCACCGTGACGATGCGTCGCTCCTCCGGCTGTGCGAGCGCCACCGCATGACCGCACGACGGGCAGAACCGTGCGCCGACGGGAATGGTGGATCCACACGACGTGCACTGCATCACCCTGCGAGCGTAGGCGACATCCACCAGGAGGTTGACGCTGCTTTCGCCCTGCAGGGTTAGCGTGCGAGAGCGATGAACCGCCGACACCTGCTCCGATGGTTGCGCGAACGGCCGCAGACCGCGGACTGGCTGCTGGCGGGGCTGCTGGCGGTGTCCGGGGTGGTCTTCCACCTCACGTTCCGGGAGCCGGATCTCGCCGAGCCCAGCGTGCACGGTGTGCTGTTCACCCTGGGGGCCACGTTGCCGATCGGATGGCGCCGCCGGGCGCCCGCGACCGTGCTGGTGGTGGTCAGCGTGTGCCAGCTGGCCGTCGAGGCCGCCAATGCAGCCGGGCCCGGGTGGATGGGCGTGATGATCGCCGCGTACACGCTGGGCGCCCATCGCAGCGGGAACGTGCTCTTCCGGGTGAGTGGCGCGCTGCTGGTGGCGATCACCGCGTTCGTGCTGCTGGGTGTCACCCACGGCGACGCCCCGTGGCAGGCCCTCGTCACCACGCCCATCGTCATCGGTGCGGCCATCGTCGTCGGCGACAACATGCGTCGCCGCCGCGAGCGCGCCGCCGAGTTGGTCGAGCGCGCCGAACGCGCGGAGCGAGAGCGCGAGCTGTTGGCGCACCAACACGTGCAGGACGAACGCACGCGCATCGCTCGCGAGCTGCACGACGTGGTGGCCCACAGCGTCAGCCTGATGGTCATCCAGGCGGCAGCCGCGCGACGTCAGCTCACGCTCGACCCGGCCGTTGCCGACGCAGCGCTGGCCACCGTGGAAGACACGGGTCGCGCGGCGATGCAGGAGATGCGCCGCATCCTCGGCGTGCTGCGCGACTCCGGCGAGAACGCCGTGCCCACAACACCGCAGCCCGGTCTCGCCTCCATCGACGGGCTGGCCGGCGCGGCCGACGACCTGCCCGTCTCGGTGCGCACCGAGGGCGACCTGCAACACCTGCCGGCGGGTGTGGAGCTCAGCGCGTACCGCATCGTGCAGGAGGCGCTCACCAACGTGCGACGGCATGCGGGGCCGGTGCATCACGTCGACGTGTCGATGGTGCGTGCCGGCGCGACGCTCGTCGTGGAGGTCGCCGACGACGGCCGTGGTGCCGCGGCCGGTCGCGCGGAGGGCCGCCCCATCAGCGACGGCTTCGGGCTGCTCGGCATGCGCGAGCGTGTGGCCGCCTACGACGGCGAGCTCGTCGCCGGGCCGCGGCCGGGTGGCGGCTGGCGTGTGCGTGCGACGTTCCCGGTGCGAGCGTCGTGAGGGCCGCCCGATGATCCGTGTCGCGTTGGTCGACGACCAGGCCATGGTGCGGTCCGGTTTCCGCCTCATCCTGGAGAGCGAGCCCGACATCTCGGTGGTCGGTGAGGCCGGTGACGGTCGCGAGGCGCTGCAGATGGTGGAGCGCAGTGCGCCGCACGTGGTGCTGATGGACGTGCGCATGCCCGTGATGGACGGCATCGAGGCCACCCGACATCTGGTGGCCGGAAACGGTGACGCACGCGTGCTCATCCTCACCACGTTCGACCTCGACGACTACGTGTACGCCGCGCTGCGTGCCGGTGCCAGCGGGTTCATGTTGAAGGACGCGCCGGCCGATCAGCTCATCAACGCGGTGCGGGTCATCGCGGCCGGCGACGCGTTGCTCGCGCCGTCCGTCACCCGCCTGCTCATCGAGGAGGTGTCGCGTCGCCCGTCCGTCGACGCAGCCACGGTGGCGCCGGGCCTCGCCGACCTCACCGAACGCGAGTTGGAGGTGCTGCGCTCGATGGCGCGCGGCCTGTCGAACGGCGAGATCGCCACGCAGCTGTACCTGGGTGAGGCCACCGTCAAGACGCACGTGGGTCGTGTGCTCACCAAGCTGGGCCTGCGCGACCGTGTGCAGGCCGTGGTCGTGGCCTACGAGAGCGGCCTCGTCACCCCCGGCGCCCCCGACCCCCTGCCCTGAGCGAACTTCGGCGCTGGCAGGTCCGCATCGGGTGCCCCACACCCAAAGTCGCAGGGCTCGCGGACATCAGCCTTGCGACGGACAGAGGCCACCCGCAAAGCGGATGCGTTCCGACGGCGTTCCGCGGTACAACGGAGCCATGACTGAGACGACCACACTTGTTGGCGCGGCCGGCGCCATCGACGCCATGAAGATCTACGGCGGAGGAGACAGCGAAGTTCGCGCCCTCGACGGCGTGAGCGTGCACTTCGAAAAGGGCAGGTTCACCGCCATCATGGGACCCTCGGGCTCCGGCAAGAGCACGCTGATGCACTGCCTGGCCGGCCTCGACTCGCTCACCAGCGGCGCCGTGTACATCGGCGACGTGTACCTCGCCTCGTTGAACGACAAGCAGCTCACCGAGCTGCGCCGCACCGCGGTGGGCTTCATCTTCCAGGCGTACAACCTGGTGCCCACGCTCACGGCCGAGGAGAACATCACCCTGCCGCTGCTGCTCGGCGGCTCCAAGGGCAACCAGGAGTGGATCGATCGGGTCATCGACACGGTGGGCCTGCGCGACCGCCTGAAGCACCGCCCGAGCGAGCTCTCCGGCGGACAGCAGCAGCGTGTGGCGGTGGCACGAGCGCTGGCCAGCCAGCCGACCATCATCTTCGCCGACGAGCCCACCGGCAACCTCGACAGCCGCACCGGTGCCGAGATCCTCGACTTCATGCGCCTCGCCGTGCGTGAGCTGGGCCAGACCATCGTGATGGTCACCCACGACCCCAACGCCGCCAGCTACGCCGACCGTGTCATCTTCCTGGCCGACGGCAAGGTCGTCGACGAGATGTTCGAGCCCACCGCCGAGCGCGTGCTCGACCGCATGAAGCACTTCGGCGAATGAACCATGTTCAAGCTCAGCCTGAAAAACATCTGGAGCCGTAAGGGCCGTCTCGTGCTCACGGCGCTGGCGGTCATCGCCGGCACCGCGTTCCTCAGTGGCGTGTTCGTGTTCACCGACACCATCAAGGGCAGCTTCGACAAGCTGTTCGCCAACGCCTACGCCACCACCGACGCCTACGTGCGATCCGCCGACGTCATCGAAGGCGAGTTCGGCGAGGAGCTGCGCGCCAACATCGATGCGACCGTGCTCGACGTCGTGTCGGCGGTGCCGGGAGTGGAGTCGGCGCAGGCTGAAGTCGCCGGCTCCGCCGCCATCACCAGCGCCGACGGCGAGACCATCGGCGGCAACGGCCCGCCGCAGTTCGGCGGCGTGTGGCACGACGGCGCGCCATCGCCGTGGACGTTGAAGGAGGGTGAGGCGCCCGAGGGCGGGACGGAAGTCGTCATCGACGCGGCCACGGCCGAGAAGGGCGAGATCGCTGTCGGCGACACGGTGTCGATCACCACTCGCAATGCGACGCAGGAGTTCACGGTGGTCGGCCTCGCGAAGTTCGCCGGCCAGGACGGCGCGAACGGCGCCAGCTTCGCCCTCTTCGACCTGCCGACCGCTCAAGAGTTCGTGAGCGGAGAGTCCGACAAGATCGCCGCCATCTCGGTCGCCGGCGACGGCTCGATGTCGGAGGACCAGTTGGCCGAAGCCATCAACAGCGCGCTGGGCGACGACTCGATCGAGGTGCTCACTGGCTCGGCCATCACCGAGGAGTCGCAGAGCCAGGCCGAGGAGAGCCTGAACTTCCTGACGCTGTTCCTCTCCATCTTCGCGCTCATCGCGTTGTTCGTCGGCAGCTTCGTCATCTACAACGTGTTCAGCATCAGCGCCGCCCAGCGCGAGCGGGAGAACGCGCTGCTCCGCGCCATCGGTGCCAGCCGCGCTCAGGTCACGCGGTCGCTGTTCATCGAAGCACTCGTCGTCGGCATCGGTGGGTCGCTCCTCGGCTGCCTCGGGGGCGTCGGTCTGGCCAGTGCCATCCTCAGCGGGCTCAATGCAGCCGGCTTCGGCCCTGGCGAGTCCACGCTGGTGATCAACGCCTCGGCGTTCATCATCACGATCGTGGTCGGCACCATCGTCACGCTGGTCTGCGCCATTGCCCCGGCCATCCGCTCGGGCCGGGTGCCGCCACTGGCGGCCATGCGCGACGTCGCCATCGATCGTGCGGCAGTGTCGGTCACCCGCAAGGTCATCGGCGGCATCGCCCTCCTGGTCGGTGTCGGCTCCGTGATCCTTGGTCTGCGTGCCCGTGCGGAGTGGCTGGGTGTCGGCGTCGCCGGCCTGTACGTGGCGCTCATCGCGCTCGGGCCGTTCATCGCATCGCCGATCTCGAGAGCCTCGTCGCCCGTGCTGGGCGCCTTGCGTGGCGCCTCGGGCACCATGGCCGGCCGCAACGCTGCTCGCAACCCGAAGCGCACCGCCATCACCGCTGGCGCCGTCGCGGTGGGTCTGTCGCTCATCATCGGCGTCGCCACGCTGGGTTCCTCGGCGAAGGCGTCGATCCGCGAGACCATCGGCGAGAGCTTCGTCGGCGACTACATCGTGTCGGCGAAGCAGCAGAGCGACGGCATCGGCGGTCTGCCCGCCGATCTCGTCAGCGAGGTCGAGAGCTCCGGGGTCGGCGACGTGCTGGCCATCGGCGCCAGCCGCGCCACGGTGGGCGACTCCACCGATGGTTCGTTCCTGGTGGCCATCGATCCGTCCGACGCGCAGACCCTGTTCACCTTCGACTTCGCCGAGGGTGGCTTCTCCGACCTGACGGCCGACGGGATCCTGCTGATGGACGACAAGGCCGACAGCCTCGGCGTGGGAATCGGCGACACGGTGCCGGTCACCCTGCTGGGTCAGCCGACCACCGACCTGACCGTGCAGGGCATCTACACCACCGCCGGCTTCACCGACGTGCTGGTGGCTCGCGACCTGTTCGCCGACACTCCCGCACTGCTGATCTACTTCCAGATCTACGTGAAGAGTGCCGACGGCGAGAGCGCCTCCGCCCGCGAAGCGTTGGACACGATCGTGGAGCAGTTCCCCACCGCGCAGGTGCAGAGCCGGGACGGCTTCATCGACGATCAGAGCAGTCAGATCGACGGCTTCCTCAACTTCCTCTACGCGCTGCTCGGCATGAGCGTGTTCATCGCGATCATCGGTGTGGCCATCACGCTGTGGTTGGCGGTGTGGGAGCGGCGCCGTGAGATCGGCCTGCTGCGTGCGGTGGGCATGACCAAGCGCCAGGTGCGCAGCAGCGTGCTGTGGGAGAGCCTCATCACCGGCGTGGTCGGTGTGGTGATGGGCGTGGTGCTCGGCACCGTGCTCGGCTGGATCATCGTCAAGGCGTTCGAGGACGAGGGGCTCGGCGTGTTCGAGCTGCCCACCTCCACGATCGTCGTGGCGGCGGTCATGCTGTTCACGCTCTCCGGACTCGCCGCGCTGATCCCCGGTCGCAAGGGATCGAACGCCAACATGCTCGAGGCGATCGCCACCACATGATCGCGACCCGGCGTGGACGCCTTCCGGCCCACCGGGAGAGGATGATCCGGTGTTCCGACTCGCACTGAGAAGTGTTGCTGCCCGATGGCCGCGCCTGATCCTGACGGCGCTGGCCATCGTGGCCAGCACGTCGTTCCTGTCGGGCACGTTCGTGTTTCGCGACACCATCGAGCGCACCTTCGATGCACTCTTCGCCGACGTGTTCGAACGCGTCGACGGCTACGTGCAGAGCAGCAACTCGGTCGAGAACCTGTTCGGGCTCGAGACCCGCGACCGGTTGCCGACCGCGGTGCTCGATCAGGTGCGAGCGGTGCCCGGTGTGGCCGACGCGCAGGCAGTGGTGCAGGGCGACGCGGTCGTCATCGCCAAGGACGGCGAGCCGATCGCCCGCCTCACCGCGCCCACGTTCGGCGCCGCCATCAGCCCCGGCGACCTGTCGGTGTGGCGGGTCGCAGAGGGAAGGTTGCCCGCCGGCGGTGACGAGCTGGTGCTCGACGCACTCACCGCCGACGACGGCGGCTTCGTCGTCGGCGACCGCGTGAAGGTGAACGGCGACAACGGGTCGCGCACGTTCACGATGGTGGGCATCGTCGAGTTCGACGACATCATCTCGCCCGGCAACGCCACCTGGGCCCTGTTCGACGCCAAGACGGCCGAGGAGTTCATCGCCAAGCCGGGCTTCATCGATGCCGTGCTCGTGCTCGGCGACGGGTCGATCCCGCCCGAAGCGCTCGTCGAGCGGTTGCGCGACACGCTCGACCCCGACATTGCGGAAGCACTCACCTCGGCGGAGATCACTGCGCAGACGCAGACCGAGATCGAGACCAGCCTCAGCTTCCTCACCATCTTCCTCGCGATCTTCTCGTTCATCGCGCTCGGCGTGGGCATGTTCGTCATCTACAACGTCTTCTCCATCACGGCGGCGCAACGTCAGCGGGAGAACGCGCTGCTGCGTGCGCTCGGCGCGAGCCGCCGGCAGATCACGTGGTCGATGCTGCTCGAGTCGCTCATCATCGGGTTCACCGGTTCGATGGCGGGCCTTCTCGGCGGTGTCGGTCTTGCGTCGGGCATCAAGTCGGTCCTCAACGCGTTCGACTTCGAGATCCCCGCCCGTGGCCTTGCGATCGAGCCGCGCACCGTCGTCATCACACTCATCGCCGGCACCTTGGCGAGTGTGCTCGCCGCGGTGGGTCCGGCCATCGGCGCCGGTCGGGTGCCGCCGGTCGCGGCGATGAGCGATGCAGTGCTCGACAAGGTGGGGTCGGTGCGACGACGGGTCGTGCTGGCGCTCGTCTGCGCTCTCGGCGGCGCGGCGGCCATCGTCAACGTGATGATGGGCGGCGACGCCGTCCTGCTGGCGGTGGGCGTCGCCGGGCTGTTCGCGGCGCTGCTGCTGCTCGGCCCGGTGCTGGCCAAGCCGATCGCTCGCGTGCTCGGGGCGCCGGTGCAGCGCCTGCGTGGCGTCACCGGCACCATGGCGCGCGGCAACGTGCAACGCAACCCGCGGCGCACCGCGCGCACGGCCGCTCCGGTGCTCATCGGCGTCGCGCTCGTCACCGGTGCCTCGGTGTTCGCGGCCTCCATCAAGGAGCAGATCCGCGACGTGGTGGGCAGCACCTTCATCGGTGACTACGTGGTCAACTCCACCAACGGCGGTGCGGTGAGCTTCGGCCAGGAGTTCGTCGACAACTTGAACGAGGTGCCCGAGGTCGGTGTCGCCAGTGGGCTCGGGTTCGCGTTCGGCCTCGCCGATGCCGACGGCAACTCTGCCGTCGGCGCGGTCATCAACCCGGTCACCGCCGAGGGCCTGGTGAGCCTGACGTTCGTGGAGGGTTCGATGGGCGCGCTCACGTCGGCGGGCGTGCTGGTGAGTGAGGGCGAGGCCCGCGACCGCGAGATCGGTCTCGGTGACGAACTGGTGCTGCGCATCGACGGCGTCGACGTGCCGCTGGCGGTGCAGGGCATCTACGAGCGCAGTGAGTTCATCCCCGCGCGCACCTATCACCGCGACACGTTCGTGGGCACCGGCATCGCGACGCCCGCCGGCATCGTGTCGCTCACTCGCGCCGAGGGTGTGAGCGACGACGACTTCCGGGCGGCGGTCGGTGTGGTGGTCGACGACTACGGCATCGGCGAACTGCAGGACAAGCGGCAGTTCATCGACAGCCGTGCCGACATCGTCGACCGCAGTCTCGGCTTCATCTACGGGCTGCTGCTGCTCAGCATCATGATCGCCACCTTCGGCATCGTGATCACACTGCTGCTCGCCGTGTACGAGCGTCGCCGCGAGACCGGCCTGTTGCGGGCGGTCGGCATGACTCGAGCGCAAGTGCGCACCACCGTCCGCTGGGAGAGCGTGATCACCTCGCTCTACGGTGCGGCGGTGGGCGTGCTGATGGGCCTGGTGCTGGGCTACGTGGTGATCGTGGCGCTGCGCGACCAGGGCTTCGACAAGTACACCATCCCGGTCACCAACATCCTGTGGATCATGCTGCTCGCGTTCCTCGCCGGCGTGATCGCCGCGGTGGTACCCGCCTGGCGAGCCACCCGACTCGGCATCCTGCGCGCCATCGCGGCCGACGGCTGATGCAGCTCTCGCCGGCTCTCGCCGCGTTCGTCGCCGA
>CAZWCU010000065.1:0-18941 GCA_964632715.1 uncultured Bifidobacterium sp. | reverse complement strand
TACATACTCCGCAGGAGACCCGCATCATGGTCGATGCCGTGGTCGACCCTGCCGAGACCCGCCAGATCATCGGTGAAGCGCTGGTGATGCTCATCGACAAGCGCGAGCGCCTGGCCCCCCGGCCGCACGACAACACTCCCCTCTGACCCGGGCCCTGAGCTGGCCTCTGAGCTGGATGGACAACGGCTGCCCGACCGCCGCTAGTCTCAACCGCCGGGGGACAAAAGCCCTCGATTCCGACATCGTGTCATCGAAGGGAACAACATGCCCGACACCATCACCATCACCGACGACCGCACGGGAAAGACCGTCACGGTGCCCATCGAGGGCGGCGTGTTCCCTGCTTCGGCGGTTCGTGAGCTCGACCCGTCGTTGTTCATCTACGACCCGGCCTACATGCAGACCGCGGCCTGCAAGAGCGCGATCACGTATCTCGATGGCGATGCCGGCATCCTGCGCTATCGGGGCTACCCGATCGAGCAGCTGGCCGAGAAGAGCACCTACCTGGAAGTGGCGTACCTGCTGCTCAACGGGGAGCTGCCCAACCCGGCCGAGCTCGCGAAGTGGAACGACGACGTCATCCACCACACGTTCATCCACGAGAACATGCGCAAGCGCTTCGTCGACGGCTTCCACTACGACGCCCACCCGATGGGAATGCTGGTCAGCGCGATGGGCGCCCTCGGCACGTTCTACAACGATGCCAAGGAGATCCACGACAAGGACAGCCGCGACAAGCAGATCCTGCGACTGATCGCGAAGATGCCCACGCTCGCGGCCATGTGCTACCGCTTCTCGGTCGGCCTGCCGTTCGTGTACCCCAACAACTCGCTGTCGTTCCCGGGCAACTTCCTCAACATGATGTGGCGCATCGGCGACTACGAGATCGACCCACGCCTCGAGCGTGCGATGGACGTGCTGTTCATCCTGCACGCGGACCACGAGCAGAACTGCGGCACCACCGCGATGCGGGTGGTCGGCTCCAGCCAGGCCGACCCGTACTCGTCGGCAGCCGCTGCCGCGTCGGCGCTCTACGGCCCGCTGCACGGCGGTGCCAACGAGGCCGTGGTGCGCATGCTCGCCGACATCGGCCACATCGACAACGTGCCGGCGTTCATCGACGAGGTGAAGAGCGGCAAGGGCAGCCGCCTGATGGGCTTCGGTCACCGGGTGTACAAGAACTTCGACCCGCGGGCCACCATCATCAAGAAGACGGCGTACGACGTGTTCGAGGTCACTGGCAAGAACCCTCTGCTCGACATCGCCCTCAAGCTGGAAGAGACGGCGCTCAGCGACCCGTACTTCGTCGATCGCAAGCTGTACCCCAACGTCGACTTCTACTCCGGCCTCATCTACCAGGCTCTCGGTTTCCCGGTGGCGATGTTCACCGTGCTGTTCGCCATCCCGCGCACCGTCGGCTGGCTCTCGCACTGGCAGGAGCTGCTCGGCGACAAGGAGCAGAAGATCAGCCGTCCTCGCCAGTGGTACACCGGCGAAGCGGCACGCGACTACGTGCCCATGCCGCAGCGCTGAACCGCGCCGCTGAACCGCGCCGCTGCACCGCGCCGCTGTACGACAACGCTGCACGGCCGGTGCGGAGCCCACGAAACATCCGAGAAACTCTCGGTCAGGGTCGTTCCCAGGCTCGTCGGGCATCCGTATGGTGTGGCTCGTGGCTGCGCCGAAGATCCTGGTCGTCGACGACGAACCGACGGTTCGTGAGGTCGTCGCGCAGTACCTCGTGCGCGACGGCTACGAGGTGCGCGAGCTGGATCGCGGCGACCTCGTCGACGCCGCGGTGGCCCAGTTCCAGCCCGACCTGATCGTGCTCGACATCATGCTGCCGGGCGCATCGGGTCTCGACTTCCTGCGCCGGAGCGGGCGCGACCGTGTGCCGGTCATCCTGCTCACCGCCCGCGTGGAGGAGTCGGATCGGGTGCTCGGACTCGAGCTGGGCGCCGACGACTACGTCACCAAGCCGTTCTCACCCCGCGAGCTGGTCGCCCGTGTACGCACCGTGCTGCGCCGCGCGCAACCGGCCGCACCCGATGCGGTCGCAACGCTCCAGTTCGACGGTCTGCAGCTCGACCTCCCGGCACGTGAGGTGCTGGTCGACGGGAAGGCGGTGGCGCTGACGGCGAAGGAGTTCGACCTGCTGGCCTTCATGGCGCAGGCGCCACGACAGGTGTTCTCGCGCGCACAGCTGCTGCACCACGTGTGGGACTCGTCGCCCGACTTCCAGGACCCTGCCACCGTCACCGTCCACGTGCGCCGCCTGCGCAACAAGATCGAGGCCGACCCCGAACACGCGAGGTGGATCACCACCGTGTGGGGCGTCGGCTACCGGTTCGAGCCATGAACTGGCGCATGCTGCTGTGGCTCGCCGCGCTCGTCGTGGGCGCGGCCGTGCTCGCCGAGGTGCTGCTGTCGCCGCCCACGGCCGACGAACGGTGGCACCTTCTGGCCATCCTGGCAGCACCGGCCGTGGTGGCCGCCGCGCTCGTGCCGGTGCTGCGCCGCTGGGTGGCGGGTCGGTCCAGTGTGGCCGGCGCCGCGTTGGTGGTGGGCCTGTGCTCGCTGGCGCTGGGCGCCATCACCACGTCGGCCGCCTCGAACGCGATGTTCCTGTCGTCGCACGACTACCGGCTGTTCCTGGTGGTGTTGGTGCTGTCGTGCGGCATCGCCCTGGTGGTGGGCACGCAGCTCACCCGGCCGCTCGCACGCGACATCGCTCGTCTCGGCCACGTGGCCGAGCAGGTCGCGGCCGGCGACCTCACCGCACGCACCGGCATCGAACGCAAGGACGAAGTGGGTCGTACGGCAGCGGCGGTCGACGCGATGGTGCACTCGCTGCACGACGCCGCGCTGGAACGCGAACGTCTGGCGGCTGCGCGCCAGATGCTGTTCACCAGCATCGGTCACGACCTGCGCACCCCGTTGGCCGCGATGCGTGCGGCCGTCGAGAGCCTGCAGGACGGCATCGCGCCGGATCCCGTCCGATACCTCGGGGTGGTCGGCAACGAACTGGACAACGTGGAAGCGCTGCTCGATCAACTCGTGGAGTTCGCACGCATCGAGTCCGGCCAGCGCACGCACACGACCGAAGTGGTCTCGGTGTCGGAGATCGCGCACGAGGCCATCGAGGCACTCACGCCCGTGGCCGATCGACGCGAAGTGCATCTCACCCTGCGCACCGACCACCCCGCACACGTGCGAGCGAACCAGCTCGACGTCAGCCGTGCGGTGCGCAACCTGGTGGAGAACGCCATCCGCCACTCACCCGCTGGCGGCACGGTCACGGTGTCGATCGATCACGGCAACTCCGTCGATCACGGCACAGGTGTGACGGTGCAGGTCGCCGACCAGGGCGAGGGCTTCCCCGCCGACTTCCGCGATCACGCCTTCGACCCGTTCACGCGCGCCGACCCGGCAAGGGCGACACGCACGGGCCACGCCGGGCTCGGTCTCGCCATCACCCGCGCGCTCGTGCAGCAGCACGGCGGCCGCGCGTGGCTGGGCGACAGCCCTGGCGGCGACGTGCGCATCTGGTTGCCCGCGCACACCCAACCGTCTCATCCCCAGCCCTCATCCCTCCAGGAGCGCTCATGACCACCCCCGTCCCGCGCCGTTTCGCTGCACTTGCCGGCCTCGTCGCCGGTGGCCTCGCCGTCACCATCGGCATGCTGATCGCAGCCATCACCGAAGTGGTCTCGCCGATCGACGCCGTCGGCAGCGAAGTCATCGACCGCTCACCGCGTTGGCTGAAGGAGTTCGCCATCCGCGAGTTCGGCACGGACGACAAGCTCGTGCTGCGCATCGGCATCATCAGCATCCTGGCCGTCGCCGCGGTGGGGGTCGGCATCGCGGCCGCTCGCCGTCCATGGGTGGGGGTGGCCGGCATCGGCCTGTTCGGCCTGGTGGGCGCGCTGGCCGCCGTGCACCGCCCCGGCGAAGGCGCGGGCGCCGCGCTGCCCAGCATCCTGGGTGCCGTCGTCGGCGCTGCGGTCCTGGTGCGCCTGACACGACCGCGAGCGATCGAGACGCCGGGCCCGTCCCAGGCTCCACTCGGCTGGGACCGCCGCCGGTTCCTCACCACCACCGGCTTGGTCGCGGTCGGTGCCACGGTCGCCGGCGGCGTCGCTCGCGCCCTCGAGGGCCGCCGCGTCGACACCATTCGCCGAGCGACTCGTGTCCCGCTCCCCGACACGGTCGAGCCCGCGGACTCGCCCGACATCCCACCCGACGCCGAGGTGTTCGACGAGACACCCTTCGTGACGCCGAACGACGACTTCTATCGCATCGACACCGCACTCTCCTTCCCGAGTGTCGACATCGACTCGTGGAGCGTGGAGATCAACGGCAAGGTCGACACTCCCCTGCGCCTCACCTACGCGGATCTGCTCGCGCTGCCGCAGGTCGAGCGCGTGGTGACGCTGTGCTGTGTCTCCAACGAAGTCGGCGGGGAGTACATCGGCAACGCGGTCTGGCGCGGTGTGATGCTGCGCGACCTGCTCGAGCAGGCGGGCGTGCAGGCCGACGCCGAGCAGGTGTACAGCACCAGTCTCGACGGCTGGACGTGCGGCTTCCCGGTCGCCGCGGCCTTCGACGGTCGCGATGCGATGATCGCCATCGGCATGAACGGTGAAGCGCTGCCGCTCGAACACGGCTACCCGGCACGGCTGGTGGTGCCCGGCCTCTACGGGTACGTGAGCGCCACCAAGTGGTTGAGCAAGATCGAGCTCACCACGTGGGACAAGGAGGGGTACTGGGTGCCGCGCGGCTGGTCGGCGCTCGGCCCGATCAAGACGCAGTCGCGCATCGACGTGCCGTCCACGTCGAAGGTAGCGGCCGGCAAGCAGGCCATCGCCGGAGTGGCGTGGGCTCAGTTCCGAGGGATCGAGAAGGTGGAGGTACGCATCGACGAGGGCGACTGGCAGCTGGCCACACTCGGCGCCGACGTCAGCGACGACACCTGGCGGCAATGGTTGCTCGAATGGGATGCCACGCCCGGCCTGCACCTCATCCGCGTGCGCGCCACCGACAAGAACGGCGAGACGCAGACCGAGGAGACCGCACCCGTGGCCCCCGACGGCGCCACCGGCTACCACATGGTGCGAGTGAAGGTGGAGTGAGCGCCACCCTCAGAGGGTGATGACGATCTTGCCCGCGTTGGCGTTGCTGGCCATCAGCTCGTGCGCCTCGCCGATCTGATCGAAGCGGTAGCGGCGATCGACCACCGGCCGCAATCGGCGGTCCCCCGCCGACGCGTCGAACAACGGCAGCATCTCGGCAGCGAAGCGGCGGGTCACCGCCACCTTCTCCTCGATCGGCCGCGCCCGCAGCGTGGTGCCCACCCAGTGAGCTCGCTTGGCCATCAGCAGGCCGACGTTCACCAGCGTGCTGCCGCCACCCATCAGACCGACCTGCACGATGGTGCCGCGAGCGGCCACGGCCTGCAGGTTGCGGTCGATCTCCTCGCCGCCGATCACGTCGAGGATGGTGTCGAACCCGCCGGGCACCGCCGCGGTGGCCGCCGCGAGCCAGTCGCTCGGTGAGCGGTCGAGCACGAGGTCGGCGCCGAGCGACCGGCACAGCTCGGCCTTGCCCGCGGAACACGTGACCGCGATGCGCGCACCGACGGCCTTCGCGATCTGGATGGCCGCCGTGCCGACGCCCGACGCGCCGGCGTGCACCAGCGCCCAGCGGCCGCTGCTGAGGCCGCCCTGCAGCACCAGCGCGTCCCATGCAGTGAGGAACACCTCGGGGATGGCCGCTGCGTCGAGCAGGTCGAGCGAGTCGGGCACGGCGAGCAGCTGGCGTTCGTGAGTGGCGATCCGCTCGGCGTACGCGCCACCGGCCTCGATGCCCATCACCCGATCGCCGATGTTCCACATCCGTGCACGGGAACCGACGGCTTCCACCGTGCCCGCGAACTCGAGCCCGGGGATCTCCGGCTGCGCCTTGCGCGGGTCGGGGTAGAGGCCCATCCGTTGCAGCAGGTCGGCACGGTTCAGCGCGGTCGCGGCCACCCGCACCAGCACCTCATCGGGGCCGGGGACCGGGTCGGCGACCTCCTCGATGGTGAGCACTTCCGGGCCGCCGTACGAGTGGAGGACAACTGCGCGCATGCCCGAGTCTCACACGTGCGGCTCGGCGAGCACATGCACGACGCCGGCCACCGGATCCACCTCGACCAGTGCACCGTCGGGAATGGCGGTGAGCGCGGCGTGAGCGCCGATGACCGCAGGGATGCCGAGCTCTCGCGCCAGCACGGCGGCGTGGCTCATCGGGCCACCGGCGGCGGTGACCACGCCGCCGGCGAGCGACAGCACCAGGTTGTAGGCGGGCGTCGTGCACGCCACCACCAGCACCTCCCCCGGCTGCAGCCGGTCGAGCGCGTCCTCCGGTGAGGTGGCAACTCGGGCGACGGCGGTGATCGCTGCGGTGCCGATGCCGACGCCGTGCAACCCCGAGGCGCTGCTGCCCCCGTCCATGCCGAGGTGGCGGACCACCGCCTGCACCGACCCGACCATCTGCGCCAGCGCCGCCGGCAGCACGTCGACCGGCGGCGCGAGCTCGGCGGGGCCGATGAGGAGCGGCGCGTCGAGCGTGCGCTGCGCCGCCCGATGGTCGAGACGCTGCTGCAGCACAGAGCCGGACGGGAGGCTCACGAGGTCGGAGACCGCGAGCTCGTCGGGCAACAGTTCGATCGCGAGCTCGCGACGGTCGACCGTGCCCGCGGCCACCAACCGGTTGCCGACTTCCAGCAGTGCCCGCCGGAGCAGCCCTGCCGGCCACTCGGCGGTGACGGGTCCGTTGTCGTCGCGGAGGTCCATCGCGCTGCGCGCCGTCGACAGCAGCTCGTCGAACTCGGCACGGTGCTGCGCCGGCACCGACACTCGAACCGCAGCAGTGCGGGCCGCGACGGCCGCGACGGAGTCGTTGTCGGCGGCGGCCATGATGGACGCGAACACGATGTCGGGGCGTTCGCCGAGCGTGAGGCCGTCGAAGTCGTAGCGGGAGAACAGCACCCACTCCCGTTCGCGCAGGTACCGGTCCACCGCCGCCTCGATCTCGGGCGACACCGCGCGCAGCTCGTCGAGCGTCGACGGCGTTGCACCGGCGGCGGCGACCATGCGGCAGATCTCGGTGGCCTCGCGGGCCGGCCCGCTGGTGGACGGCGAGGCGCCTTCCAGCAGGGAGAGCAGCTCGTCGGCTGCGACTCCCCAACCCTCGGCCTTGAACAGGTACAGCCCGAGCGGGCCGAGGTCGTAACCGTGCAACCAGAAGTGGTGCGTCCAATTGGTGACGCAGTTGTCCCAGCAGTCGCGCACGTGCGCCATCAGCGCTGCATCGTCGAGTGCATCGAGCGCCACGTCCTGCAGGGCCAGGTTGCCGGCGACGATGCCGGCGCGCCCGCCATGGTGCCAGTCGTGGATCACGGCGTTCCACGGTGCCGTCTCCATCACCGTCGCGGCGGTGCGGTTGCGGCGACGCATCTCGGGGTGCAGCCGCACCGCCACCTTCAGCAGCCAGGCCGGTGGGAGGCGAGTGCTCGGTTTGTCGGGCGAGATGAGCGGCCGCAGCCGTGTGTAGATGAATCCGTTGACGAACGCCACCGACATCGTCTCGACCGGCGCACCGAGCTCGACGAACACCCGGCGCATGGCCACCGGCTCCGTGACGCTCATCAGCTCCTGCACCAGTGCGGTGCAGCCCGGCGGCATGTGCGATCGATCGAGCGCCCACTGCCCTGGTCCCGGTGCATTCCAGCTGACGTTCATCGCTGCCTCCCCCGGGCGCGGACCGTACTACGGCCACGGGCCGCTGCCGGTCAGAGATGCAGCACGTACGAGAGACCGAAGATGCCGTCCCAGTGGTGGTCGTGCTGCGGGTCGCGCACGAAACCGAGGCGCTCGTAGAGCCGCTGCGCCGCCGGCATGCTCTCCAGTGTGTGGAGTCGCAGTCGCCGGAGGCCGAGCCGGCGGGCCTCGTCGATGCACCAGCGCACCATCGCCTCACCCACCCCACGGCCCTGCACCGCGGAGTCGACACCGAAGTAGCGGAAGCCCGCAGCCTCCGGATCGTCGATCTCGATGTGCGGGCCGTGCGGATCCGGGAGGAACGTCAGCGAACCGACGATGCGACCGTCGAGCTCCGCCACGATGACCACCGAGTCGCCGACTCGGCCGGCCACGTCGGCCAGCATCTGGTCGTACTCGTCGTCGCGTGGGTAGCCGGGCAAGCCGAGATACGCCGCCTGCACCAGTGCGCCGACCGCCGTTGCGTCGTCGGTGGCGCGCAGCGGCCTGACCTCCAGCGTCATGTCGGCCACGCGGCGCGCAGCTTCTGCGCGCTGAGCGACAACGGCTCGGGCAGCGTGCGGGTCTCGGCGATGGCGGTCATGAAGTTGCCGTCGCCGGTCCACCGCGGCACCACGTGCACGTGGAGGTGCTCGCTGATGCTGCCGCCGGCCGCACGGCCCATGTTGATGCCCACGTTCACGCCACCCGGTGTGTAGGCGGCCTTCACCGCTCGCACTGCATCGGTGACCATCGGCCACAGTTCGGCTGCTTCCGCAGCGTCGAGTGCCTCGAGGTCGCTCACCTCCCGATATGGCAGCACCATCAGGTGCCCGGAGGTGTACGGGTACGCGTTGAGGATGGCGAAGGTGTGCGCACCGCGGTGCACGATGTACGCGGCTTCGTCGGAGAGCCCGCTGGCGAGGATCTGCGTGAACACGCTGCCATCGGAGGAAGGACGCCCGCCGACGTCGTTGACGTACTGCGAACGCCAGCCGTTCCAGATGCGATCGAGTTGAGTCACGCATCGAAATTACCTGGCACCACCCGGAGGTGCACGGTAGGTTGAGCGTTGTTCGGTCGGATTCGCCGCCGGCGCGTGAGGAAAGGGGGTCGAGATGTTCACCATCGACTCCGTGCTTCGCGCCTCCGTTCTCCGCTAGGCACCGCACAGGCCGCTCGGCCGTCTCGGTGCCTTCGTCCCGCACCGTCCATCCCCGAGGAGCCTCTCGTGCCCACGCGTTCCCGCCGTCGCTTCGACGACGACGACTTCACACCGTTCACCGCCAACCCGTTCACCCTGCCCGCGCCCGACCTCGCGCCCGACGACGAGCCCGACGAGCCGATGTGGAGCTCGTACCCCGATGCCACGCACGGCCCGGAACCGCTGCCCGACTGGGTGATCACGTCACCGGGAGCCATCGACACCGACCTCGGCGTGATGAAGACCGGCAAGGAAGCCGACGTCTCACTGCTGCGACGCGAGTTCGAGGGCGCCACATCCCTGCTCGCGGTGAAGCAGTACCGCGATCCACAGCACCGTCTCTTCCACCGCGACGCCGGTTACCTCGAAGGTCGCCGGATGCGCCGCAGCCGCGAGAACCGAGCCATGGCCACGCGCACCGAGTTCGGCCGCTACGTCATCTCCGGGCAGTGGGCGTTCGCGGAGTTCGCCGTGCTGTCCAGGCTGTGGCAGATGGGCGCGGCCGTGCCGTACCCGGTGCAGTTGTCCGGCACGGAGCTGATGATGGAGTTCATCGGCGACCCGGGCGACGACGGCGCTGCCGCCACCGCCGCGCCGCGGCTGGCGCAGCTGCGCCCGTCGGTGAGCGAGGCGCGTGCGCTGTACCGCCAGCTCCGAGAGGTGCTGCTGGTGCTGGCCGAGACCGGCTACGCGCACGGCGACCTGTCGGCGTACAACGTGCTCGTGCACCACGGCAGGCTGGTGCTCATCGACCTGCCGCAGGCGATGGATCTGGTCGGCAACCCTCAGGGCTTCGGGTACCTGCATCGCGACTGTGTGAACATCTGCTCGTGGTTCGTCGCACGCGGCGTGCCGGCCGACCCCGACGAGCTCTGCGACGAACTGCTGCGCACCGTCCCCCATGCCTGACGAGGAGGCACCCGATGAGCGCCATCCCCGACGACTGGCGGCCGATCCTCGAAGTCATCGTCGGCCTGCTGACGGCGGCGTGCGTGCTGCCCTACGTCCGCGACATCCGGCGCGGCGAGACCCACCCGCACCGAATGTCGTGGGTGGTCTTCGCCGCGCTGTCGACGGCCGCCACGGTCGCACAGTTCGCCGATCAGGGCATGACGTCGGCGGTGTTCCTCACCGGCGGTGCTGCAGTGGGGTTCGCGACCGTCTCGCTGCTGTCGATCCGACACGGTGTGGGCGGATCGAGCCCGACCGACATCGCCGCGCTGGTCGGTCTCGCGTTCGTCCTCGCGGTCTGGGCACGCACTGACGACGAGGTGCTGATCGTGGTGTTGATCATCGCCATCGAGATCCCCGCCATCATCGCGACCTTCGTGAAGTCACTTCGATCGCCCGATTCCGAGACTCGATCCACGTGGCTGATCGACGGTCTCGCCGGCGCGCTCGCCATCGTCGCGGCCGAGTCGATGTCGTTCCACCTGATCGTCTACCCCGCGTATCACGCGCTGGCGAACCTGTCGATCGTGGCCGCCATCACGCTCGGCGCACGACGAGCGAGCGTCTAGAGGTCGCGGACGAACACTGCCGGAACACCCGCCACGAACGTGCGCGGGGCGACATCCTTGGTGACCACGCTGCCGGCGGCGACACACGAGTCGTGCCCGATGGTGACGCCGGGCAGCACGATGACCCGAGCGCTGAGCCAGACGTTGCGTTCGAGCACGATGGCCTCCGGCTCGGGGCGTTCGAGGCGACGCTCGGGTTCGATGCGGTGGTACGCGGAGTCGAGCAGCATGCAGTGCGGACCGATCTGCGTGTCGGCGCCGATGCGCACCAACAACGAGGCCGCGATGTTGCAGCCGAAGTTGATGTACACCCGGTCTTCGATCTCCAGAGTGCCGCCGCGCTCCGCGACGAGCTCCGTGGTGGCGACCGTGGAACGGATCCGCACTCGATCGCCGATGCGCATGGTGCCTCGGTTCTGCACGATCGGCCGGCCGTCGACGCGCACTCTCGTGCCGAGCTGGTCGGCGTGCCGCAGCGAGTACTTGGCCCGGATGACTGCCGGGCCATAGGAACGCGCATCCGCGAGAAATTGCCCGATCATGGGCGACACCATAGTTTCGATGTTCCGAAAAGTGACAGGAGCCGACGCGGTCGTGTTCTGGACCGGCATGACACGACACCGCACACCTCACCGATTCGCCGGCGCTGCGATCCTGGGCTTCGCCCTGCTGAGCGCCTGCAGCTCCAACACGGCTCGCTCCACCGACCCCTCCATCGACACCGTGGCACCCACCTCCACGGTCGGATCGACCACCACCTCGGTCGCCGCGCCGGCGACCTCCCTCGCACCCGCGACCACGGAGCCCGCACCCACCACGACCAGTCCCCCACCCCCGCCGCCGCCCACGATCCCGCCGAACCTGGCGCCGAACCCGGAGCCCGAGTGCGTGCAGCCCGGCGCGGACAGCGAGCCGGTGGAGCTGGTGATCACCGACGATGGGGTGCTGTTCGGGGGCGAGCCCGTTCCGCCGTGCATGGGTGTGCCCGAGTCGTTCCGATTCCGGTTCACCAACAACGCCGAAGGCGATGCGACCGTGCAGTTCGGTGAGGGCGAAGCCGTGCTCGCCGCGGGCGACAGCGTGCTGTCCGATCCGCTCGGCGAGATGTTCTTCGTCGGCGAGACCTTCCAGATCGGCGTGGCCGAGCTCGACACCAGTCTCAGCGTCCTCGTCCTCGCCATCGACTGACCGCCCGCGGATGCCCCTCCCCTCTGTTTGTGTCATGGCTGGAGCGAGGAATCCTCGCCCGGACGATGACGTGGACCGGGCAGTTCGCGAGCGTGTTCTCGTCGAGCCCCGAACCGGACGGCCACCGCTCGTGCAGCGCAGTCGCGAGTGGAAGACTTGCGAGGGTGTTCGCCGTGCTGCTCACCGGACCACCCGGATCCGGCAAGACCACCGCGTTGACGGCCTTGCTCGATGCGCTCGCCGGAGACGGGGTGCCACATGCCGGCGCCGATGTGGATGAAGTCTCGTGGGCGTTTCCGTTTCCCGACCTCGCGCAGCGCTGCCAGCACCTCCGGGCTTGGCGCGAGTCGCACTCGCGGGCGGGCGCGACATTGCTCGTCGTGGCCGAGGTGATCGAGTCGTCCACGCACCTCGCCGAGGTGCTCGCAGCACTCGCCGCCGACGATCACCTGTTGGTCCGGCTGCACGCAGACTCGACGATGCTGCGGGAGCGCATCATCGCTCGCGAGCCCGCCGGCTGGTTCGGACTCGACTACCTCCTCGACGAGACGCAGCGCTTGCATGCGACGATGCCATCCCTGGAGGGTGTCCATCTGGTGCTCGACACCGAGCAGCTGACCGTTCAGCAGATCACCGAGTCCATCCGAGCCACCCGCCCCGACGTGCTCGCCCTCTCCGGTTGACTCCAGCGCGCTCCGGGTGCAACGTGTGGGCAGGGAAGGGAGCCGAACGATGTCGAGCTGCCGGGCGTGCGGAATCGAGGTCGGCGAGCGCGACGACGTGGTGACGATCGGCGACGCAACGTTGCACGCCGCCTGCGTCGAACCTCACAAGGGACCGAAGCGGCGGCGGGTGGGAGCGTGGGCAGCGATGGGATCACGCGGCCAGATGGCGATGGGTGAGGTGCAGAAGGACATGCCGACCAACTGAGCGCTCCGACGTCAGGCGGTGGGTGCACCGTCGTCAGCGGGGTCGACGTCGGACGCGGCGAGCTGGTTGCGACGTTGCGCGGAGGCGTGCTGCCCGTCGTGATCGAACGTGACCGCCACGTTCTCGAAGCCCTTGGCCTGCTGGGCCGTCGCGGCGTCGGTGTACGCCTGCTGATCTGCACGCGTCAGATCCACGTTGTCGGTGAACGGGGTCATCAACGATCGCGGGTAGAGGCGCTTGGCGCGCACGACGTTGATCTCGGCGCTGACGACCACGCCGACCGCGCCGAGATAGATCCACGCGAGCAGACCCAGCACCAGCGCGAACACGCCGTAGGTGAGGCCCGCGTCCTTCACCACGTTGCCGACGTACGCGGTGCCGAACAGCTGCAGCAACTGCCAGATCAGCGCGGCGATGATCGCGCCGGGCAGCAGGTCGCGCATGCTGGTCTCGTGTGCGGTCGAGACGCGGAAGGCGAGCAGGAAGATCGCAGCGTTGACGCCCACGGCCACCAGCAGGACCACCATCGTCGCCCAACCCGCCATCTCGGCGCCGAAGGCACCGGCGCTGCTCCCGAGCGCGGACAGCACGGTCGTGGCCATCACCGCGCCACCGCCGATCACGATGACCAGCAGGCTGCGCAGACGCGCCCGGATCGGGTTGGGTCGCCGGTGCCGCGGCACGGACCACGCGACGTTCATCGTGTGTTGGATCGCCTGCGCGACGCCGAGTGCGCCGTACAGCGCGACCAGACCGCCGATGAGCAACGCGATGCCGCTGCCCTGCAGGCTCTGTGGATCGCCGAGCTCGTCACCGATGATGGGGAACTGACTGAGCGTCGAGTCGAGGATGCGGCGCTGCAGCTCGGGGTTCCCCTGCAGCACGAATCCGAGGATCGAGGTGAACAGCAGCAGCAAGGGGAACAGCGCGAGGAACCCGTAGTACGTGATCAGCGCCGCCAGGTAGGGGCCCTGATCCTCACCGAACTTGTAGACGACCGCGATGGGGAAGCTCGCCCAGCGGTGCCGTTGCTGGAACGCGTCGATGCGGCCCGACGCACTCATCGGGCGGTCACCTCGCGCCGCTTCAGAGGACGAACGGTCCGCCGCGCTTCGCGTACTCGGCGCGGTACTCGCGAGCGAGCTGCGCCTGACGGGTCTTCGACAGCAGCTTGCCGGCCAGCTGGAAGGTGCCGTGCTCTTCTTCGTCGAGATGGTCACGCACCTCGGTGGCGAGCTGCTTGGCGAGATCCGCGAATCGATCCGTGGTCGGATCGACACCGCGGAGCTGCTCCACGAGCTCCTCCGCCTTGTGATGGTCGGCGAGCGCGTGACGGCTGATCGACAGCCCGGCGTCGTCCATCAGCAGCGGCACGTAGAAGTGCCGCTCCTCCGAGGTGGCGTGCGCATCGAGCTCGTGCGCGAGCGCGAGGAACGCAGCCCGACGCTTGTCGGGCGATGTACGCGAATGGGTCATCGTGCGCGCCAGGGCGCGCTGCACTTCGTGGCTCGCCCGCAGGTCTTCGAAGATCGTCACGGCGCTCTCTACCCACGCAGCGGCGAGGTCAGACGTTGGCGAGCTGCCCGGCGATCTCGTCGTGCAACCGGGCCACGAACTCGTCGAGGCCGACACCGCGCTCGACCTCGCCACCGCGCGGGTTGACACCGACGGTGTTCATCGCCACGTCGTCGTCGCCGACCACCAGCACGTAGGGGATCTTCTCCATCTTCGCGGCTCGGATGCGCTTGCCCAGCTGATCGTTGGCATCGGCGACATCGACCCGGAAGCCTTCCTGCTCCAGGCGCTTCGCGACGTGCTCGGCGTACTCCTGGTGTGCAGCCGCCACCGGGAGCACCTTCGCCTGCAGCGGTGCCATCCACGCGGGGAACGCGCCCGCGTAGTGCTCGACCAGCACGCCGAAGAAGCGCTCGACGGAACCGAACAGCGCACGATGCAACATGATCGGGCGATGGCGGGCGCTGTCGGCGCCGACGAACTCGAGCTCGAACCGCTCCGGCAGGTTGAAGTCGTACTGGATGGTGCTCAGCTGCCACGTGCGACCGATGGCGTCCTTGACGTCGATGTCGATCTTCGGACCGTAGAAGGCGGCGTCGCCCTCCTTGATCTTGTACTCGAGGCCGTAGTCCTCCAGCGCGGCGCGCAGCGCGTCGGTGGCGACCTCCCAGGCATCGTCGTCGCCGGCGTACTTGGCCGGGTCCTTCGTGCTCAGGTTGGCCGTGAAGTCGGTGAAGCCGAACGCCTTCAGCACGCTGATGACGAAGTCGAGCAGCGACTTGATCTCCTCGGCAGCCTGTTCCGGCATGCAGAAGATGTGGCTGTCGTCCTGCGTGAAGCCTCGGATGCGCATCAGCCCGTGCAGTGTGCCGGCACGCTCGTAGCGGTAGACCGTGCCCAGCTCGAACAACCGCAACGGCAGCTCGCGATAGCTGCGCTGCCGGCTGCGGAAGATGAGGCAGTGCATCGGGCAGTTCATCGGCTTCATGTAGTACGTGCCGTTGTCCATCTCCATCGGCGGGTACATGCCGTCCTTGTACCAACCGAGGTGTCCGCTGGTCTCGAACAGGTTCGCGTTGGCCAGGTGCGGCGTGAACACGAACTGGTAACCGCCGTTGGTGTGGCGCTCGCGGCTGTAGTCCTCCATCAGCTTGCGCACGATGGCGCCCTTCGGGTGCCACACGGCCAGGCCGCCCCCCAGCTCCTGCGGGAAGCTGAGCAGGTCGAGCTCGGTGGCCAGCTTGCGGTGGTCGCGCTTCTCAGCTTCCTCCAGGCGGTGGAGGTGCTCGTCGAGCGCGCTCTTGCTCTCCCACGCGGTGCCGTAGATGCGCTGCAGCATCGGGCCCTTCTCGTTGCCACGCCAGTAGGCGCCGGCCACCTTCATCAACTTGAAGTGGCCGAGGCGGCCCGTGCCCGGCACGTGCGGCCCGCGGCACAGGTCGACGAACTCGGGCGTGTTGCGATACACGCTGATGGTCTCGCCGCTGCCCACCTCGGTGGCGTCGTCGTTGTCGGCGGCCCCGGTGCTGACGCGCTCGATGATCTCGCACTTGTACGGCTGGTCGGCGAACACCTTCAGCGCATCGGCGGCCGGCAGCTCGTCGCGCACGAACGGCTGGTTGGCCTTCATGATCTCGCGCATGCGAGCGTCGATGGACGCAAGATCGGCTTCGTTGAACGTGCGGCCGTCGGGCAGTTCGAAGTCGTAGTAGAAGCCGTCGTTGATGGCCGGACCGATGGAGTACTTCGCGCCGGGGAACAGCTGGATGACGGCCTGCGCCAACACGTGCGCCGTGCTGTGTCGCAGCACGTGACGACCTTCCTCGGAGTCCGCCGTGATGATGGCCACCGTCGCGTCGGCGGGCAGCTCACGGCCGAGATCCCATTCCTCACCGTTGACCACTGCTGCCACGGCGGCCTTGGCCAGCCGGGACCCGATGGACTCCGCCAGGGTGGTCGCAGTGGCACCCTCGACGAGGGAGCGTTGCGAACCATCCGGGAGTGAAATCGTGATCTCAGCCATAGGAGGTCGAGTCTACGGGCGGGCATTGACGCGGCCCCGGGCAATTGAGCGTCAGGGAAACGGCCTGTTGCCACGGAGCGCGGGGAGTCGTACGCTCTTCGTAGTGGATGGCACGGCGGCGGACAGCGAACAGACGATGATGCAGCACGAAGACGATGCGGACACGCGCGCGGCGCGCTGGGCGCCGTACGTTCGTTTCCGCGCGGTGCTGCTGGTCAGTGGCTTTCTGCCACTGCTGCTGGTGCCACTCATCCTGCGCACCTGGCCGCTGCCCGACCACGGCGTGTGGAACACCTCGTTCATCTACGTCTCTGCCGCGCTGCACCTGGGGATGACCAGCTTCTTCTACCTCGACCCGGAGATGCGGGAGTTCCGACGGGATCGAGCACACCTGTTCTTCACGCTGCCCATCGTCATCGGGCTCGCCGTGGTGTTCGCACTCTCGGTGTTCCCCGCCCCGGCACCGGCGCTGGTGAACATCGCGTTCGCCGCGTGGTTGGGCTGGCACTACACCGGCCAACAGGTGGGTATCGTCGCCATGGGCCTCAAAGGCGAAGTGGCCACTGCTCGGCTGCTGCCCCGCGAGCGCCGGTTCGTGCAGGCCACCGCGTTCGTCACCATCGTCGGCCTCGTCCGCACCGTCGACCTGTCGACCACGCCGCTGCGCCACACCGACCTGCTGCTGTGGTGCCGGATCGGTTTCGCGGCGCTGGTCGTCGCGGCCGGGTGGCTGCTCGTGCTGGCACGACGCGATCCACCCAAGGGCGGCGGTTCCTGGATCACGCGTGCCGTAGCGCTCGTGTGGGCGACCGCGTTCGTCGCACCGATGGCCCTCGTCGCCAACCCCATCGTCGGCGCGGCCACCATCGCCACCGTGCACAGCTTCCACTACATCTTCCTCGTGGCGTACCTCAGCCGCTCGCGCCGGTCGTGGGCATGGGTCGGCACGGTGCTCGTCGGTGCCGCCACCTCGGGCCTCTACGTCGCACTCATCGTGTGGGCTCCGACGGAAGGCCTGCTGCGCCACGCCGTCCCCGCCGCCACCACGGCGTTCGTGGCCGCGCACCGGCTGGTCGACATGCGCGTGTGGCGCCTGCGCGAACCAGAACGGCTCGGCTACATGCGCCGCAGCTTCCAGTTCCTCTGATCGCAGCAGCGATCAGTCGCCGGCGGCGGCGCTGACCGCGAGCTCGCGGGCATCGGCGTCGGTGACGGTGGAGACCTTCGCCACCAGCGTCGGTTCCGTCTCCGCGGTCTTGCCGGCGTACACGTTGCGGTATTCCTGACCGGTGATCTCGCGGATCTCGTACATCAGCTCGTCGGTGATCTGGCGCAGCACCATGTGGTCGTCGCCGCGGGTCTTGTAGCGAGCGACGTTGATCGGCCGGCCGATGGTGATGCTGCACTCCTTGCGGATCTTGGGCAGCTTCGCGTCGGGCGGTTGGATCTCACGCGTGCCGACCACACCCACCGGGTAGATGGGGCAACCGACCTTCAGCGCCAGCCGTGCAGCGCCCGTGCGGCCCTTGTACAGGAATCCGTCGCGGCTGCGCGTGCCCTCCGGGAAGATGCCGAACAACTCGCCGCGGCGCAGCACCCGCTCGGCCGTGTCGAGCGCGGCCTGGCTCTTGTCGCCGCCGGCGCGATCGATGGGGATCATGCCCATCGCCGGGAAGATGAACTTCGTCTTCCACGAGTCCATGTACTCGGCCTTGCCGACGAAGCTGATGTTGCGCGGCACGTGCAGCATGAGGAACGCGGAGTCGAGGAAGCTGACGTGGTTCGGGCACAGAATGGCGGGGCCTTCCGCGGGCAGGCGGTCGAACCCTTCCAGATGGAACTGCCACAGCTGCTTGGCGACCGGGCGGACCACCCGGCGAAAGCGGGTCTGCGCCTTGCCGGCGCCCTGAGCTTTCACGCGAACAGCACCGGGCAGGACATGCCGCGGAGCATAGTCGCGTTGGTCAGAGCAGGATGCCCAACAACGCCGCGGCGTCGTGCACGCCGAGCCCGGCTGCGGCAGCAGCGTCGATCGCGGCCACCGCCGACGGCGTGTCGAGGTCGTCGTCGAGCGCCGCCCGCACGTCGGTGATGACACCGCTCTCCGCATGCCCACCGCGGCTCCAGGCCTCGATGCGTGCCGCGTTGCGCGGCATCAGCGTGTCGTCCCACTCCCACTCGCGGCGGTAGTGGTGCTCGATGATGGCCAGCCGGATGGCCCGCGGGTCCCATTCGGTGCGCAGCTTGTCGACGAACACCAGGTTTCCCAAGCTCTTGGACATCTTGTGGCCGTCCATGAACACCATGGCCACGTGCATCCAGTGCTTCACGAACGGCTCGCCGGTGGCGGCCTCGCTCTGCGCACGCTCGCACTCGTGGTGCGGGAAGATCAGGTCGCTGCCGCCGCCGTGCAGGTCGATGGTGGTCCCGAGCTCCCGCAGCGCCAGCGCCGAGCACTCCACGTGCCAGCCCGGCCGGCCCGGACCCCACAAGGTGTCCCACGTCGGCTCGCCCTCGGCCGACGGCTGCCACAGGACGAAGTCGAGCGGGTTGCGCTTGTTCGGGTCCTCCACGTTGCCACCCCGCTCGGCGGCGTAGGCCAGCATCGTCGCCTCGTCGTAGTGGCTGACCTGGCCGAAGCGGTCGAACGACGACACGTCAAAGTAGACGGCGCCCCCCGCCTGGTAGGCGTGGCCCTGGTCGAGCACCATGCCGATGAAGCCCCGGATGTCGGGGATGGCGGACGTGGCCCGGGGCTC